>JBAYRM010000021.1:0-20161 GCA_041676665.1 Trueperaceae bacterium
ACCGATTACAACGCCCGGCAGAGCGGCGTGCGACATGGCGTCGCCGAGCAGGCTCTGCCGCCTGAGAACCGCGAACGTGCCCAGTGCGCCGGAAGTGAGGCCCAGCATGAGGGCGCCGAGCGAAACGGTGATGACGGTGGGGTCGGTGAGGAGCTCCAGCATGGTCCCAGCCCGCTCAGTTCCTGCCGGCTGAGGCCTCGGCGCGGAGCAGCGCACGGTTCGGTCCCTCAGCGGGTGGCGCTTCCGCCATGCTGGGCAGCCGGCCGCCGTACGCCGCCTGCAGCGCTTCCGGCGTGAGCGTGGCGGCCAGCGGTCCTTGCGCCATTAGCCTCACGTTGAGGAGCGCCAGCCAGTCGAAGTACTTCTCCAGGGTGTTGAGGTCGTGGTGCACGGCCAGCACCGTCACCCCTTCCGCGTTCAGGCGCTTGAGCACCCGCACCAGCGCCAGCTCGCTGGCGGCGTCCACGCCGGCGAACGGCTCGTCGAGCAGGTAAAACTCGGCCTGCTGCACCAGCGCCCGGGCGAGGAACACGCGCTGCTGCTGGCCGCCCGACAGCTGACCGATCTGCCTCCGTTCGAAGTCGGCCATGCCGACCTCAGCGAGCGCCGCTCGGGCCCTCGCTTTCTCGACTCGACCCACTCTCCGCAGCGGTCCCAGTTCGCGGTAAAGGCCCATGAGCACCACGTCCAGCACGTCGGCCGGGAAGTCCCAATCCACCGTGGAGCGCTGCGGTACGTAAGCCACCCTGTGCCGGCTTCGCGCCACGTCCTCGCCTAGCAGGTAGACCTCTCCCTCGTAGTCGTCCTGGAGGCCGAGGAGCAGCTTCAGGAGCGTGCTCTTGCCGGCTCCGTTGGGCCCTACGATGGCGCCCATGACGCCGACGGGGACCTCAAGTGAAACGTGCTCTACTGCGGACACCTTGCCGTAACGAACCGACGCGTCCACGGTCCGCGCCGCCAGTTCCTCAGGTCCGGCCGCGGCAGGGCTCACCAGCGCGCCTCCCACTCCGCCAGGCTGGCCGGTAGCTGGGGTAGTTGGCCGCCTAGTGCCGTGGTGATGGCGCGCACGTTGTGGAGGATCATGCCCACGTAGCTGCCTTCGGGTTCGCCCTGGGCGCCGAGGGCGTCTGCGTAAAGCTGGCTGCCGATAGTTGCGTGGCCGCCGCGCTGCGCCACGGCCTCCAGAACGGCGTTGACCGTGCGGGGGTTGATGGTGCTCTCCACGAACAAGGCGGGCACTCCACGCTCGACCATCAGCGACGCCACCCGGCGTATGTCGGCCACCGCGGCCTCGGTCTCGGTGCTGATGCCCTGGATGCCTTCGACCTCGATGGCGTACGCGCGACCGAAGTACGCGAACGCGTCGTGGGCGGTGACCAAGATGCGCTGCCGCTCGGGTATGGACGCTTTGGCTTCCACGGCCCAGGTGTGAAGGTCCGCGAGCAGCGTCGAGTAGTCGGCGTGGAGCTCGGTGATTCGCTCCGCGCAGCCCTCTGTGTCGCCCGCTGCCGTCACGGCCTCGACTAGCGCGTCGGCGATGACCTGCGCGGCGCCGCGCCAGAGCGACACGTCCATCCACACATGCGGGTCGTACACGGTGCCGGCGGCGATGCGTTCGGCAGGGCTCACGGCCACCTCCGACACCGCCACGGTGGCGGTGCGGCTGGCGAAGCCCTCCAGCACGCGCGCCAGGCTGGCCTCCAGGTGAAGGCCGCCGTACAGCACCAGGTCGGCGCGCTCCATAAGCCGGACGTCACCCGCGGAAGCCCGGTAGAGGTGAGGGTCGGAGCCGGGCCCCATGAGCGTGCTGACCTGGGCGCACTCTCCGGCCAATTGGGCGGCTACGTCGCCGATCATGCCGACGGTGGCCACCACGTTGGGGGTGGCCGCGCGCGCGGCGCCGGGCGCCGCGAGCAGAGAGAACGCCACGAGAGCCGCCGCCAGCCAGGCCGCGCGGTGTCGGTCGGTAGAGCGGGAGGTGGCAGCTTGTATTAGCAAGAGGATCACTCCATTATTCGCTAGTCCATAAGCCTGGACTTAGGTATGCCTAATATATTGCCAGCGAAGCCCCCTGTCAAGCAGCTCTGCGCGGCACTCACGGCCTCGTCAACAGGGCCAAGGCGGCGTCACAGCGCCCGGTCAGTTACCCGCGGTACTCACCTGGCGCCCAGCACCTGGCCGAGGACCATGCCAGCCATCTCGCGCGAAAGTGACAGTTGCCGGGTGGCGCCAGGCTCGCCCGAACCCCCGGGCGAGCCCGGCACGGTGCGCTCCAGCAGCAGCAGGTTCCCGCCGGGTTCCCGCCCACGTAACCGCAGCTCGGTGCCGGGCTCCACCCCGATGCTCTCCAGGTACGTGAGAACCTCGCTGTCCTGCGACGGCACCCGGTGGACCACGAAGCGCTCACCGGGCAGCAACTGCGCGAGCGGCGTGTGAGGCGCACTGGGCAAGGACCCGTCGGCC
This sequence comes from Trueperaceae bacterium, assembly GCA_041676665.1. Classification (GTDB taxonomy): domain Bacteria; phylum Deinococcota; class Deinococci; order Deinococcales; family Trueperaceae; genus JAAYYF01. Next base: position 2,464 of record JBAYRM010000021.1, read on the forward strand.
TGAGGGATGGGGTCGCCGTGCGGGTCGAAGAGGGGCTGGCCGAGGTGCGCCGCCAGCCGCTCCGTGAACTCGTCCGACACCACGTGCTCCATCAGTTCAGCCTCGGCGTGCACCTCGTCCCAGCCGAAGCCGAGCTCCGTGATCATGAACGTTTCAAGTAACCGGTGGCGCCGGACCAGGCGCAGCGCTTCCTGCCGCCCCTCGACCGTGAGCTCTGCCCCCTTGTAGGGCTGGTACTGCACCAGGCCCTGGGCGTGCATCTTGCCGAGCATGCCCGTCACCGACGGCGCGGTGACGCCCAGCTCGCGCGCGATCTCGCCCGTGGCCACGGCGCCACCGCCGCTGGCGGACAGGAGCCAGATGGTCTTGAGGTAATCGCCGACCGAGCTCGACAGCCGCGCATCTGGAGAGCCGCTGACAGGTTCGTTAGTCACGCCTAAACGTTAGCAGCTCGTCCGGTCATACGTAGCGGCAAGCCATGAACGTCGGGTCGAGGGCCTAGTCGGCGGTGGACTCCTGCTCGACGTGGTGCGGTTCCTGCGGCTTGCCCCACAGCAGCGACGCCACCACGCTGATGGCGAGGATGCCGATGATGACGGCGAGCGACACCAGCGCAGGGATATGCAGCACGTCGAGCAGCAACATCTTCACGCCGATGTACACGAGGATGAACGCAAGCCCGGTCTTGAGGTACACGAAGCGGTGCACCACGTGCGCCAGCAGGAAGTACATGGAGCGCAGGCCGAGCACAGCCATGATGCTGGCCGTGAAAACGATGAACGGGTCGGTGGTGATGGCGAAGATGGCGGGGATCGAGTCGACCGCGAACAGCAGGTCGGTGAACTCGATGACTACCACGGCCAGGAACAGCGGCGTGGCCATGCGCACGCCGTTCTGAACGGTGAAGAACTTCTGCCCGTCGTACTCGGTGGTGATTGGCAGCACGCGCTTCACCAGGCGTATGGCGGGGTTCTTGTCGAAGTCCTGCTCGTCGCCGTCCTTGGAGAACAACATGCGTAAGCCCGTGAAGAGCAGGAAGGCCCCGAAGATGTAGAGGATCCAGGCGAACTGATCGATGAGCGCTGCGCCCACCACGATCATGATGCCGCGCATGACCAGCGCCCCGAGGATGCCCCACAGCAGCACCCGCTGCTGGTACTTGAACGGCACCTTGAAGTAAGTGAACACCAGCACGAACACGAAGATGTTGTCGACCGACAACGACCACTCGAGCACGTACCCCGTTATGTACTCCACGGCCTTCTCGGAGCCGAGCCAGAAGTAGAAGACCACGCCCAGCAGTAACGAGAGCGTGACCCACGTGGCCGTCCAGATGGCGGCCTCCCGCGGTTTGACGATGTGAGCTTTGCGTTGGAAAACGCCCAGGTCTATAGCCAGCATTACCAGGACGAAAGCGATGAAAGCGAACCATGCCCAGAGGGGTTCGGTCACGACGGCCTCCCTTAAGGGTCTTGCCTTCGTGTTCGCCACCGGGCGGTCGATGACCTCCGTGTTGACGATGGCGAACGCCCAAACTGCGGGCGGCTACTCCCCCTCAACGAGTGCACATGCTACACGGTGGCTGCGGTTGGCGCTAGTACCTGCGGCGACGGGCACCCCCGGGGCTCAGCTCTGGGCGAGTTCAGCCATCTCCCGCCGGACCGCCAACCGCAGCCAACCGACCTGTGCGGCGGTGGCCAGAACGAACGCCACCATGGCGACAGGCAGAGCCGGAAAGCGCTGGGTCACCACGCCCCCTATGAGGATCGCGGCGGTCACGACCAGGAACACCACCATCGACCAGCTGATGGCGCCCGTGCGGCGCGTGTACACGGCCACGCCTTGCACAAGGTTGCGGAAGGCGTCGAGAGATGGCCACAGCACCGCCCAGGCGAAGCCCACGGTGGCGAGCACCGTGAGCGTCGGCGCCAGGCCGGACACGTCCGCGAACCAGAACCGCGCCGCCGGAGTGAACGCCACCAGAGCCGTGACCGCCAACTGCCCGAGGGCCAGCAGCACGGTGAAGCGTCTCAGGGCGCTAAGCGCACCCGGCCGGTCGAGCAGCGCTACCACCACCTCGTTCAGCGCGAACGCCACCGCCCGCAGGATGAACAACAGCCCGCTGGCGACGGGCCACACCGCCAGCGACTCCAGCGCCTGCGGCATGCGCGCCATGGCCGCGCTGCCGATCGGCTGGATCAAGAGCGACAGGAAGCTGGTCAGCACCAGGGGAACGAAGAACGCCAGGAAGGCGGTCAGGGTGAGCGTGGGCCTCACCTCGGCGGCTCGAGCGAGCGGTCCGAGCAGCACGGGGCGCACGGCCCAGGCGCTGTACACCGCCTCCACCGTTACGCCTACCGCGATCGCCGCCGTGGCGGTGACTATCCCCGGCGCACCGAACACGAACGCCGCCAGCAGCGCCACCGCGGCCACGACCACGAGCCGCACGACGGTGCCGATGCTCACGTGATGCGAGCGGTTGAAGCGAATAAGGAGACCCTGCTGGAAGCGCCGGTAACCGATAGCCCAGGTCCACGGCAACATGATCTTGAGGCCCAGCCTAGCCGGCTCGATGACCCCTTCGGGCGGACCGAACAGCGGCACCAGGACCAGATCGAACAGCGGGGTGAAAGCCAGCAACGCGTGCAGGACCGTGAGCGCGGCGCTGGTATACATCATGAAGCGGTAGATGAGCCGGTAGGAGGCCCTGTCATGCGCCAGGGCCACGGAGGCCGCCAGCAACATGATCACGGGCGCCTCCACGATAAGGGCCACCGGGAACACCACGCCGCCGTAAGCAGCCAGGTGCAGAGCCGGGTCGACTTGCCGCGCCATGATCGCGCTGACGAGCGGCAGCTCCATGCCCATGACCGCCCAGCTGGCGGCGAGGGGGAGCCAGTTACGGAAGACCTCGGCCACCGTCAGAGGCGCTAGCGAAGCGGAGTTGGCTGTGTGGGTACCGGCGCCCGCTGAGGCGCCGCGTGACGCTGCCACTGACAGACTCTACCGCCGCACCGACGCCGTTGGATGTTGCTTCAGTTCAGTGCGGAGCGAAAACGCACGAGGGACGCCCGTCGCGCATGCAGGCCAGGTGATCGAAGTCGCCGCCGAGGAGGTTGCGCAGCACCATGGCGTCGTACTGGCACACTGCGTCGGACGACTGCGCCAGCTGGTGGAACACGCAATTCACAGCGTGAACGTTGCCGTTGTCGTCGAGGTAGGCGCCGTAACCCAGCTCGTCGAGGATCTGCACCACCTCGCGCACACGCTGGTCGCCTGCCTTGCCTGCGAGCCGAGGAGCAACCTCGGCCGTCAGCTCGTCGGCCATTTGCACGAGCACCTTCTGGAGCCCTTCCTCACCGAACAGCTCCTGGGTGTGGCGCAGCAGCGCCTCCGCCATGCGGGCGTAGTGGCGCGGGAACAGCTCGAGACCAGGTTCGGTAAGCGCGTAGGCGCGGCTCGGTCGGCCGCCGGTGCTGCGCAGCTCCAGCACCTCAACAAGGCCCTCGCGCTCGAGCGCGGTCAGCTGCTGCTGCACCGCGTTGCGCGAAACCGCAAGCGCGTCGGCCAGCTCGTCGGCTGTGCGGCCCGAGGTGCGCGCCGCCAGCAGCTCGCGCAGGAGCCGCATGCGCGACTCGCTGAGGCGCACGGGTACCGGCGCGAGAGTCGGGAGGGAGGTTCGGTTCTCATCCATCGGGCGATTCCGGCGTGGCGGCGCCCTTACCACGGTCCTGTCGGCGTGACCTTGATGGCCCCTGGGAGCGCCGCTGCAGGCATCATCTCACGTGACGCACTGCTGGAGGTGACCACAGGAACAGAACGACTAGGCTGCACGCGGAGTCGTGTTCCCCACCTGCTAGCCTAGCGCTATGAGACACGCCGCTCAGCGTTCCACCAGATCCGCCCTGTTCCTCCTGGCCGTGGCTGGCCTGCTGCTCGCCGCCTGCGCTCCGGCTGCGGGGAGCAGCAGCTCGGTGGCGGTGCCGGCAGGCACCACCGCGCTGCCCGTGACCGCCGGAGACACGCTGTTCGTGAGGGTCGATTACGCCCTCGAGGAGTTCGGCATCAGCACCGATGACATGCGCGCTGCTATCTGGGTCCCGTCAGGCTTCGCGTCCGAGATCGGTGACGCCACCTCGTACTTCAGCCTGCACGACGTTCAGGGCGCGACCGGTTGGCAGATCGACCTGTCACGCATGCTGGTGGAGCGCACCACGGTCACCAACCAAGCGTTCGGCACCACCACCACAACCACGGACCTTTGGGCAGAGATCCGCGTCCAGGTGCCTGCCGACGCGATCGCGGGCGTTTACCGCGTGAGGGGCACCATCGAGGCGCGCGGCGGCGGCACGAGACCCATGCAGTTCAGGCTGGACGTCACCAACTAGAAACGGGAGGCGCGCAGCGCCTAGAGGTCGACCCCTTCGCGGAACACGCCGCTCAGCGTCCAGCCGCCAGCGCGGTCACCATGGCGGCTCCTGACCATGCCGACCTGGAACACCGCCAGCTCGCCGCCGCGCCGCACCTCGAGCTGAGCGCGGGCGGAATCGCCGATGACCGTCGGCGGCTCCGCCCGCAGCTGATCATGTTGCAGGAGCGGGGCGTAAAGCTCGTTGCCGAACGCCCGCTCGAACACGGCCAGGTCGCCGAGCTTGCCGCGCAGCTTGTCCGAGGCGTACTGGTACAGGACCGGCACGCCAGCAGAGCCCTGACCGAAGGCGGTGCTCCTGAGCCGCGCCAGCAGCTCACCTGGCGTTGGCGCCGAGGCGCCGCCTGTCAGAGCGGCTCCTTGCGAAGCGCGACCGAGACGAACTTGGTCTCCAGGTACTCCTCCAGCCCCCACGGACCGCCTTCGCGGCCGACGCCGGACTGCTTGACCCCGCCGAACGGCGCGTAAGGTACCGAAGGCACACCGTCGTTCACGCCCACGATGCCGTACTCAAGTTCCTCCGCCACGCGCACCGCGCGCGAGAGGTCGTTGGTGTAAAGGTAGGCCGCCAACCCGAACTGCGAGGAGTTAGCCAGCGCCACCGCCTCGGCGGCCGTCTCGAATGACGCCACGGGCGCCACCGGACCGAAGGTCTCTTCTTGCATGATCAACGCGTCGCTCGGCACCCCCTTCAGAACGGTGGGGGCGAAGTACAGGCCGTCGCGCTCGCCGCCGGTCAGTACCGTGGCGCCCCTGGCGACCGCGTCCTCTACGTGGCGCGACACCTTGGCGACAGCCTGCTCGTCCACCAGCGGCCCGATGTCGGTGGCTTCGTCGAGCGGGTTGCCGACCACCAGCTTCGCGGCGGCCTCCGCGTACCTGGCAGTGAACTCGTCCACCACGCCCGCCTGCACGTACACGCGGTTGGTGCACACACAGGTCTGGCCGGAGTTGCGGAACTTGCTGGCAAGCACCTGAGCTACGGCCTCGTCGAGGTCGGCGTCGTCGAACACGATGAACGGTGCGTGGCCGCCGAGCTCCAGCGAGATGCGCTTGATGGTTGCCGCTGACTGCTGGTAGAGCAGCCTGCCGACCTCGGTGGAGCCCGTGAAGGTGAGCTTGCGTACGCGCGGGTCGGCGATCAGGGTCTGCGTGAGGGGCACGGGATCGGCGGCGGGCAAGACCTGCAGGGTGCCCTCGGGTCCGCCCGCCTCGAGCCACAGGTCGCCCAGCAGGAGCGCCGACAGCGGCGTCTGCTCAGCTGGCTTCAGCACCATCGTGCAGCCCGCCGCCAGCGCTGGCGCGGCCTTGCGCGTGACCATGGCTAGCGGGAAGTTCCACGGCGTGATCGCCAGGGCGGGCCCCACTGGCTGCCGTAGAGCCATGAGCCGCTTGTGGCCCGCGGCCGAGGGGAAGGTCTCCCCGTAGATGCGCTTGGCTTCCTCGGCGTACCAGCCCACGAACCCAGCGGCGTAGGTGACCTCGCCGTGCGCCTCGCGCAGGGGCTTGCCCATCTCGCGCGCCATGGTCTCGGCCAGGCTTTCCACGTTTGCCAGCATGAGCTTCTGCCAGCGCAGCAGCAGCTCCGCACGCTCGAACGGTGTGGTGCTGCGCCAAGAAGTGAACGCCTGCCAGGTGACGTCCGCCGCGTGTCGCGCCGCGGCCGCGTCGAGGTCGGCTACTAGGCTGAGCGGAGTGCCGTCGATGGGCGAGTTGAGCTCGTATGTCCGGTCCGTGGTCTGCCAACCGCTGCCCAGGTACCTGCCGCCGATACCGCTGATGCTGATCATGCCCAGAGTCTACCGCCGCGCGGTGGCTGGACCGGCACGCGGTGGGGACACGGGTTCAGTCATTGGTTTCGAGGCGCCACAGGTCCTCGGGTCGCTCGCGGCGCCGGGCCAGACGTAAGGCGGCGCCGTCCCACACGACTTCTGCGGGGCGCAGGCTCGACGCGTAGTTCGAGGCCATGGCGAAACCGTACGCCCCCGCCTGCCGCACGGCCAGCAGGTCGCCAGCGCTTACCGTGCTCAGGGGCGCCGCCTGGGCCAGGCGGTCGGCGTTCTCGCAGAGCGGGCCGTCGACGTCCGCCAGGTGCGTAGCTTCTGCGGGATCGGCGCCCACCTGCCACACCGGGTGCGTGGCGCCGTACAGCGCCGGCCTCAGCAGGTCGGCCATGCCGGCGTCGGCGATAACGTGCGTCTTAGCGCCGCGCTTGACGTGCAGGACGCGCGTGAGCAGCACGCCAGCGTCTGCCACCAGGAAGCGGCCAGGCTCGAGGATCAGCTCGACCCCGTGACGTTCAGCGAACCCCGTGTACGCGGCGGCGAACTGCGCCAGCGGCGCCCCAGGCACCGCGAAACCGCCGCCCAGATCGACGTGCGTGCACTCCTGGAAGCGCGCGTACAGCGGCTCTAGCGCGGCTACCACCATGTGCGCCACCTCGGCGTTGGTGAGCATGGAGCCCGCATGTACGTGGAAGCCAGCCAGCCGGCCGTCACTGGCCACTGACTCAGCCAGCCGAGCAGCGTCTTCCGTGGCCAGGCCGAACTTCGATGATGCCGCGGCGGTAGCGAGATGCTCATGAGTGTCCGGATCGAAGCCGGGGTTGAGCCTGACCATGAAGCGCAGGTTGGCCGCCGCAGCGCAGCCGAGCAGCGGCTTGTAAAGCTCGTAGACGCCGGGTCCATCCAGGCTCACCAGGCTTACACCAGCCTCAACGGAACGGCGCGCCAGCTCAGCTGTAACGCCCGGCCCGCCCAGCACCACGGCCCCTGGCGCGAAGCCAGCCCGCAACGAGCGCTCCAGTTCGCCGAGGGTCAGAGCCTCGGCCCCGAAACCCAGCGCAGCCACGTGCCTGAGCAGGGCGCCGTTCGCGTTGGCCTTGACCGCGTAGCGCATGTGCGCGGTGGGGAAGGCGCGTCGCAGGCTCTCTGCCTGGTCGCTGATTCGGGGCAGGTCGTAAAGGTACGTGGGGGTGCCGAACCTGGCGGCGGCCTCCTCGAAGAGCTCGGCTTCATGCAGGTCTTGGGCCACGAACGTACCTCACTCCTTCGGCGGTTATGCTTGGTGCCATGAACCGTCAGCTGCGCCGGGCGCAGGCGAAACTCGATGAAAAGGCCGACCGCGACAAACAGAAGAAGAAGCAGGCGCGGCAGGACAAGGTTAACAAGATCAAGGAGCGGCGCAAGCAGCGCCGGCTGGTCGGAGCGAAGCCGGAGGCGCCCAAGGCGCCCGTGAGCCTTAGTAGCCTCACCCCCGAGCAGCGCAAGAAGATGCCGGGGCGGTTCTCGGGCGGGTTCATGATAGCCACCGTCTTCTTCATCATCCTGCAGGCGGCGGTGCCGCCAGAGGATGCGGGCGTGCAGAGCTCGCTTGTCGGGGCAGGCTTCTTCCTGATGTTCGGCTACTTCTCTGCTCTCTTCCTCCTGCGCCGCGGCAACGACAAGGCGTTCGGCTTCACCATCACCTCGGGCCTCGCGCTGGCGATCGGCGTGCTCTTCACGCGCCTCATCGGCCCGGAAGCCGGCGGCCTCGACCAGTGGTTCCTCATGATGGTCGGTTTGGGCGCAGTGGGCGTGGTCGCCGGCGCGTACCTCGGGCGCTCCGTGTTCAACGCGGGCCTGAGGCGGTGAGCGCAGAAGGCGTCCCGGCGCAGCGCCTGGAACCTGGTCCGACAGCGGTGATGGGCGCCATGCGCGAGGAGGTCGAGCGCCTCGAGGCGTCGCTCGCGCACCCGCTCCCGGGCGGCCAGGGCCCGTTCAAGTGGCTTAGTGGCGAGCTCGAGGGGCGCCCCGTGCTGCTGGCCGAGTGCGGTGTGGGCAAGGTCAACGCGGCTGCGCTCACTCAGGCGCTGCTGGCGGCGGGCGCTGGCCGCCTCATCTTCACGGGCGTGGCTGGCGCTGTCGACCCGGCGTTAGCGGTCGGCGACGTGGTCGTTAGCTCGGACGCAGTGCAGCACGACGTCGACGTCACGGGCCTCGGTTACCAGCCAGGCGAGGTGCCAGGCAGCGGCCACTCCTGGCGCGCCGACGAGGCGCTGATCGCAGCGGCGCGGGACGCCGCTTCCGAGCTGCAAGGCCTGAGCGTGGTCGTGGGCCGCGTGGCGTCGGGCGACACGTTCGTGGCCAGCCAGGCGGCGACCGAGCGCCTGCGCAGCGCCTTCGGCGCGGCGTGCACAGAGATGGAAGGGGCCGCCGTGGCGCAGGTGTGCCACCGTTGGGGAGTGCCGTTCGTGATCATCCGCTCGATCTCCGATAGCGCCGATCACGCGGCCGAGGTTGACTTCAGGGCGTTCACCAGGGAAGCCGCTGGCAACGCCGAGCAGGTGGTAAGGGGCCTCCTGCGGCGCCTGCCCTGAGGCGAGCAGCCAGCCAGCGAAGAGAGAGTTCCTACTTACGTTGGCGCGGCTCCCTGAGGCGCGCCGGTGGTGGCGTAGAATGACGGTGATGAGGCGCGCCGTCACCTGCGGCGGGCGCGCCGTGTAGGTCGAGTTGACGCCGCGGGTGACGGGGCGCCTGTGGGCGCTCACTACAATGCCGGAGCCCGGTGCTGCGCCTCTGCGCCAGCGCGGCTCGCGGTACGAACGAGAGGTAACCGAATGGTTGACGTTCTAGACCAACTGCTGGACCTGGACCGTTCCCAGCTGGATCCCAAGGAGCTGGAAGAGCTGAACCGGGTCGAGTTGCGCGAATGGATCGAGTCGCTAGATTACGTGCTGGCCTCAGGCGGGCCTGAGCGCGTTCTCGAGATCCTCAACCGCCTGAAGGACCACGCGAGCCTCAACGGTGTCGACCTGCCGGTCGACCTCGACAGCGCCTACCTCAACACCATCCCGGTCTCGGAGCAACCCGAGTACCCGGGCGACATCGACATCGAGCGCAAGATCACCAACCTCATCCGCTGGAACGCCATGGCCATGGTGGTGCACGCCAACAAGGTCTCGCCCGGCATCGGGGGGCACATCGCCACCTACGCCTCCGCTGCCATCCTTTACGAGGTCGGGTTCAACCACTTCTTCCGGGGCGCCGCCAAGGGCCCAGACGCGGACCTCGTTTACTTCCAGGGTCACGCCAGCCCCGGCATCTACGCGCGCTCGTACCTCGAACACCGGCTTTCCGACCAGGACATGCATAACTTCCGCCGCGAGCTGCAGGACAAGCGCGGCCTCTCGTCGTACCCGCACCCGTGGCTCATGCCCGACTACTGGAGCTTCCCCACGGTGTCCATGGGCCTTGGTCCTATTACCTCCATCTACCAGGCGCGCTTCCGGCGCTACCTGGAGGACCGCGACCTCTTCCCCAAGGGCAGCGGCAAGGTGTGGGCCTTCATCGGCGACGGCGAGACCGACGAGCCGGAAACGCTGGGCGCCATCCGCGTGGCCAGCCGCGCCAACCTCGACAACCTGATCTGGGTCATCAACTGCAACCTGCAGCGCCTCGACGGCCCGGTGTTCGGTAACGGCCAGATCATCCAGGAGCTCGAGGGCATCTTCAAGGGTTCCGGCTGGAACGTTATCAAGGTGGCGTGGGGCTCCGCGTGGGACGACCTGCTAGCCCGCGATAAGGAAGGCCACGTCATCCGCCGCTTCGAGCAGCTGGTCGACGGCGAGTCACAGCGCTACGCCGCCTTCGGAGGCCAGGAGCTCAAGGAGCGCTTCTTCAACACGCCTGAACTGAAGGCCCTGGTCGAGGACTGGAGCGACGCCGACTTCGCCAAGCTCAACCGCGGCGGGCACGACCCCGTGAAGGTGTACGCGGCTTTCGACCGCGCCACCAAGCACAAGGGCCAGCCGACGGTCATCCTCACCCGCACGGTCAAGGGTTACGGCATGGGCACGGCTGGCGAAGCGCAGAACATCACCCACCAGCAGAAGAAGCTAGACGAGAACGAGATGAAGGCGTTCCGCGACCGCTTCAACCTGCCGATCACCGACGAGGACATCGCCACCACCCCGTACCACCGCCCGCCCGAGAACAGCGCGGAGCACAAGTACCTCATGGAGCACCGCGAGCAGCTGGGCGGCTTCCTGCCCGAGCGCACCGTCAAGGCGCAGCCGCTGGCGGCCCCCGCCGCGGAGTCGTTCGATGAGTTCATGGCCTCGTCGGAGGAGCGCGAGGTCTCGACCACCATGGTCATGGTCAACGTCATGCGCAAGCTGCTGCGCGACAAGGAGTGGGGCAAGCTGGTGGTGCCCATCATCCCCGACGAGGCGCGCACCTTCGGCATGGAGGCGTTCTTCCGCCAGATAGGCATCTACTCGCCCGTCGGACAGCTCTACGAGCCCGTGGACTCCGCTCACCTCATGTACTACAAGGAGTCCAACACCGGCCAGATCCTGGAGGAGGGCATCACCGAGGCGGGCGCCATGGCGTCGTTCGTGGCCGCTGGCACCGCCTACGCCAACTACGGCGTGAACACGGTGCCGTTCTACCTCTACTACTCCATGTTCGGCTTCCAGCGCGTGGGCGACCTCATGTGGCTGGCGGGCGACAGTCACGCCAAGGGCTTCCTCGTGGGCGCCACGGCCGGCCGCACGACCCTGGCCGGCGAGGGCCTGCAGCACCAGGACGGCCACTCGCACCTGCTGGTCTACCCGGTCCCCAACATGCTGGCTTACGACCCGGCCTTCTCGCACGAGCTGGCCATCGTGGTGCGCGAGGGACTGCGCCGCATGTACCAGGAGCAGGAGAACGTCTTCTACTACGTGACCGTTTCCAACGAGAACTACCGGCAGCCGGGCGCACCCGAGCACCTGAGCCGGGAGCAGCTCGAGGACGGCGTGCTGAAGGGCCTCTACCTCTTCCGCAAGAGCGCCAAGAAGCGCGCCAAGCTGCAAGCGCAGCTGTTCGGCTCGGGCACCATCATGACCGAGGTGCTCAAGGCCGCAGACCTGCTCGAGGCAGACTACGGGGTAGCGGCGGACGTGTGGAGCGTGACCTCCTACAAGGAACTGCACCGCGACGCCCTGCAGGTCGAGCGCTACAACCGCCTGAACCCCGACAAGGAGCCACGCACCTCGTACGCGGCCAGCGTCCTGAAGGACACCAAGGGCGTGTTCGTGGCGGCTAGCGATTACATGAAGATCCTTCCCGATTCGCTGGCGCGGCACCTGCCGCGGCCGATGGTCAGTCTTGGCACCGACGGCTACGGGCGCAGCGAGGCGCGCGCTGAACTGCGCGACTTCTTCGAAGTCGATGCCCGGCACATCGCGTTCGCTACGCTCAAGGCGTTGGCAGACGAGGGCAAGTTCGACAAGGACGCGCTAATCAAGGCGCGCACCGCCCTCGACATCGATCCCGACAAGGCCAACCCCTACGTCGACTGAGCTGAGAAAGGAACACGCGTGGCGACAGAAGTAAAACTACCGGATATCGGCGAAGGGATCGAGCACGGCACCGTTGTGGGCGTGCTAGTGAAGGTCGGCGATAAGGTCGAGAAAGATCAGCCCCTCGTCGAGCTTGAGACCGACAAGGCCGTGGTCGAGGTTCCCTCAACCGCGGCGGGCGTAGTGACGCAGATCAACGTCGAAGAGAACGAGGACGCAGCCGTAGGCTCCGTGCTGGTGGTGGTGGACGAAGCTGGCGACCAGCCCGCAGCAGGCGCCGCGCCCGAGCCGCAGGCCGAAGAGGCCGCGGCGGCTGACGACAGCCAGAGCGCGCCGGCGCCAGCCGAGAAGGCGCCGCCGCCCGCAGCGCAGCCGCCCGCCGCGCCGCAGCCCGCACCAGCGGCCGGAGCGGCGCCCGCCTCCGCTAACGGCCACGGCGGACTCGTGCCGGCGGCGCCTTCCGTCAGGCGCCTGGCGCGTGAACTGGGCGTGAACATCCACCAGGTTCCCGGCACGGGCGTCATGCGGCGCATCTCCTCACAGGACGTGCGCGGTTTCGCCAGCGGAGCACCCGCCCAGGCACCGTCCGCGCCCGCGGCGCCCGCCTTCGAACTGCCAGACTTCAGCCGCTGGGGTCAGGTGGAGCGCTCGCCAATGAGCGGTATCCGCAAAGCCACGGTGCGCTCCATGAGCACCGCGTGGGGCACCGTTCCCATGGTCACGCACTTCGATAAAGCCGACGTGACCGAGCTGGAGGTCACGCGTAAGCGGTACGGGCCCATGGTCGAAGCGGCGGGCGCCAAGCTCACGCCGACCGCCATCCTCCTGAAGATCATCGCTGGCGCCCTGCGCAAGTTCCCTGACTTCAACGCCAGTATCGATACGGTCAAGCAAGAGGTCGTGCATAAGCAGTACGTCAACATCGGCGTTGCGGTCGACACCGATTCCGGCCTCCTGGTGCCGGTGGTCAAGGACGCCGACCGCAAGAACCTGGTCGAACTGGCTACCGAACTCGGCGAACTGGCCGAGAAGGCCCGCGACCGCAAGCTCAAGCCCGACGAGATGCAGGGCGGCAACTTCAGCATCTCCAACCTTGGCGGTATAGGCGGGCACGGCTTCACGCCCATCGTCAACCCGCCCGACGTCGCTATCCTGGGCGTCTCGCGCTCCAGCATGGAGCCGGTATGGAACAAGGAGAAGGGCGAGTTCGAGCCGCGCCTGATGATGCCTCTGGCACTCACGTACGACCACAGGCTGATCGACGGCGCCGCCGCCGCGCGCTTCCTGCGCTGGGTATGCCGCGCTCTCGAGGAGCCGTTCCTGCTGGCGCTAGAGGGCTGAGAACAGCCACGGGTATGACCATCGGGGCCCGCGCGAACGCGGGCCCCTTTTTTCGCATAGCAAGAGGAGATGGTTCACCCGGGTCTCATGGGGGTGCGTGGTAGCATCCGCGATATGCAGGCTGTAGAGCCCGTCTCCAACAGCAACTACGCCAGTATCCCCGCCACGCACCGCAAGGAGCTGCGGGCGGCCGGGCTGGTTAAGCGCTACGGCAGGCGCACGGTGGTCGACGGCGTCGATCTGGTGCTGAGGCAAGGCGAGATCGTGGCGCTGCTAGGACCCAACGGCGCCGGCAAGACCACCAGTTTCTACATGATCGTGGGCTTCGTAAGGCCCAACGGCGGCAGCATCGACCTTGGTGGCCGTAACATCACCGCTTTCCCCATGTACCGCCGGGCCAAGCTCGGTCTCGGGTACCTGGCGCAAGAACCGAGCGCGTTCCGTCGCCTTAGCGCCAAGGAGAACCTGCTAGCGATCCTGGAGTTCCAGGACCTGAGCGTCTCTGAGCAGCACGAGCGCGCCGAGAGCCTGCTTGAGGAGTTCCACATCGGCCACCTGGCTGATCACAGGGCCGACACCCTGTCGGGCGGCGAGCGGCGGCGGCTCGAGATAGCCCGCTCACTGGCCATCGATCCCGACTTCCTGCTGCTAGACGAACCGTTCACCGGCGTGGACCCCAAGTCCATCCGCGAGATCCAGACCATCATCGCCGAGCTTCGCGAACGGCGCGGCCTCGGCGTTCTACTGACAGATCACAGCGTGCGAGAGACCCTCGCCATCGCCGACAGGGTGGTGCTGATGTTCGACGGCAAGGTGCGCTTCGACGGCACCCCCGACGCGTTCGCAGCGGACCCCGATGTACGCACCTACTACCTAGGCAGCGAGTTTCAACTCTGAGGTGGCTGGCGTCTTGACCGCCCTGAGACCGGTGAGCGCATGACCCTCATAGCACTGCTGGTGCTGGTGCTCATCGTGCTGGCGGGCGGCATCGCCTACCTGGGTGACCGGCTGGGCGCCTACGTGGGCCGCAGGCGCCTGAGCCTCTTCGGCGCCAGGCCCAAGACCACTGGCGCCATCGTAGGCGTCGTGGCTGGCATCCTCATCATGCTGACCACCATCGGCGTGCTAGCGCTGGCGTTCCAGAACGCCACCCGCACGCTGCTGAACGTGCAGCGCACACTCGACGAACTAAACCAGCTGCGCGCACAGCAGCGGGTACTCGACCAGAGGGTCATAGATGCCAACGTTCAGCTCGGCGACCTGCGGAGCGAACTCGACGAGGCGCTTGAGACCATCAGCTCGGCCGAAGAGCAGCGCGACGCTGCCGTGGGTGCGCGCGACGCGGCTCTGGCCGAACGTGACCAGTTGCTGGGCCAGCGCGACGAGCTCGTGCAGCAAGTCAGCGAGGCCACAGCCGTCGTGGCGCAGGCGGTGGCCGAGGTCGACGCGGCAGAAGCGCGCCTGGCAGAAACGGAAGCCGAGCTGACCGAGGCGGGAGCTGCCCTGGAGGACACGCGGGCCGAGCGCGACCGTGCGTTCGCCGAGACCGACGCGGCCAGGGAGGCCGCTCAGCAGGCGCAGGCCGAAGCCGCCGAACTGCAGCGCGAGGCCGAGGAGGCACGCTCCCAGCTGGACGCTGCCAACCTGCAGCTAGACGGCCTGCAATCGAGCCTGGCCGTGGTGGGCGAGCGACTGGCGGTAGCGGAACAACAGGTGCTCAGCGCCCAGGAGGACCTGGCCGCTGCCGAGACCGCGCGCTCCGAGGCCGAAGCGGCCCGTGAGGCGGCGTTAGCGGACCAGGTGCAGGCACAGCAGGAGCGCGACACTGCGTTACAGGAGAGCGCCGACCTGTCGGAGCGCCTGGGGGCCCTCAACCAGGAGCTGGCGGAACTGGAGCGCAGCGCGGTTGAGATGCGCCAGCAGGCGCAGGACCTCCTAGCGGAGAACACCCGCCTGGCCGACAGCAACCTGGCGCTGGCCGAGGACAACGACCGCATCCAGCAGCAGAACCGCTCGCTGGCCGAGTTCAACGACCGGCTGGAGGCCGAGATCCGGGCGCGCAACCTCACCGTGCAGGAGTTGCAGGCAGCGGTCGACGACCTGCAAAGGGACGTAGAGCTGCAGGCGCGCGAGCTGGCGGAGTTGCAGCAGGATTACCAGCGCTTCGAGGGCGGCGAGGTCTACTTCGTGCGGGACCAGCTGATCTACTCCGGCGCTATTCACTCGCAGGAGCCCGCCGCGGTCCGAGACGAACTGGCGTCGTTCATAGCCGACGCCACGACCTTCGTGGCGCGCCGCGGCGTCGAGCGCATAAGGGTTACGCCTGACCAGGTGAACATGCTGGTCGAGGTCATCACGCAAACGCCCGGCTCAGACCTCATCCGCCTCATCTCCCCGAGTAACCAGATCAGCTCGACCATCGACGTGCTGGTGGAGGCGCTGGAGAACAACGAGCTGTTCGGGCAGGGGCAGCTGGTCGTGAGCCATCCGCTGCACCTGGGCACCGCAGACCTGCCCGCCAGCCAGGACGAGATCCGGGCGTCTATCACGCAACTCAAGGCGGAGGCTGTGCGCAAGCTGCGCCGCGCGGGCCTCGACGACGGCCAGCTGCCAGACTTCGGCCCCGTAACCGAGGAGCTGTTCATGAACATGCTCCTGCGGCTGACGGGGCCGGTCACTATCGGTCTGGTGGCAACGGACCCGGTGCTGCGCGCCGGTCCCGCCAACCTGGAACTACTGATCCTGTACTAGCTCAGGCGTTCTGCTTCCTCAGAAGGTCACGGATCTCGGTGAGGAGCACGACGTCCTCGGCGGGTGCTGCGGGTGCGGCCTCTTCCTGCTCTTCCTTGCGCTCCAGGCGCGTCCTGACTTGGTTGAACGACCGGACGATGAAGAACAGCACCAGCGCGATGAGCAGGAAGTTGATGACCGTGTTGAGGAAAGCCCCGAGCTGGATGACCGGCGCGCCGGCGGCCACCGCGTCGTGCACGGAGGCGTAAAGCTCGCGGTCCCGCAGGATGAAACCGAGGTTGCTGAAGTCCACGCCGCCGATGATCAGGCCGATGACGGGCATGATCACCTGGTCGACCAGCGACGTGGTTATCTGGCCGAAGGCGCCACCGATGATGACGGCCACCGCCAGATCGAGAACGTTTCCTCTGTTTATGAACTCCTGAAACTCCTTGAGCATCGTTGGTACTCCTTGTGTAGTTTTCACGAGGATACAGCTAAAGCCCCCGAGTGCCCACTGCCAGGCATTCTGCGACACATGGCCCGCGGCACTGGCGCTCCGGCGCCACATTGCATAAGCTTGGTTGGTGACTGAAGAGAAGAAGGCCTCGATACTCGTCGCAGACGACCTGGCGGGCCAGAGGCTGATCCTGGAGATGCTCCTCAGCGTAGACGGCTACGACGTGACCACCGTAGAAGACGGCAAGGCCGCGCTTGACTTCCTGAAGGAGCACACCCCCGACCTGGCGATCCTCGACGTGAAGATGCCGTTCCTAACTGGCATCGAGGTGTGCGACCGCATGAAGCGCATCCCACGCCTGAAGCACGTGCCCGTTGTGATCCTCACGGCGTTGCGCGACGACGCAACGCTCAGGCGGGCCTGGGAGAGCCAGGCCGACGAGGTGATCATGAAGCCGCTGGAGGGTAAGGACTTCCGCCAGACGGTCAAGGATCTGCTAGCTAAGGGGCAGGCGGCCGAAGACCAGTCCGAGTAGCTGCTGCGCGGCGCCGGTCACTGCGGACCGGCACTGCGTTGCCGCAACGCCTCGTACAGCAGCACCGCGCCGGCCACCGACACGTTGAGGCTGTCGGCGGCGGTTGCCCGCATGGGGATCCGCACATGCAGGTCGGCGCGCCCTAGCCACCACTGTGGCAGGCCAGCGCCCTCGGTGCCCAGCAGCAGCGCCACGCCACCCGTGAGGTCCGCGTCCCACATCGATCCGCTGGCGTGCGGCGTGGCGGCCACCAGGCGCAGCCCGGCCCCGGCCAGGGCCGCCGCGACCTCGGCCCGGCTACCGGTGGCCGTGGTCATAGCGAAGACGCTGCCCATGCTGGCCCGGATGACGTTGGGGTTCTCCAGGTCCGTGCCGCCAGCCTCGCTGCCAGAACCGCATAACAGCAGGGCGTCTACCCCCACGGCGTCAGCCGTGCGCATGAGCGCCCCCAGGTTGCCGGGTTTCTCGAGACCGTCGACCACGAGTACCAGCGAGTCGGCATGCAGACCGGCAGAGGCCGGGCTCAGCTGGCGGCTGCGCGCCACCAGAACCACGCCGTCCGGCTTATCGCGCAAGCTCAGCTGCGCGAACGCGGCGGGGGAGAGGTGAACCTCCTCGGCGCCGGCCACGCGCGCGGCCTCCAGCAAACCGGCGAGCGTCTCCGACGGGGCGCTCACAATGTCGGGCGCCAGCAGCAGTTCGGTGGCGATCACCCCGCCGTCCAGGGCGCGCTGAGCCTCGCGTAAGCCCTCCACTAGGTAGAGCCCAGCCTTGCGCCTGCCGCGGCGCTCCTTCAGCCGTGCCAGCTCTTTCAAGTGAGGGTTGGCTGCGCTGGCCAGGTAGCGGACGCTTTCCTGCCCTGTCATGCGGCGATGATAC
>JBAYRM010000022.1:0-19278 GCA_041676665.1 Trueperaceae bacterium
CCTCGATGTCGCCGACAACTCCGGCGCTCGCCGCATCCAGTGCATCCGGGTGCTCGGCACCGGGCAGCAGTGGGTCGGCAGCGTAGGTGACGTCATCGTTGCTTCCGTCAAGGACGCCATCCCCCACGCCGCCGTCAAGAAGGGCGACGTGGTCAAGGCCGTTATCGTGCGGACGAAGAAGGAAGTCAGCCGTAAGGACGGCTCCTCCATCCGCTTCGACAGCAACGCCGCCGTCATCCTCAACCCTCAGAACGAACCGCGCGGCACGCGCGTCTTCGGGCCCGTGGCGCGTGAACTCCGCGAGAAGCGCTTCATGCGCATAGTCTCGCTGGCGCCGGAGGTGCTCTGATGGCACAAGTCAAGAGTCGCATCAAGAAGGGCGATAACGTGCGCGTCATCGCCGGCAAGCACAAGGGCTCCGAGGGCGAAGTCATCGCGGTGTTCCGCGACACGAGCCGCGTTCTGGTCAAGAACGTCAACATCATCAAGAAGGCTCAGCGCCCCACCCAGGAGAACCCGCGCGGCGGTTTCGTCGAGCAGGAAGCTGCCATTCACCTGAGCAACGTGCAGTTGCTCGACCCTAAGAGCGGCAAACCGACCCGCATCAGCTACCGCTTCGACGACGAAGGTGTTAAGCACCGCTACACCGTCGACAGCGGCACGAAGCTGGACGAGTGAGGAGCATGGAGAAGATAGAACTACCCATCAAGAAGCGCTACGCGGCCATCCTGCCGCAGCTCTCCGAGCGCCACGGCTACACCAACCCCATGGCCATCCCGCGCGTCGAGAAGATCGTGGTCAACATGGGCGTAGGCGAAGCGCGCGAGGACTCCAAGGTCATCGAGAAGGCCTCCCGCGAGATCGCCCAGATCACGCTGCAGCGCCCCGCCGTGACCCGCGCCAAGAAGTCGGTCTCCAACTTCAAGCTGCGCGCCGGCATGCCCGTGGGCCTGCGGACCACCCTCCGCGGCGTCAAGATGTGGGCCTTCCTCGACCGCCTGGTCAACATCGCCCTACCGCGCGTGCGCGACTTCCGCGGCGTGCCCAGCAACAGCTTCGACGGCCGCGGCAACTACAGCCTCGGTATCCGCGAGCAGATGGTGTTCCCGGAGATCAGCTACGACCAGGTCGACGCCACCCGTGGCATGGACATCACCATCGTCACGACCGCCAAGACCGACGAGGAAGCCCGCAGCCTGCTGGAGCTCCTCGGCATGCCGTTCAGGAAGTAAGGAGGATAAAGAGTGGCAACCAAGGCACACATAGCCAAGGCCAAGCGCACCCCCAAGTTCAGCACGCGCAAGGAGCAGCGCTGCAGCCGTTGCGGTCGTCCCCGCGCCTACCTGCGCGACTTCGGCGTCTGCCGCATCTGCATGCGCGAACTCGCGCACAAGGGCTACCTGCCCGGCGTAGTCAAGTCCAGCTGGTGAGCAGTGCCGCGCCCGCAAGGCGCAGCAAGCGAGACGCAGCAATCTCGGGGTTCAGGTCGGCGCGCTTGCGCGGAAACCGCCCCCACGGAGGAAGGTAAATGCAGACGGATCCAATCGCAGACATGCTCACGCGCATCCGCAACGCGGTCGCTAACAGCGACGCCAGCGTCGATGTGCCGGCGAGCAAGTTCAAAGCCGCCCTCGCGCGGCTCCTGGTAACCGAGGGTTACCTGAAGTCGGTCGAAGAGACCGACAAGGACGGCAAGCCCACCTTGCGCATCGGCCTCAAGTACGGCCACAAGCGCTCGCCCGTCATCCACTACATTCAGCGCGTCTCCACCCCGGGCCGCCGCGCGTACGCCAAGGCGTCGCACGTGCCCGTGGTGCGCGGCGGGCTCGGTATCGCGGTCATCTCCACCTCAGCCGGCCTGCTGGCCGACCGCGACGCGCGCCGCACCAACGTGGGCGGCGAGATCATCTGCGAGGTCTGGTAATGAGCCGCATCGGCCGCTCACCCATCACCCTGCCTAAGGGCGTTGAGACCAAGTTCCCCGAACCCGGCAAGGCCAGCGTTAAGGGGCCCAAGGGCAACCTCGACGTGGTGTTCAGCCCGCGCCTCGAAGTCAAGCTCGAGGACGGCGTGCTCACCGTCAGCCGCCCCAGCGACAGCCGCACCGACCGCGCGCAGCACGGTCTGGCGCGCACCCTCATCAACAACGCCGTGGTCGGCGTGACCGAGGGGTTCGAGAAGAAGCTCGAGATCCACGGCGTCGGTTTCCGCTGCCAGAACAAGGGCTCGGCGCTGGAACTCAACCTCGGCTTCTCGCACATGGTGCTTATTGAGGCGCCGCAAGGCATCACCATCCAGGCCACCGAGCCCACCAGGATCACCGTCAGCGGTATCGACAAGCACCTGGTCGGTCAGGTAGCCGCTAACATCCGCGCAGTCCGCCCGCCCGACAGCTACCACGGCAAGGGCGTCCGCTACGCCGGCGAGGTAGTGCGCCTCAAGGCCGGCAAGACGGCAGCACGCTGAGAGCCGAGGCTAACTAGATGAACATGAACGCAAGCATCCGCAAGGAACGTCGTGCCAACCGCACGCGGCGCCGCCTGCGCAGGCAGGTTGAAACCGACCGCCTGAGGCTCTCGGTGTTCCGCAGCGCCAAGCACATCTACGCGCAAGTCATCGACGACGCCAAGGGCGTCACCGTGGCCGCCGCCAACAGCAAGGAGCTGGGGCTGTCGGGCAACAAGACCGAGCAGGCCAAGCAGGTCGGGCAGACGCTCGCCGAGCGCGCTCTGGCCGCCGGCGCCAAGAGCGTCGTTTTCGACCGCGGTTCGTTCAGGTACCACGGTCGCGTGAAGGCCCTCGCAGAAGGGGCCCGTGAAGGAGGCCTCGACTTCTGATGGCTGATACCGATTTTCAGGACAAGGTGATCTTCATCCGCCGCACCGCCAAGACCTACAAGGGCGGCCGCCGCTTCCGCTTCGGCGCCATGGTGGTCATCGGCGACGGTGAGGGCAGGGTAGGGGTCGGCCTCGGCAAGGCGCGTGAAGTGCCCGTGGCCGTGCAGAAGGGCCAGTACGTGGCCCGCCGCAACCTCATCGAGGTACCCATCGAGGAGGGCGGCACCATCCCCCACGAAGTGGTGGGCGCACACGGCACCAGCCGCGTCATGCTCAAGCCCGCGGGCGAAGGCACCGGCGTCATCGCCGGCATGGTTCCCCGCGCCATCGTCGAGCTGGCTGGCTACACCAACCTCCTCACCAAGGAGCTCGGCTCGCGCAACCAGACCAACGTGGCCTACGCGGTCATCGACGGCCTCAAGCAGCTGCGCACCTACGACGAAGCCAAGCGCAAACGGGAGTTGGCAGAATGATCAAGGTGACCCTCAGGCGCAGCCTGATCGGCGTTCCCAAAGATCAGCGCGCGACCGTGAACGCGCTCGGTCTGCGTAAGACCGGCGACGTCCGTCAGGTAGTCGACAACGTAAGCACGCGCGGCATGCTGCGCAAGGTAGAGCACTTGCTGACCATCGAAGGGCAGGCGAAGCAGTGAAGCTCAACGAACTCAAGCCCGCACCCGGCTCCAAGAAGAGCCGCCGCCGTGTGGGTCGTGGTCTGGGCAGCGGTCGCGGTAAGACCGCCGGCCGCGGCCAGAAGGGCCAGAAGAGCCGCAGTGGCTTCTCGCAGGGCGCCGGCTGGGAAGGCGGGCGCTCGCGCCTGATCATGCGCCTCCCCAAGCGTGGCTTCAACCGCGTGAAGGACCCGCTGCAACTCGTGAACCTCCGTGACCTCAACGGCTTCGCCGAAGGCGACGCCATCGACGCTGCCAAGCTGACGGCCGCGGGCCTCGTGCGCCGCACCGACCACCCGGTCAAGCTCCTCGCCGACGGCGAGCTGACCGTGAAGGGTCTCGTCATCACCGTCGACGCCGCCTCCAAGGGCGCCGTCGAGGCAGTCACCGCCGCTGGCGGTAAGGTCGTCCTCCCCGTCACCGACGAGGAGAAGTAAGGATGCTCAAGGCCTTTCGCAATGCTCTGGTGATACCGGACTTGCGGGCCAAGCTGCTCGTTACTATCGGGCTCTTGGCGGTGTACCGCCTCATGGCTCACATCCCGACACCGGGTGTGGACATCGAGGCGCTGCGCGCCAGCGGGTTCGGTACCGGCGCACTGGGGCTGCTCAACTTCATCTCGGGCGGCAACTTCGAGCAGTTCTCCATCGCAGCGCTGGGCGTCATCCCGTACATCACCGCGAGCATCATCATCCAGCTACTCACGTCCACCTACCCGCCCCTCCAGAAGCTCTCCAAGGAAGGCGAGGAAGGGCGGCGCAAGATCACGCAGTACACGCGCTGGGGCGCCACCGCGCTCGGCGCCATCCAGGCGCTGTTCCTGGCCATCGCCCTGCTCGGGCCCTCCGGCGCTCTCAAGGTCGGCTGGGCTAACGGCCCGTTCTTCTGGTTCGTGGTCCTGGTGACCCAGATCGCCGGTATCACGGTGGTCATGTGGCTCGGCGAGAAGATCACCGAGTACGGCATCGGGAACGGCATCTCGCTCATCATCTACGCCGGCATCGTGGCCGCCATCCCCACCGCGCTCACGCAGCAGTTCCAGCTGATCGGGGCGGGCGAGTCCAACGTGTTCGGCCTGGCGTTCTACCTGATCCTGCTGATCATCACGATCGCGGGCATGGTGCTGGTGCAACAGGCGGAGCGGCGAATACCCGTGCAGTACGCCCGCAAGGTCGTAGGGCGCAAGGTCATGGGTGGCCAGACCACCTACATCCCCCTGCGCCTCAACGCCGCCGGTGTCATCCCCATCATCTTCGCGGTCGCCATCCTCATCCTGCCGCAGACCATCCTCGGCGCGTTCCCGGAGAACAACTTCGCCATCGCGCTCACGGCCTGGTTCGACCCCATGCGCTGGCAGGGGCTGGTGACCAGCACCCTCCTCATCGTGGGCTTCACGTACTTCTACACGCAGATCTCGTTCGATCCCCGCAGGATCAGCGAGAACCTCCGCGAGTACGGTGGCTTCGTGCCGGGCGTGCGCCCCGGCCAGCCCACCACCGACCACCTCACGCGAATCACGGCGCGCATCACCCTGTGGGGCGCGCTCTTCCTCGGCGCCGTCAACGCGCTGCCCACGATCCTCGCCTGGATCACCGGCGTGCAGGGCCTCGAGTTCGCGCTGTCCGGCACGGGCCTCCTCATCATGGTCGGCGTGGCGCTCGACACCCTGCGCCAGCTCGAATCGCAGCTCATGATGCGGCACTACGAAGGCTTCGTGGCCAAGGGCCGCATCCGCGGTCGCGGGAGACGATTCTAGTGACCTATGAGACCAGCGAAGTGCTGCTGCTGATGGGCCCGCCGGGAGCCGGCAAGGGCACGCAGGCGCAGCGCCTCGCGGAGTTCCGCGGACTCACCAAGCTGAGCACCGGCGACCTGCTGCGCGACCACGTGCGGCGGGGCACCGAGCTCGGCCGTGAGGCCAAGGTGCTCATGGACGAGGGCGTGCTCGTGCCCGACGAGATCATCATGGGCATGGTCAAGTCCGAGCTCGACAAGCAGGAACCGGTGCGGGCCCTGCTCGACGGCTTCCCTCGCACCACCGGCCAGGCGGACGCCCTGCAGGAGCTGCTGGGTGAGTACGGCGCGCAGGTCGACCTGGCCATCGAACTGGTGGTCGACGAGGACGAACTGGTGCGCCGCCTCGTAACGCGCGCCGAGCAGGAAGGCCGCTCGGACGACAACGAGGACACCATCCGCACCCGCATGCGCGTCTACCGCGAGCAGACCGCGCCGCTCCTCGAGTACTACGGCGCCAAGGGCAAGCTGCGCTCGGTCGACGGTGTCGGCCCCCTCGACGAAGTCACCGCCCGCGTGCAGGACACGCTGGCGACGGAGGTCGAGTGATCCTCAAACGCCGCAGCGAACTGGAGGTGATGGCCGAGGCCGGGCGGATCAACCGCGAGGCTCTGGAGGTCGTCGCTAGCCTGGTCGCTCCCGGTGTCACCACCGCCGAGTTGAACGAGGCGGCCGAATCTGCTATCCTCTCACGCGGCGGAAAGCCCAGTTTCAAGGGCTATAACGGCTTTCCCGCCTCGATCTGCGCCTCCCCCAATCAGGTCGTCGTCCACGGTTTCCCGGACGACCGCCCTCTGGTGGAAGGCGATATTCTGTCGATCGACATCGGGACGCACTACCGCGGGTACCACGCCGACATGGCCGTCACGTACCCGGTTGGTAACGTCTCCGTCGAAGCCCGCCGCCTGCTCGACGTCACCCAGCGGTCCCTGACCGCCGGCATCGAGAAGGCACATGCGGGCGCCCGCCTTGGCGATGTTTCCGCGGCCATACAGGACGTCGTCGAAGCGGCTGGTTACTGGGTAGTGAGGGAGTTCGTGGGTCACGGCATCGGTCGCGACTTCCACGAGGGCCCCGAACTGCCGAACTTCGGTCGTGCCGGAACCGGACCAGTTCTCCGTCCCGGCCTCGTACTGGCGATAGAGCCCATGGTGGCTCAGCGGCGCGCACGCGTCGTGATCGCCGACGACGGCTGGACGGCCTCCACCGAGAACGGTTCGCTGGCGGCACATTTTGAGCACACCGTGGCCATCACAGATGACGGCCCATGGGTGCTGACTGCAGGAGGTGGTGAGGGCGCAACCAGCCCCGCCGCAGAAGGAGGTGTGCATGGCGCGTAGACGATCGGGTCCCCCCAGGAAGCCACGCGAGCAACGCCAAGAGGAAACGACGCAGGACACTATTCGTACCGAAGGCGTAGTCCTGGAAGCACGTCCCAACACGACCTTCCTGGTCCAGTTGGACGCAGGGCCCGAGATCCTTGCCCACGTAGGTGGCAAGATGCGCCGGCACTACATCCGCATTCTTCCCGGCGACAGAGTCGTCGTCGAGATCAGCACTTACGACCCTGAAAAGGGCCGCATCGTTTACCGCAAGTAGGAGAGAGAAGCATGAAGGTAAGGGCTTCAGTCAAACCAATGTGCGACAAGTGCAAGGTGGTACGCCGGCACGGCCGCGTGTACGTCATCTGCACCGCCAACCCCACGCATAAGCAGAGGCAGGGATAACCATGGCTCGTATCGCAGGCGTAGACCTGCCGCGCGAGAAGCGCATCGAGGCCGCGCTGCCGTACATCTACGGCATCGGCTGGTCCAGGTCCGGCGAGATCCTCGCCAAGGCCGAAGTGGACCCCACCACCCGCGTTAAGGACCTCACCGAGACCGAAGTATCGCGCCTCCGCGAGGTAGTGGACCGCGACTACAAGGTCGAAGGTGACCTTAGGCGCGAAGTTCAGCTGAACATCAAGCGTCTCATGGACATCGGCTGCTACCGCGGCCTGCGTCACCGCCGCGGCCTGCCCGTGCGCGGTCAGTCCACCAAGACCAACGCTCGCACCCGGAAGGGTCCGCGTCGCACCGTGGCCGGCAAGAAGAAGGCCCCGAGGAAGTAGGCACTTGAGTCATGGCTAAGGCCACATCCAGCAAGAGCTCCAAGAAACGCGTCAAGCGCCAGCTCACCGAGGGCAAGGCGTTCATCCACGCGTCCTACAACAACACCATCGTCACCATCACGGACATGGGCGGCAACACCGTCGCCTGGTCCTCGGCTGGCTCCATCGGCTACAAGGGCTCCAAGAAGGGCACCCCGTACGCCGCTCAGCTCGCCGCCGCCGACGCCACCCGCAAGGCGCAGAACATGGGCGTCAGCCAGGTCGACATCATCATCCGCGGCACGGGCTCCGGCCGGGAGCAGGCTATCCGCTCCATTCAGGCCACCGGCGTGAACGTCCGCACCATCATCGACGACACCCCCCACCCGCATAACGGCTGCCGCCCGCGCAAGCGGAAGCGTCCGTAAGGATCTTGGACGCGGCCCCATGATGGGGGCCTAGGAGATACATGGGAAGGTACAGAGGACCAGCAGTAAAGATCAGCCGCCGCGAAGGCGTGAACCTGACCGAAACGCCCAAGGTGCAGCGCTACATGGAGAAGCACCCGTACCCGCCGGGCCAGCACGGCCAGCGCCGGCGCCGGAAGCCGTCGGACTACGGGGTGCGTCTGCGCGAGAAGCAGAAGCTGCGCTTCCTTTACAACATGAGCGAGAAGCAGTTCCGCAACCTCTTCGACGAGGCTGCCAAACAGGAAGGCTCCACCGGCACGGTGTTCCTGCAACTGCTCGAGTCGCGCCTCGACAACGTGGTCTACCGCCTCGGCATCGCCTACACGCGCCGCCAGGCGCGCCAGTTCGTGGCTCACGGCCACATCCTGGTGAACGGCAAGCGCGTCGACGTGCCCAGCTACCGCGTGCGCCCGGGTGACGAGATCGAAGTGGCCGCCAAGGCCCGCAAGAACCCGTTCATCCACGCCAACATCGAGGACCGCAAGCGCGGCCAACTGAACCCCTGGCTCGAGTTCGACGCCGAAGCGATGAAGGGCAAGTTCCTCCACCGCCCGGCGCGCGAAGACATCATGGTGCCCGTGAACGAGCTCCAGGTCATCGAGTACTACTCTCGCTGAGCGGCGTACACGCTCGATCTAAGTCGCTACCGAGGAGGTACTGGTGCAAATAATCCCAGAGTTCAAATCGAAGACCGAGGGCAGCTACGCCGAGTTCGTGGTAGAACCCCTGCCGCGCGGCTACGGCGTAACCCTCGGCAACCCGCTACGCCGCATCCTGTTGTCGTCCATCCCGGGTACCGCCGTCACCAGCGTGTACATCGAGGATGTGCTTCACGAGTTCTCCACCATCGACGGGGTCAAGGAGGATGTCATGCAGATCATCCTCAACCTCAAGGACCTCGTGGTGAAGATGTACGACGACGACCCGGTCACCCTCACCCTCAGGGCTGAAGGGGCCGGCGACGTTACCGCCGCCAAGTTCGACGTGCCCTCCAACGCGGAGGTCGTGAACCCTGACCTGCACGTGGCCACGCTCTCCAAGGGCGGCCGCCTGGTCATGGAAGTGCGCGTCGAGCGCGGCGTGGGCTACGTGCCCGCCGAGATCCACGGCACCAAGGATCGCATCAACTCGATACCCGTCGACGCCGTTTACACCCCGGTGCGGCGCGTGGCCTACCGCGTGGAAGACACGCGCGTGGGCCAGAAGACCGACCTGGACCGCCTCACCCTGCGCGTGTGGACCGACGGCAGCGTCGAGCCGCGCGACGCGCTGGACATGGCCGTCGACACCCTGCGCAACCAGCTCAGCGTGTTCAGCGGCAACGGCGCCCTGCAGGACGAGGACGCGGCCCCGGTCATCAGCATCCCCAGCGTCGTGACGCCGGACCCGAAGCCCGAGGAGCAAGAGGTCACCATGAGCCTCGAGTCGCTCGACCTCTCGAGCCGGGTGCTGCACTCGCTGCAGGAAGAGGGCATCGATTCCGTGAACGCACTGCTCGCCCTGTCGGAGCGCGACCTGAAGAAGGTCGGCGGCGTCGGCGAGAAGTCGCTGGAAGAGATCAAGGAGCGCCTCGCGGCGCGCGGACTGAAACTCAAGGAGTAACGCATGCGTCACCTATCGCGCGGCCGCAAACTCAGTCGCTCCAGCAGCCACCGCATCGCCCTGGCACGCAGCCAGGCGACCGCGCTGCTGCGGCACGGCCGCATAAAGACCACGCTGGCCAAGGCCAAGAACCTCCAGCCGTACGTGGAGAAGCTCATCACCACCGCCCGCGGCGGCGACCTACACGCCCGCCGCCTCATCTCGCGCGAGATCCACGATCACGACGTCCAGCGCAAGCTGATGAACGAGATCGCCCCGAGCTTCGCCGAGCGCCCCGGCGGTTACACCCGCATCTACCGCCTCACCACGCGCCGCGGAGACGGCACGCAGGAAGCGCTGATCGAGCTCGTAACCGAGTGACCGGACGGGGCCTAGACGGCCCAGTCTAGAAACAGCACCAGTACGACAGATGCCCCGACCGCTTAGGTCGGGGCGCCTGACGTTATACGGGTTCGCCCGGACCGTTCCAGGCCACACCCAGGCTCGCTGCCACCGTGGCGCCCACGTCGGCGAACGTCTCACGCGTGCCCAGGTTGGCGCCTGGCTCCCCAGGCCGGTACACGAGCAGCATGCCGTACTCGCGCGTGTGGTCCGTGCCGGGCCAGGTGGGATCGTTACCGTGATCGCTCACGATGATCAGGGTGTCGCCCTCCCGCACGGCTTCCAGCAGCTCGGGGAGGCGCTCGTCGACGTCGCGCAGCGCCTGAGCGTAGCCCTCGGGGTTACGCCTGTGGCCGTACAGCGAATCGAACTCGACGAGGTTAGTGAATATCAGGCCGTGCGGCCGTTCACGCAAGAGCTCCAGGGTGCGGTCCAGGCCCTCCATGTTGCTGCCGCTGGCCACCTCACGGGTGAAGCCGCGGTGCGCGTAGATGTCGGGGATCTTGCCGACACCGATGACCTCCCGCCCGGCAGCCTTCAGGGCGTCAAGGACCGTGTCGGTCGCTGGCTCCACGGAGTAATCGTGGCGCTGCGCGCCGAGCCGCTCGAACGCTGAGGCGGGCCCCGTGAACGGTCTGGCTATTACCCGCGCCACGGAGTGCTCACCTGTGAGGATCTCTCTCGCGCCCTCGCACCAGCGGTAGAGCGTGTCGAGGGGCACTACGTCCACGTGCGCGGCCACCTGAAACACCGAGTCGGCACTGGTGTAAACGATGGGCTCGCCGGTACGCAGGTGCTCCGCGCCCAGCTCCGCGATGATCTCGGTGCCGGAGGCCGGGTAGTTGCCCAGATGACCGCGGCCAGTGAGGGCGTCGAACGCGTCCATTACCGCGGGCGGGAACTTCTCGAACGTGCGGAACGGGTGCTCCAGCACGAGGCCCATGAACTCCCAGTGACCGGTGGTGGTGTCCTTGCCGGGCGAGAGCTCGGCCATGCGGCCGTAGCTGGCCAGGGGCAACTCCTCGGCGGGCAGCGAGCTCACGCCCTCCACGTTGCCTAGCCCCAGCGTCGCCAGGTTCGGCAGGGTTAGACCCGTTGCCTGCACGGTGTGATCCAGCGTGTGCGATCCCGCGTCGCCGAACGCCTCGGCGTCGGGTAGCGCCCCCACGCCCACGGAGTCGAGAACGAGCACGGTAACGGTGTTCGGGCGGTAGTCGGTCACTTCACGAGTATACGGGCGCCGCCGCCCAGTCCGCTCCCGGAGCGAGCGCGCCGGTCGGTCATAATCGGTGTATGGAGAAGGGCCCCGCCAACGAGGACGCTACGTCCGCCGCCGCGAGCGGGGGTCCGGCTGCGGCGGCCGGGCGCTGGGCCGCGCTGGAGGGGCGGGTAGCTACCGAGCTGCGCAAGCTCGCGCCGCGCGCGACCAAGCTGGTGGTCGCCGTGTCGGGTGGCGGTGACTCCGTGGCCGCTTTACGCTTGCTCAAGCGTGCCAGCTTCGAGCTGGTGGCCGCCCACTACGATCACCGCCTGCGCCCAGAGTCGGGTGAGGACGCCCTGTTCGTCAGGCGGCTCTGCGAGCGGCTCGAGGTACCGCTAGTGGAGGCGGGCGCCGACGTGGCGGCCATAGCGCGGGAGAAGGGCTGGAACCTCGAGGACGCCGCGCGGCGCCTGCGCTACTCGTTCCTTTATGGGGTGCTGGCGCAGCGGGCGGCTGGCGGCGCCATCGTGGTGGCGCACACGGTGGAGGACCAGGCCGAAACCGTGCTGCTACAGCTCATGCGCGGCGCTGCCTACCCGGTAGGCATGAGCCCACGCCAGCGCGGCGTCGTCCGCCCGCTCTTAGGCGAGCGCCGGGAGGTGCTGCGCGCGTACCTGGAGCAGTTGGGCGAAAGCTGGCGTGAGGACGCCACCAACGCCACGCTCGAGCTCAACCGCGCCTGGGTGCGCAACCACCTGCTGCCGCAGATGGAGGAGCGCTTCCCCGACCTCCAGCGGCGCCTGGCCGACACGGCCACCATCCAGCAGGAGGCCAAGGCGGCGCTGACCTACCTGGCCCGCAAGCGCTTCCCGGCCGGACCCATCAGGCTGGCAGCCTGGCAGCGGGCGCCCTCCGCGCTGCGCAAGACCGCGCTCGTTGAGCGCCTGCAGGCAGCTGGCGCCGTGCCAAGCGACCGCCTCTTGCGCGAGGTGGACGCGCGGGCTATGCGGGCCGCCGCAGAGGGGGCCAGCGCGGCGCCCTGGCGCGTTAGCGTGCCCGGAGGCGGCGAGGTTGCACTGGCCTACGGCGAGCTCCTCGTGCGCTCCGGCAGGCCCTCCGCGGCCGGGGTTGCCAGCGGCCAGGCGGCCGCGGTGACGCTCACCGTGAGCGACCCGGCACAGTTGCCGCTCGAGGTAGACCCCGGGGTCCTGGAGCGCTACCCCAGCCTCGAACTGCGCCCGCGCCGCAGCGGCGACCGTATCCGCATGCCGGGCGGCCGCAAGCTCCTCTCAGACCTGCTTATCGACCTCAAGGTGCCGCGCTCCGAGCGCGGCTCGCTCAGGGTGCTGGCGGCCGGCCAGGAGGTGCTGTGGGTGGAGGGCATCGCAGTGGCTGAGGGGGCAGGCGCCACGGGCACCCCCGCGCTGCTGGACAGCGACAGGCGCTACATGCGCAAGGCGCTCGCGCAGGCGGCGCTGGCGCAGCGACTGGGCGAGGTTCCGATCGGCGCCGTGGTCGTTTCGCAAGAGGGCGAGGTGCTGGCCGCCGCTCACAACCTGAGAGAGACCAACAGCGACCCTACGGCTCACGCTGAGCTGTTAGCGCTGCAGCAGGCGGGCCGCAAAACAGGCGACTGGCGCCTGGCCGGCGCAACCCTGTACGTGACGCTAGAACCGTGCCCCATGTGCCTGGGCGCCGCGCTGCAGACGCACCTCGCGCGCATCGTTTACGGCGCCACTAACCCGCGTGACGGGGCGCTGGGCGGCGTGACCGACCTGGCGGGTGAGGGCTGGAAACGCGTGCCCGTCATCAAAGGCGGAGTGGAGGCGGGCTCCGCAGGGCGGCTGCTGCGGGCGGCGTTCGAGGCACGGCGGGACGCCGACCCGTAGGCTGGACCGCCCGGATCCGACGCGCGGTAAGCCCGTAACTCACGAGCTTCCCTGTGTACGAGACTTGCAGGTTCTCGCGGTACACTGGGCCGGTGGAGATTCGTAACTTCTCGATCATCGCGCACGTCGACCACGGCAAGTCGACGCTGGCGGATCGTATCCTCGACCTTACCCAGAGCGTGAGCCAGCGCGATAAGCGCGACCAGATGCTCGACTCGCTCGAACTCGAACGCGAGCGCGGCATCA
This sequence comes from Trueperaceae bacterium, assembly GCA_041676665.1. GTDB lineage: Bacteria > Deinococcota > Deinococci > Deinococcales > Trueperaceae > JAAYYF01. The sequence continues at coordinate 13,180 of JBAYRM010000022.1, forward strand.
CCATCAAGGCCACGCCCATGCGCCTCTATTACCAGGCCGACAACGGCAAGACCTACCTCTTCAACCTCATCGACACGCCGGGCCACGTGGATTTCAACTACGAGGTCTCGCGCGCGCTGCGCGCCTGCGAAGGCGTGCTGCTGGTCATCGACGCCGCGCAAGGGGTGGAGGCGCAGACCATCCAGAACGCCTACCTGGCCGCCGATAACGGGCTCGAGATCCTGCCGGTCATCAACAAGATCGACCTGCCGGCTGCCGACGTGCCGCGCGCCATCCAGGAGCTGGAAGAGGTCATCGGTGTGCCCGGCGATTACGCCGTGCCCGTGAGCGCTAAGACGGGGGAGAACATCCGCGCCGTGCTGGAAGGCGTGGTGGAGCACCTGCCGGCCCCCGAGGGCGACGCTAACGCGCCCTTGCGCGCGCTTATCTTCGACGCCGTGTACGACGCCTACCAAGGCGTCATAGCGTTCATCCGCGTGTTCGACGGCAGCATCAAGGCCAAGGACACGGTGCAGGTAATGAGCACCGGTAAGCGCTTCGAGGTCGAGAAGGTAGGCTTCTTCCGCCCCGAACCGACCGTTTCCGACAGCCTCGGCGTGGGCGAGGTCGGCTGGTTCACCGCCAGCATCAAGGAGATCGCCGACACGCAGATAGGCGACACCGTGACCGGCGCCGAGAACCCGACCACCAGAGCCGTGCCGGGCTTCAAGCCCGCCATGCCCGTCGTGTTCTCCGGGCTTTACCCCACCGACACGGAGGATTACCCCAAGCTGCGCGAGGCACTCGAGAAGCTGCGCCTCAACGACGCCGCCTTCTCCTTCGAACCCGAGACCTCCGAGGCGCTCGGCTTCGGCTTCCGCTGCGGCTTCCTGGGCCTGCTGCACGCCGACATCGTGCAGGCGCGCCTCGAGCGCGAGTTCGGCCTGTCGCTCATCGCCACCGCCCCAGCGGTCGTGTACCACGTGATCACGACCAGCGGCGAGGAACTGGTGGTTCAGAACCCCAGCGAGCTGCCTACGCCCGACAAGATCGAGTCGAACTCGGAGCCGTGGGTGGACCTCTCCGTCTACCTGCCCGAGGAGTACATGGGCTCCGCCATGGGCCTCCTGCAGGAGAAGCGCGGCGTCATGAAAGACATCGTGTACCACGGGCACCGGGTGGAGCTGAAGTACGACGTGCCGTTCGGCGAGATCCTCTACGACTTCCACGACCGCCTCAAGTCGCTCTCGCGCGGGTACGCCTCCATGGATTACCAGTTCAGCGGTTACCGCCCCGGCGACCTGGTGAAGATCGACGTGCTGGTGAACGAGGAGAAGGTCGACGCGCTGGCCATCATCGCGCACCGCGATAAGGCGTACGACGTGGGCCGCCGCATGGTGGACCGCATGGCCGAGGTCATCCCGCGGCAGATGTTCTCGATCCCCGTTCAGGCCGCCATCGGCGGCAAGATCCTGGCGCGCGCCACAGTGAAAGCCTTCCGCAAGGACGTCCTGGCCAAGTGCTACGGTGGCGACATCACCCGCAAGAAGAAGCTGCTCGAGAAGCAGAAGAAGGGCAAGGCGCGCATGAAGCAGATAGGCACGGTGGAGGTTCCCCAAGAGGCGTTCCTGGCCGTGCTCTCGAGCGAGGAGTAGCGGACGTGCGCCTGGGGCCGCTGAGCCTGCGCGCCCAGGTGGCGCTGGTCATCGCGTTCCTCTCGGCGGTCCCCAACATGTTCATGGTGGTGGCCGTGCTGCTGCCCGCCTACCGGCGCGCCGGTGAACCGGAGGGCATGTGGCTCACGGTCATCCTCTGGCTCGCCGGGGTGGTGGTGCTGTCCGGCCTGGTGGGCTACTTCCTCTCAGGCGTGCTGCTGGCCCCGCTCCTGAAGGCGTCGAAGGACGTGAGGGGCCTGCCGCACACCACCGAGCAGCTCGCCACCGCGCGCCTGGCGGTCACCGACGACGAACCCGTTGAGGTTAGGACCCTGCGGCGCTCTTTCAACCAGCTGCTGGCGCAAGTGGAAACCGAGCAGGCGCGCCGCAGCGCCTTCATGGCCGCCCTCATGCACGACCTGAAGACGCCGCTCGTGGCGGCCAACAACCTGCTGCAGATCGTGAGGACCGACGACAGCCTCACCCGCGAGCGCCGCGTGGAGGTGGTGGGGCACCTCAGCCACGAGCTCAGCTCGCTGATCGACCTGGTGCAGAAGCTCGTCGACGCGCACCGGCTCGAGCGCAGCGACGTGCCCCTCAACCGCGACCACGTGGCTCTGGCAGAGCTGGTGGACCGGGTGGTGCGGCGCCTGGAGCCGCTGCGGCAGGAGCGCGGCATTGCCATCGAGGTCAAGGGCGGCGGCGACGCCCTGGCCGACGCCCGCGAGCTCGAGCGGGCGCTCTACAACCTGATAAGCAACGCCGTGCGATACGCCCGCAGCCGGATCGAGGTCGAGATCTACGCCGGGCTGGTGCGCGTTCACGACGACGGTCCCGGCCTGCCCGAGCCTCTCGAGAAGCTGGCGCAACCGTTCATCGGTCACGACGTGAGGATCGGCGGTAAGACCTATACGGGCGGAACGGGCGGGCTGGGCCTGTTCATCGCCCGGCGCGTGCTCGAGGCGCACGGCGGCCGGCTCGTGTGCGAAGCCACCGGCCCGCGCGGCACCGTGCTGCTGGCGTTCGTAGGAGGCAACAGATGACCGCGGTAACGCAAACCGAGGGCGCGGCACCGGGCCCGAGCGTACTGATCGTCGACGACCATCCGCTCTTCAGGATGGGCCTGGCGATGGCTCTCAAGTCCGAAGGGTTCGTGGTGGTGGGGGAGGCCGAGAACGGCCGCCAGGCGGTGGAGCGCTGCCGGCACTCGCCTGTCGACGTGGTGCTGCTCGACGTGCGCATGCCGGAGCTCGACGGCATCAGCGCCTGCAAGGCCATCACCGCCGTAGAGGGCGCACCCGTGGCAGTCATGCTGACGACGTTCGAGGAGCCGGCGGTCATTCAGGCTGCCCGCGACGCCGGGGCCACGGCGTACCTCTCCAAGGAGACGGAGCCGCGCGAGCTGGCGCGCATGCTGCGCGGCATCCTGGCCGACCCCACCCGCGACTGGCTGCCCAGCGTCGCTTTGCCGGCCCTCACGCGGCGCGAGGAGGAGGTGCTGGGCCTCCTGGCGCAGGGTCTCAGCAACAAGGCAATAGCGAGCCGCCTGGGGCTAAGCCCCGACACGATCAAGGACCATCTTGAGAACGTCTACCGCAAGCTGGAGGTGCGTGACAGGGTGAGCGCTCTGCGGCGCGCCACGGAGCTGGGCCTGGCGTAGCCGGGGCGCGTCACATGCCGTGAGGGAGTAGGCACCTGCCAAGCCGCCAGTGAAGCGGCCACTCCTGGCCGCCTAAGCTCGGCCCATGAAGCGCTCCGGTCTCACCATCGTCGAACTGCTGGTGCTTCTGGCAGTGCTGAGCGTACTGCTCTCGGTGGCGTGGGCTGCGGCGCGCCCCGACAACACTCACAGGGCAGCGCAGGCAGTCCGCGCGGCCATCCTCTGGGCCCGCGCCAACGCCATCTGGCGGGGCGTCAGCGTGGCTGTCACCGACCTAGGTACAGGCGCCGGCTTCGAGGTCCGCGCCGCAACGACGGGCGCCGCGCCCTGCAGTGGCGGCGCGCAGCTGCTCCAGATGCGGGTGGCCGAGCACCCCGGTGTGAGCGTGTTGGCGGGCTTGCCGCGGGGCCTGGTGTGGCTACCCGACGGTAGCGGCCGCAGCTGCGACGGCGGAGGCGTCATCTCGGCAACCATCCGCTTGAGGGGCGCCCGGCACGCGGTCAACGTGGTCGTTTCTAGCCTGGGCCGTGTGCGGCTGGAGACCGCGCCATGACGCGCCGGGCGAAGGCGCGCTCTGCGCCGCAGGTGTGGCGGCGCCGCGGTCTGACGCTCGTCGAGACGCTGGTGGCGCTCACGGTGCTGGCCGTAGCCGGCGCGGCGCTGGCGTCGGTCCAACTTGGCGCGCTGCGTGCGGGACGCTCGGCCCAGGCGCGGCACCTGGCCGCAGACGCGCTCGCGCTCGAGCTGCTGTTCCAGCGGGTCGGGCCCGCCGCCTCAGCTGGCGCGTGCAGCGCGGCGGCGCTCCCCGCCGGTTGGCTGTGCAGCGTGCAGCTCACCTGCCCCGACGCAGCGCACGGCTGCTCGCTACAGGTAATCGAGGTCAGCGTCACGCCGCCCGAAGGGCGGGCGCTCTTAGGCGCCACCGCGCGCTACGCTCCGCTGGTTGGCGGCCCATGAACCGCCGGGCGTTCACCCTCACGGAGGTGCTAGTGGCGCTCGGCATCGCGGGCCTGCTGCTGGTGGCCCTGGCGGGCTTCGTGCGCTCGGCTCGCGGCGCGGCCGTAGCCTCCGAGACCAGCTCGGAAGCCGCCGCCACCATCAGGCTGGCGAGCGAACTCCTGCGCGAGGAGCTGCTTCTGGCTGGCTCGGCTCCGTGGCCCCTGCCAACAGGCGGTGAGGCGGTCGAGGGCCTAGAGGCCGCGCAGACCGCGGCGCAGTTCCTGGCGCAAGGGCTTGAGGTGCACGCCTCACCCGGCGGTCACGCCCTGCGGCTCGTGTACATAGACGACCGGGTGGCGGGTCGCCCTGTGGCCCGGCAGCTGGCCTTCGAGGCCGCTGCCGACGGCCAGGGTAATCCTCAGCTGTACCGGCGCAGCGGCAGCTCGCCGCGGCAGCCGTGGGTGGCCGGGGTGGAGGCCATGACGGTGGTCGGAGCGATAGGCGTGACCGGCGAGCTGCTTGGCCCCACCGTCTTGGTCGGTAACCGCCTGCGGGGGCTGTGGCTAGAGCTGCGCTCTGGCGCGGAGGTCGCCAGCGTGCTCCTTGAGCTGCCGCACCGGCCACTAGTGGTGGGGCCGTGAGCGCGCGCCCTTACGCCCCTCCAGGCCGAAGCCACGGCTTCGTGCTGGTTGCCGTGCTGGGCGGCCTGCTCATCGTGGCCGCCGTAGCCTTCGCCATGCTCTTCACGGCCTCGCTCGAGAGCATGGCCGTTCGGGCGCGGCAGGAAGGCGTTATCGCTCGAGCAGCCTTGGAGGGCGCGCTGGCGCTCACGCTGGCCGAGCTCGAGGTGCACGGCTGGCCGTCCACCGTCGCCGGCGACGAGCCCGGAACCCACGGGCCCTGGCCTCAACACGGCTTACCGGTCCGGGTAACGGTGCAGCAGCTGACCACGGACGACGGCAGCGTGGTCGTGCGTCTCACCGCCACGTACGCAGCAGACACCACGGTCGTTGGCGTGGAGCGCGCACAGGAGAGCATGATCGTGCAACTGCAGCCGGAACTCGCCGTGCTGCGCCGCTGAACCCACCCCTACCGCCTCAGGGCGTAACTGCCTGCTAGGCAGGATCTCCCAACAGAGGCCCGAGTGCGTGCAGCACGGAAGCAACGGCGGCTGAAGTGGCGGTTGAAGTACCGGCTTCAGCGGCGGCTTCCGCCGACCGTTCCGGTCCGCTTCGGCGCTGCGCCACGGCGTCCGCGCCCGGTACCGGCGCCTCGAACTCGGTCACTTCCGCGCCCACCAGGCGCCCCGCAGGCAACACGGCTAACAGCGCCCTCAACTCGACTGGCGAGAAGCCGCCCGGCACCTCGTAATCCAACGGCACGAAACCAGGCTCCAGCACGTCGAGGTCAACGTGGACCCAGAGCGGCCTGCCCGCCACCGCCCGCCGCAAGGCCTCCTCGGTTACCGAGGCAGGATGCAGCACGGTCACCCCGTGCAGCGCCAGGAACTCCGCCTCCGCCGCGTCGAGGTCGCGGGCGCCGACCAGCACCACGTTCCGAGGGTTCACGCCAGCACCATGCCCACTACTCCACAGGCCGCATGCGGCGGCCAGCACCATGCCGCCCAGGTAACCCGAGTCGGACGTGTGCGGCGTATGAAAGTCGCCATGCGCGTCGAACCACACCACGCATAGGTCAGTGTGCGCAGCGGCGGCCACCGGCAGGCTCGCCAGCGCCACGGGACACTTGTTACCGGCGATAAGCGGCAGCGAACCAGCCGCGAACGCCGCCCGAACCTCTTCGGCCACAGCCAGCAGCGTAGGCTCCGCCTCTGCCAGCGCCCCCTCGTGACGATCCAGTTTCGGC
>JBAYRM010000023.1:0-19224 GCA_041676665.1 Trueperaceae bacterium
GTCGCCGACGCTCCGAATACCGGCGCGCACCGGGCCGTAGCTGCGGCCCCCTGCGGGCGGGTAGCGGCAGGCGGACACGAAGGCGGCGGCCGCCTCCGGCGTCTCGATGAGCGGGCAGATGACGCCCTGTGCACCCAGGTCGAGCGCCTTCATGACGTCGGGCGGGTGGTTCCACGGCACGCGCACGAGCGGCACCGTGTTCGTGCTGGCGACCGCCTGGATGGCGGCCATGAGGTTGCCGCTATGCAGGTCGCCGTGCTGCATGTCGAGCGTTATGGAGTCGAAGCCCGAGTTGGCCATCACCTCGGCCAGCAGCGGGTTACCGCTTGTGACCCAGCCGTTGAGGAACTTACCGCCGCCAGCCAACCGTTCGCGCAACTTATTCGTTTGCATGGGTCATCAAACAACGCCCGGGCGCCGGAGGCAATGCGCGGAGTGACTTACAGCCGCGGTGCTGCTCGCGCCGTTCAGACGGCCAGCAGGCACGCCTCAACTCGCCAGATGCCCACGCGCGGATACAAGCCGCTGGCGTTAGGTGCATCATGTAACCCATGGACCTAGCCACCGCTCTCGAGAAACTTGAAGCGCTGGGCGACGAGAAGGTGCGCGCCCGCAACGCTAAGCGCGGCGCGGGCAGCATGCCGCAGTTCGGCGTGCAGCTCGGCAACATCCGCAAGGTGGCCAAAGCGGCGGGCACCGACCACCAGCTCGGACTGAAGCTGTGGGCCACCGGCAACATCGACGCCCGCCTGCTGGCGCTGTTAGTTCTAGAGCCGCAGCGCCTCTCGCGCGAGGAACTGGACGCCATGGTCAGGGACCCGGGCTACGTACAGGTCTTCGATTGGCTCGACTCCTACGTGGTCCGCAAGCACGCCGACAAAGAGGCGCTGCGGCTCGAGTGGCTAGCCGACGAGAACCCGTGGGCGGCCCGTGCGGGCTGGAGCCTGACGGCCGAGCGCATAGGCAAGCAGCCCGAGGGGCTCGACCTGCCCGGCCTGCTGGACCGACTGGAGCGCGAGATGGCCGCGGCGCCAGCCGAGACCCAGTGGACCATGAACAACAGCCTGGCGGGCATAGGCATCCATCATTCGGAGCTGCGCGACCGCGCCATTCGGATCGGCGAGGAGTTGGGGGTCTACCGCGATTACCCAACGCCCAAGGGATGCACCTCACCTTTCGCGCCCATCTGGATCGCGGAGATGGTCCGTCGGAAAGAGGCGAGCTGAAGCAGCCGTACGCGCTGGACATCCGGCGAACGGGAGCGTAGAAGCTCTGCGATTAGTAGCGTAGATACCCTGCGAATGGTGGGGCTCACCCTCACGGTTCCCGCTCCCACGCCACTTCGCCTACCATTGACCCCAGCATGCGCACCCTCTCGCAGCTCTACCTCAAGCTGGCTGAGCGGCCCGACCCAGACGTCAACGCCCGGGCAGTAAGCGCCAGCGCGCGGCTACTGGCCGAGGAGCTTGCGGGCGTCACGGACGTGATACCTGGGTACACGACGGTGCTCGTGGAGTTCGATCCGCGGGTCGTGAGCCGGGAGCGACTGGCGGCGCGGGTGGCGGAGCTAACTTCTGAGGACGCGCGAGCGAGCGCGCCAACACGCACCGTGACCCTGAGGGTCGTGTACGACGGCCCCGACCTCGAGGATCTCGCGGCCGCCGCCGGGCTCGATCCCGCCGAGGTAGCGAAACGTCACGCCAGCGTGCGCTACCGCGCGTACGCGGCAGGTTACACGCCCGGCTTCGCTTACCTGGCAGCGGTCGACTCAACCATCCGCATGCCGAGGCGCGAGCGGCCACGCGCGCACGTTCCCGCCGGCTCCGTGGGTATAGCCGACGACCAGACCGGGGTGTACCCACTCGCGTCACCTGGAGGGTGGAACCTCATCGGCCGGACGGTGGAGACCGTGTACGACCCCGCGCGGCCCCGGCCAGCACTCATCGAGCCGGGCGACCACGTGACCTTCACGCCCGTGGCAAACGGACCGAGGGCGCCAGCTCCAGGGCCGCTCGAGTTACTCCCCACCGAGCCCGCCTACCCCACCTTCCAAGTGCACGCGCCTGGCATGCTCGACCTGATAGTCGACGCGGGCCGCTACCTGGCGGGCCGCCTCGGCTTCGCCCGAGGCGGCCCGCTCGACCCCGTATCGGCACGCATAGCCAACGGCCTGGTCGGCAACCAACCAACCGCACCTGCGCTCGAGATCAACTACTTGGGCCCCACCCTCGAGGTGCTGCGCGCCTGCGTGATCGCCTTCGCTGGCGCCGGAGTACGGCTGCGACTAGACGGGGAGGACGCGCAGCCGTACGTAACGACCTACGTGCAAGCCGGCCAGGTGCTCACGTTCCCGCCCGCCCCAGAAGGCGTGCGCGGCTACCTGGCGGTGGCCGGCGGGATCGAGAGCGCCAGGTTCATGGGCTCGGCCAGCGTCGATGTGCGCGGGTTGATAGGGCGGCCGCTTGGGGCAGGCGACGTGCTGGGAGTAGCAGAGCTGCACCTTCCGCGCGCCGGCTTCGAGTTCGTTCCGTACCGCCGTTACCCTCGCACACTGCAGCTGCGTCTCCTGCCCGGTCCACAGTACGACCCGGGGCTGGTTGCGGCGCTCAGCGCGGAGCCACTGCGCGTGCAGCATTCCGACCGCATGGGCGTGCGCCTTGGGCCCGTTAGCGCCTCCGGCTTCGGCGTGCCTTCGGAAGGCAACCCGCTGGGGGCGGTCCAGCTCACGGCCGGCGGCTATCCCATGATCCTTTTGAATGACCGCGGCACCATGGGTGGCTACGCCAAGCCCGCCGTAGTGGACCCTCGGGACCTGCCGCGCCTGGCGCAAGCGCGCGACGGCACGCTCGTGAGGTTGCTGGCGCCTAAGCGGGGTCCGTTTAGTAGGGGCTGATTCGTACGCCTTCGGCTTCGAGGCGGCGCCGCACGTACCGGGCAATCTCGACGGCCCCGGCGGTGTCGCCATGCACGCACACCGAGTGCGCCTCGAGCCTGATCGGCGCGCCGTCCACCACTGGCATACTGCCCGTGCGTACGAACTGGATCAGCCTCTCGGCCACCGCCTCTGGGTCGTGCAGCACGGCGCCGTCCACGGCGCGGCTCAGCAACCGCCCGGTGGAGAGGTACGCGCGGTCAGCGAAGATCTCGGAGTGAACCTCCACGCCGGCGTCACGCGCCGCCAGCTCCAGTTCCGTGCCTGAGATGGCCAGCACCGACAGGTCGCCGGGGAGGCGGGCCACGGCGGCCACGATGGCCTCGGCGACGGCGCGGTCGTCAGCCGCTACGTTGGCGAGGGCACCGTGCGGCTTCACGTACCTGACGGTGGTGCCGGCCAGCGCGGCAATGCCCTGCAGGGCGCCCACCTGCGCTGCCACCATGCGGCCGACCTCGTGAGCGGCCATGGGTATGACGCGGCGACCGAACCCCTCACGGTCCGGGTAGCCAGGATGCGCGCCCACCACTACGCCCCGCGCTGCAGCGAGTTCCAGCGTCCGGTGCATAGTCTCAGGGTCGCTGGCGTGGGCGCCGCAAGCCACGTTGGCGGAGGTGACGATGTCGAGCATGGCGGCGTCATCGCCCATGGTCCAGGGCCCGAAGCTCTCGCCTAAGTCCGAGTTGAGGTCGATGCGGTCGATCCTGAGAAGGGCGCACACACGCGCATGTTACGACCCCCGGCACCGCCATCACCGACCAGCTGGCCCTGGCGCGCCGCTTCGTGGCCGCGGCTAAGGGGGCAACACCGACCTGAGGGTCGCCCAGCTAGACTTGGGGTTACGCCGCTCCGTAGCGAGCGCGGATGCCTTGTTCACAGCGACCGGCGTGCCGACCCTCGGCACACCACCCGCACGAAAGGAACCTCACCATGGCCGCCCCTACCGTAGAGATCCAGTACTGCGTCCCCTGCGGGCATCTCCCCCGCGCCCTCGACATCCAGAAGACCATCCTCGAGCGCTTCGGCCAGAAGCTCGACGGCGTGAAGCTCAAGACCGGCGACAGCGGCATCTTCAAGATTCGCGTGCAGGACGAGGAGATCTACAGCAAGCCCGCCGACTTCGACCTGGACGCTATCCTCGGCACCATCGAAGCCAGGCTCTGACAAGCGTTTAAGACACGGAGAAGCCCCCCGAGCTTCGCGGCTTCCTCCGCCCACGCTCTGGGGGCTTCCCTTACTTTCAGGGGGCCACTCGGCTCGCCCACCTGATTCATCTATATGGTACTCACCGGGCGCCCCGGCTGCAGGTAGCAATGTCCCGCTCCAGCGGCGCTTCCCGGCTCGAGCCGTGTAGTCCTCGGCGCCCGTCCATGGCGTGGCCGACCCCCGGCGCTTACGCTGAACCAACCTAAGCGGCGCCACAGAGGAGGCAACCATGGCACGACCCAGAACCAGCGGAACGACCCCCGTAACTGAAGCCTCACCAGGCGCCCCCACAACTACAGCGGGCACGCCCGCCAGGCCCGCCTGGGCGTCCACCAACGGGCTCATGCGCAACTATTACGACGAAGAGTGGGGCGTGCCCGTACACGACGAGCGCGGTCTGTTCGAAGCCCTAAGCCTCGAAGTGTTCCAGTCCGGGCTGTCTTGGTCCACCGTCCTGCGCAAGCGGCCCGCGTTCAGGGCTGCCTTCGCCGGCTTCGATCCTGACGCTGTGGCTGCCTTCACCGAGCTCGACGTAAAGCGCCTCATGGCCGACGAGGGCATCATCCGCAACCACCGCAAGGTCCTCGCCACCATCCAGAACGCCCGCGCCACCGTAGCGTTGCGGCAAAGCGGCGGCCTGGCCGACCTACTATGGTCGTTCGCGCCCTCACAGCCCGACACTAGCGTTCACGATCAGCCCGTCAGCCGCACCCCTGAGTCGCAGGCGCTAGCCAAAGCGCTAAAGGGGCACGGCTTCAACTTCGTGGGCCCCACCACCATGTACGCCCTCATGCAGGCGGTCGGCATGGTCGGGGTGCGCCAAGCTTAGCGGCGGCCACCCAAGTACCGGCCAGCGGTGGCTGCCGAGTTCAGTGCGCCTCGATCTCGCGGCTAAACTCTGCGCCGGTCACGCCCGCCGGCACGAAAACACCGCCCAGCTGCTGCTCACCCACCGGCTCGCCACCCAACCACAGCTCGAAACTCTGCCCAGCCCGAACCGAGGGCGCCGAAAAACTCACGCGCGCCAAGCTCTGCTCCGCCGCGAACGTAGCAACAGGACCGTCCTCCCCCACCAGCGTCACCAGCGTGCCAGCTGGCAGCAGCCAGTCCAGATCCACGTACACCACCGCCTGCGAGGAACGCTCGTCCACCGCGTCCGCCCGCCCCAACACCAGCGAACCCGCCGTCACAACAGTGGCGCCGTCAAGCAACACCGCATGCCCCATGTGCCGGTCGATAGCCGGCTTCCAGAGCGCGAACGGCCCGTTCAACACCACCGTGCCGCCCGTCAAATGAACCGCGCCGTTCGAATCCACAGGGTCACTACCCGCCCCCACCACCACGAACCCGCCGCTAACAGTCAGCAACAACTCGTCAGACGGACCGTCACCAGCCGCGTTCAGCCCATCGTCATCCGCCCACACCAGCACCGTGCCGCCCGCGATCGTCACCGTAGGCGCCTCCAGCCCCTCCCACGACGCCACCACCTCCACCCAACCATCCGCCACCAGCAACGAACCGTCGGCGTGCACCGCGTCATCACCGGTAAAAAGCGTCAGGTGCCCGCCAAGGATCCTGATATCGCCGTCCGAATGCACCGCATCGTCAGACGCGTCCACCACCACGGTGCCGCCCTCCACCACCAGCTCCACGTCCGCCTTCAAGCCCTTCGTAGAGTCATCAGGCGGCACCACCCTGTGACCACCGCCCGACAACACGCTCACGTGACCGCCCCGCACCACCAGCACCCGCTCGGCCTGCACGCCATCGCCACCCGAGACCAGGTCCAAAGCGCCGCCGTTCAGCGCCACCACACCCCTACCCTCAGCCTCACCCGTCGACTTAAGCGCGTCGTTCGCCGCGAAAACTAACAGGTCGCCGCCGTTCACGCTCAGGTTCTCGCCCCGCACACCGTCATCCGCAGCGTTCACCGTCAGCACGCCACCAGTCACCGTCAGGTCGCCCTCGCTCGCCACCCCGTGCTTCAGCCGCACCATCACCAGCAGGTGCCCCGCCCCCTCGATGGTCAACGGAGCCTCCGAGAACACGGCCGCGCCCGCCTCGCCGTCCAGGCGCTCCCGCCCGTCGAAGAGGTTATTGAAGCTCCCATCGGCCACGTGCAGCACGACGTCGTCCGCGCGCCTAACCACCAAGGCGGGCCCCGTAGCGGCGTACACGCTGACCCCATCCAAGATCAGCGTCACGGTGCCCGGCTCGGCGGAATCCACCACCACCCGCCCGGCCCGCAGCTCGCCCGTGAGACTGTACGCACCTGGCGCCGAAAGCGTCACCACGCGGTCGGCAACCGTGACCCCGGGCGAGTCCGCGCTGACCGAGGCCACCTCGAAGCGCACGCTCACCACCTCAGCCGGCGTGTCCGCAGCGGCGCGCACCCCACCGCCAGCAACGTCCGACTGCGCCGCTGCCGCGCCAAGCACAAGCGCGCCGAACAGAAGGGCGGCAAGGCGGGTTGGAGCACACCTGCTAGAACTCACCCAGGCCCGAAGCGGTTCTCCCATGCCACCAAAGTACCCGCTAGCTGTACCTGCCTACGCTCAACAGTCCGATGTCGAGCGAAGGCTGCTCGCCGGCCACCAGCTCGCCGACCAGCTTGCCGGTGACGGGCGCTAAGCTCACGCCCATCATGGAGTGACCCGAAGCCACCGTCACGTTGGCGTGACCAGGCGAATTGCCCAAGTACGGCAGGCCGTCCGGAGAGCATGGCCGGAAACCGTGCCAGCGCGGCGGCGCGTCGAACTCGGCGCGCTGCAGGTCTGGGAAGTAGCGCAAGGCCGACTCGATGATGCCCTCCACCCGCACAGCGTTCGCGCCGTCATCGAAGCCAGCTATCTCCATGGTGCCGCCCACCCGCAGGCGCTCGCCCATGCGCGTGACCGCCACGCGCGCCTCCGAGAGAATGGAGGGAACACGCAGGCGCTGAGAAGGCTGCTCGAGGGTCATGCTGTAGCCCTTGCCCGGCTGCATGGGCAGCCGCAGACCCAACTGCCGACCCACCGCGCCTGACCAACTGCCGGCCGCCACCACCACGTGATCGGCCTTCACGCTGCTCGGCGCCCCGCCGGCGGCGCGGTACTCGACCGCGCTCAGCCGGCTGCCGTTCGCAGTGAAGCCCGTGACCTCCGTACCGAAGCGCAGGTTCACCCCGCTAGCCCTCAGCCTCTCGGTAAGTGCCTGCATGAACTTGGCCGGGTCGAGGTGGGCGTCCTCCGGGTAGTGCACGCCGCCCACCACGTTCAGGGTGATGCCGGGCTCCATGGCCTGCACGCCGGCACGGTCCAGCACGTTAGCGGTCATGCCCAACTCGTGCGCCAGCGCCGCCACCTTGGCTTCCTCCTCCAGGCCGTGCTCTGTGGCAGTGAGCATCGTGAGGCCCTGCCGCTCGAAGTCGAAGCCGCCGCCCAGCTCCTCGTTCAGCTGCACGTACAGGTCGCGGCTGGCGAGGTTCAATGCGAGGATCACCGGCGCGCTGCGTTTCACGTGCTGCGCCGTGCCCGCGCGCCAGAAGCGCCAACCCCAGCCCAGAACGTCGGCGTTCAGGCGCGGCTTGATGTAGAAGGGGCTCTTGGGGTTCGCCATCCAGCGGATGCCCTGCGCCACCACCCCGGGCGCCGCCAGCGGGATGAAGTGGCTAGGCACCACCATGCCAGCGTTGCCGTGCGAGGTGGTGTGGCGCCCCTCAGCGTCACGCTCCAGGACGGTTACCTCGTAGCCGCGCTCACGCAGGTAGTAGGCGCTGGTGAGCCCCATGATGCCGCCGCCCACCACCACTACGTGGCTGCTCACTGGATACCCCAGGCGAACTCGTCAGCCGGGTCGATCACCAGGCTGCCCTCAGCCATGACGTGCGCGCGCCCCGTAATGACCGGCAGCACCTTCGGGTCTGCGCCGCCAGCCGCAACACCTCCACTGGCCTCCGCCCACTCGTAGCGCCCCTCGAAGCGACTGCCGATAACGCTCTCCTGCACCCACGTCTGCCCGGGCGCCAGCTTGCCGTCCGCCGCTAAGCACGCGAGCTTGGCGCTGGTGCCCGTGCCGCACGGCGAACGGTCGTACGCCATACCGGGGCACAGCACGAACGAGCGCGAATCGGCGCCGTTTTCCCCAGGCACGAAGAGCTCCACGTGGTCGATCTCACCGCCGCCTTCGCCGGTGATACCCGCGCTAGACAGCGCCTGCTTCACCCGCCACGAGAAGTCCGTCAACGCCGCCAGGTTGGTGGTGTCGACGCTCAAGCCGAACCGGTCCACCGGGTCCGTGCAGAGGAAGAACCAGTTGCCGCCCCACGCCACGTCGCCAGTGACCGTCGCCCGTTGGTCGCGCCACTCCACCTGCACGCTCACGCCGGCCGCGTGCCGGTAGGCCGGCACGTTGTGCACGCTCACGCTGCCGTCCTCATGCAGTTCTGCCGTCACGTCGCCGACCGGGGTCTCGATAACGTGATCGCCGGGCTGCAGCTCACCCATGTAGGCCAGGGTGGCCACCAGGCCTATGGTGCCGTGCCCGCACATGCCCAGGTAACCGACGTTGTTGAAGAAGATGACGCCGGCCGCCGCCGCAGGGTTCACGGGTTCGCAAAGCAGCGCGCCCACCAGCACGTCCGAGCCGCGCGGCTCGGTCACTGCAGCGCGCCTGAAGTCGTCGTGCTGATCCCGGAAGCGCGCCAGGCGCTCGGCCAGGCTGCCGCTACCCAGGTCCGGGCCGCCGGCCGTAACCAGGCGGGTGGGTTCACCACCGGTGTGTGAATCGATGAACGAGATCCGCTTCATGCCGCTCTCTCCCTGCCCCTTCCGGATGCGATGCCGCGCGGGCCGAGGAGCCCGGAACTGACCGCACCAGTTAGCATCTGACCAACATGACTGCCTCTACCCCAGCCAACACCAGCCCTAACGAACAAGGTTCCCGCCGGGAGCGCTACACGCTGCCGGGCATGGTGGTTACCAACCACCGCTTCGAGGTGCCGCTCGACCACGCCGACCCGGCTGGCGAGAGCATCTCCATCTTCGCCCGCGAGCTCGTGGCCAAGGAGCGTCGGAACGACCGACTGCCGTACCTCGTCTTCTTCCAGGGCGGCCCGGGCGGCGCCTCGCCCAGGCCGGAAGCCCGCGGCGGCTGGATCGACCGGGCGCTGGACGATTACCGGGTGCTGCTCCTCGACCAGCGCGGCACGGGCCTCAGCACGCCCGTGAGCTACCAGACGGTTACAGAGCGCGGCGACGCCCAGGCGCAGGCCGACTACCTGGCTCTCTTCCGGGCCGACTCCATCGTGGCCGACGCTGAGCTCATCCGGCAGCGCCTGGCGGGCGGTGCGAAGTGGGCCATCATCGGGCAGAGCTTCGGCGGCTTCTGCGTGCTGCGTTACCTGTCGGTGGCGCAGGATGCGCTTTCCGCCGCGTTCATAACGGGCGGCATCCCGTCGCTGACCGGCCCCGCCGACGCCGTGTACCGCGCCACCTACCCGCGCGTGGAGGCCAAGAACCGCGAGTTCTTCGCCCGCTACCCGCAGGCGCAGGGTCTGGCCACCAAGGTCGCCGACCACCTGCTGACCAACGACGTGCGCCTGCCCAACGGCCAGCGCCTCACCGTGGAGCAGTTCCAGCAGCTCGGGCTCGATTTCGGCGCCAGCGGCGGCTACGAGAAGATCATGGACCTGCTGGAGCGCGCCTTCGTGAACGTGAACGGGCGTGCGGAGCTGAGCTACGCGTTCCTGCACGGCGTGTTCACCGCCACCGGCTTCCACACGGGCCCCATCTTCAGCGTGCTGCACGAGGCCATCTACTGCCAGGCCGATCCCAGCAACGCCGCCTCCAACTGGGCCGCGCACCGCGTGCGCAGCGAGTTCCCGCAGTTCGACTACGCGCCAGGCAAGGGGTACCTGTTCACGGGCGAGATGATCTACCCGTGGATGTTCGACCAGTTCGAGACGCTGAAGCCCCTCAAGGCCGCGGCCGAACTGCTGGCGGCTAAGGACGACTGGCCCGCTCTGTACGACCTTGCGGTGCTCGGCTCCAACCGGGTGCCCACCGCGGCGGCGCTGTACTACAACGACATGTACGTCGACCTTGGCATCGCCCTCGAATCCGCCGCGCACATTCCCAACCTGGAGGTGTGGGTCACCAGTGAGTACGAGCACAACGGCCTGCGCGCCGACGGCGCCAGGATCCTCGGGCGGCTGATGGACATGCTGCCTGTGGTCGAGGGCTGAGCGTTCGACAACTGAACTAACGCCGGGCGCCGGGCTGGTCAACGTTCTCAACGCACCAGGAACCCTGCGCCCAGCTCATCACCTTCCTGCATGACCCACTGGTTGAAACCCAGGATGTGCGCGCTGCCGCTCACCTCCGGTATGACGGCGTCGATGTCGCCCACGCGCGTGCGCGAGACGGCCTTACCGGTGAAGAGCGAACCCACGATGCTCTCGTTCCGGAGCTCCTCGCCCAGTTGCAGGCTGCCGCGGGCCACGAGCTGCGCCACGCGCCCGGAGGTGCCCGTGCCGGTGGGCGAGCGGTCCACCTCGCGCTCGGCGAAGACGCAGATGTTGGCCTGATGGTTGGCGGGGTCGCGCGGGGCGCCGTCGATGATCGTGCCGTACAGCGTGTTGAGCTCGGGCACGGTGGGGTGCTCTATCTGCACCGCGGCCATCACTGCGCGCTTCACCTGATCGCCCAGCTCGATCAGCTCGTTCGCCTTCGATGGCACCACGCTCAAGCCCGCCTGGGCGGCGCCTAAGTAGGCGTAGAAGGCGCCGCCGAAGGCTATATCTACCGTCAGGTCGCCGAACGACGGGGTGCTGACCTTCAGGTCGCGCATGTACAGGAACGACGGCACGTTCAGGAAGCGCACCGCGCCCGCGCGCCGGCCGTCCCACTGCACGAACGCCTCGATGAAGCCGGCGGGCGAGTCGATGCCCACGCGCGTCTCGGGCGAGGAGCGCGGCACCAGCCCCTGCGCTACGGCCACGGCGGCGAGCGCGATGATGCCGTGACCGCACATGTCTGAGTAACCCTCGTTATGCATGAAGATGACGCCCATGTCGGCGCCCACCGTGATGGGCTCCGTGACGTAGCAGCCGTACATGTCGGCGTGCCCGCGCGGCTCGAGCATGAGCGCGCGGCGCACGTGGTCAAGGTTCTCCTTCACCCAGCGCCGCTTCTCGAGGATGGTGGCGCCCGGAATGCGGGGGATGCCGGCTGTGACTATGCGCAGGGGCTCGCCGCCGGTGTGGGTGTCGACCGTGGTGTAGGTGTGGCTGAACTCCATGCTCATAGCTCTAGCAGGTCGCGCGGCGAACTGTTGAGCACCACGCCGCCGCCCTCCGTGATCAGCACAGTGTCCTCAATGCGCACGCCGGTGAAGCCAGGCACGTAGATGCCGGGCTCGACCGTAATGACCATCCCAGGTTCGAGGCGCGCCGCATACGCCTCGCTTACGAACGGGTCCTCGTGAACCTCGAGGCCCAACCCGTGACCCACGGAGAAGCCGTGCTCGTACTGCTGGTAACCCCCGCGGTGGATGGGAACCCGGCAGGCGCGGTCTATGTCGCGGCCCGTTGCGCCTGGGCGCTGCGCCAGCTCGAGGCCGGCTAGTTCAGCCTCCAGCACCAGGGCGTAGATCTCCTTCATCTTCGCGTCAGCATTGCCGAGGACCACGGTGCGGGTCATGTCGGAGTGATAACCGTTCACCAGGGCGCCGAAATCGAAGAGCACGAACTCGTTCCTCACGAGCTCCTTGTTGCTTGCGCGGCCGTGCGGCAGCGCTGCGCGCCAGCCCGACGCCACGATGGGGATGCCGGGGTAGTTCTCGGCACCGGCGAGCTCGAACTGGTGTCTGAGCTCCACCGCCAACTGGCGCTCGGTCACGCCTGGCACGATGCGGGTGAGCATGTGCGTCCACACCTCATCGGCCAGCGCCTGCGCCTCCGCCAGCCGCGCTACCTCGTACTCGTCCTTGATGGCGCGCAGTCCTTCAACGAGGCGCCGCAGGGGCACCCACTCAACGCCGGTAACACCTGCGGCGGCGTCAGCCAGCCAGGCCGGGGTCACGTGGTCGCTTTCGAAACCGATGCGCTTAACGCCGAGCTCTGCCAGCCTGGCTGCCAGGGGGGTCAGGAGGTCCTTGTTCTTCTGCAGGCGCACCACGGTATACGAAGGCGCCTGCGCAGCGGCCTGCTCGTCGTAGCGCCAGTCGGTGAAGAACGTGCGGTCGCCGGCGGCGCCAACCAGCGCGAACCCGAACGAGCCGTCGAAACCCGTTAGGTAGCGGCGGTTGGCGGGGCTGAACGTGATGAACGCGTCGAGGTTCTCCTCTTTGAGGCGCTGCTGCAGGCGCGCTGCGCGGGCGTCAACGAACGGAACGAGGCCTTCCGTGGTGGCGGGGGGCGTATTGGGTTTTGTGACTATGCTTGCCATTCTTTCCTCCAGGTGACCAGTGGTCGGACGGCGCACCTACCGGCGCCGGTGTTCAGTTCTTGGGGTCCAGGGCGTCGCGCAGCGCGTCTCCGAGGATGTTGAAAGCCAGGACGGTTACGAATATCGCCACGCCGGGGCCGAGAATCACGTGGGGTGCCTGGCGCATGTACGTGCGGGCGGTGCTGATCATGGCGCCCCATTCGGGTGTTGGCGGCGCCACGCCGACGCCGAGGAACGAGAGTGCCGCTGCGGTGAGGATGGCGCCGCCCATCAGCAAGGTGGCGTACACCAGTACGGGTGCGAACGAGTTGAGGAAGATGTGCCGCACCAGAAGCGTGGCGTCGCGAACGCCGGCCGCGCGGGCTGCCTCTACGAACTCACGGGTGCGGACGCTGAGCACGGAGCCACGCATGACACGGGCGAAGGTGGGCACAGAGTAGGCAGCGACTGCGATGATCACCGGCACTAATCCGGCCCCCAAGGCGGTAGCAAGCAGGATAGCGAGGAGTATTCCAGGGAACGCGAGCAGCACGTCGATCAGGCGCATGAGCACGCTGTCGACCGCACCGCCATAGAAACCAGAGACGAGCCCGATGAGGATACCGATCAGTCCCCCCAGTCCAACGGACAGCAGTCCTACTGTCACAGATATGCGCGCACCGAATATTACGCGGCTGTAGATGTCGCGCCCG
This sequence comes from Trueperaceae bacterium, assembly GCA_041676665.1. Lineage (GTDB taxonomy): Bacteria > Deinococcota > Deinococci > Deinococcales > Trueperaceae > JAAYYF01. Next base: position 13,257 of record JBAYRM010000023.1, read on the forward strand.
ATCTCGTCGGTCCCCAGCCAGTGCGTCGCCGAGGGTGGTTGCAGCACGGCCCGGAAGTCCTGGCGATTGGGTAGGTGAGTGGCCAGCTGCGGTGCGAACACGGCGGCTACTAGCAGAAGCAGCACCACGATGACCGCGAAAATGGTGAGCGGCGACCGCAGGAAGCGCCGGAGCCGCCGCCTCATGAGTACTGCACCCTGGGATCCAGCACGGAGTACAGCAGGTCGACCACCAGGTTCACCAGCACGAAGATCACGGCTATGAAGATGACCGTGCCCTGGACCACCGGGAAGTCGCGGCCGTTAATGCCGAGGATCAGGTAACGCCCCACACCAGGCCAGGCGAAGATGCTCTCGGCTATGACCGCCCCCGACAGCAGCACGCCGAACTCGAGTCCGAGAACCGTGACTATGGGGTTGAGCGCGTTGCGGAACGCGTGCCGCATGATCACCGTGCCGCGCCTTACACCTTTGGCAGCCGCGGTCCTAACGTAATCCTCTTTCAGCACGTCCAGCATCGAGGAGCGCACCAGCCGCGCGATGATTGCGGCCGTGGCCACCCCCAGAGTGGTGGCCGGCATGATCAGGTGCCGGATGGCCTGCCAAGAGAAGCCCGGCTCCCTGCCGGATGGCGGCAGCCAGCCGAGGTGCAGGGCGAACAGCAACATCAGCAGCAGACCCAGGAGGAAGTTCGGCAGTGAGACCCCGAGCAGCGCCACGGTCATGCTGGCGTTGTCGATGAAGCCGCCCTTGTTGACGGCCGCTAGGATGCCGACAGCGGTGCCTATAAGCGCGGCCACCAGCAGGCTGGCCACCGTGAGCTGGAAGGTGGCCGGGAACAGGCGCACCAGCTCCTGCGTGACGGGCCGGTCATTGCGGATCGAGCGGCCCAGGTCCAGCTGCAGGGCGCTCTTCAGGTAGCGCCCGTACTGAACGTGGAGGGGTTGATCGAGTCCATACTTGGCGCGCAGCTGCGCCACTAGTTCGGGCGTGGCGCGACCACCGCCCTCGGGCGATATGAGCATGTCGATAGGGTCGCCGGGCGCGAAGTGCATAGATAGGAACACCAGCGTTAGCACGCCTATTACGACGAAGAAAGAGAAGAAGAGTCGTCTGACAACGAAGCTGAGCACCCGGCTACCTCGGGAAGATAAGTCCTGCGCTGGGCGGGTGGGTGGGGCCCGAGCGATGGGCCCCACCGCTACTGGCGGTCTAGCGGACCGCCGGCTGGCTACTAGTTCAGTCGAGGCTCCAGCGGTGAGCGTCGAACATGACGCCCATGGAGCTGACCCGTGCGCCCGAGAAGTCGGGGTTGGTGACGTGGGCCTGCTGGATCCAGAACTGCGGGCACTGCACGGCTTCCTCGAACACAGCCCGTTGCAGGTCGAAGTAGGCGGCGGCGCGCACGTCGCGGTCGGCGCTGGCGCGACCGGCTTCTACCAGTGCGTCGAGGTCGTCGCCGCGCTGGGTGAGGTTCCAGTGCTCGGACGAGTGGAAGGCGTACTCGTAGATGGGCGGCTCGGGTTGAGCGTTGTCGATCCACCAGCCGATGTCGTACTCGCCGGTGCGCACGTTCGTGTAGTAGGTGCTGCGCTCCGAGGTGGTGATGGTGGTGCCTATCCCTACGTCGCCGAGGAACTGCTGGATTATCTGGGTGGCCAGCAGCCAGGCGCCGTCGCCGCGCGCCTGGAAGTTGAGGTTGATGGGCTGTCCGTCGATCTCGCGCACGCCGTCGCCGTTGCTGTCGACGTATCCGGCTGCGTCGAGCACTTCAGCTGCGCGCTCGGGGTCGAAGTAGTATCCAACCAGGTCCGGGTCCTGAGCCCAGGAGCCGGGCAGGGCGATGTTGGTCTCTGGCACGCCCAGGCCCGCGTAGGCGGTGTTGAGCAGCACGTCGCGGTCGACCGCCCAGCACACGGCCTGCCGCAGTGCGGTCGGCACGGTGCTGTTGTTAAGCGCCACGAAGGCGGTGTTGACGGCGCCGAACGGCAGGACCTGGAAACCGGCGTTGCCGAGGCGGTTCACGTCGTTCTCGGGGGTGAAGAGAATCGCGTCGACGGTGCCGGCTTCAAGCTCGAGCACCAGGGTGGCGGGTTCGGGGATGTTGCGGGCGATGATCTGCTCGATGTTCGGGGTGCCGTCCCAGTAGTCGACGTTGCGCTCGAACACCATCTGCTGGTCGGGCTCGTAGTCGACCAGGCGGAAGGGGCCGGTGCCGACGGGCGTGCCGCTTTCAGCCGAGACGGGTTCGATGATCCATACCTGGTTGAGGCCGAGCAGGAAGTCGGGCTCCAGGTTGCGGAGCGTAAGGCTGACCGTGTAATCGTCAATAACGTCTATCTGAGCGACACCAGCCACCTGGCCGGCCGACGGCAGCGGGTCGTCGGGGTTGGCCACGCGCTCTATAGAGGCCCTGACCGCAGCGGCCGTGAAGGGCACACCGTTATGGAACTGCACTCCCTGACGCAGGTTGAAGGTGTATGTAAGGCCGTCGTCGGAGACGGTCCAGCTCTCGGCCAGGCCGGGGATGTACTCGCCCTGGTAGTAGTTAACAAGCACGTCGGCCATGAGCTGCGAGACCGTGTAGCCGAAGACGTTGGAGTTCCGCTGAGGGTCGGCCTCGGCGCCGCTAGCGCCAGGGGCCGCTAGGACCAGGCGCGATTGCGCCAAGGCCGTGGGCAGGACCAGCACCGCTATGAGGGCGAGGGCCAGCAATAAGGTTCTGGTTCGGGCGATCTTGTGAAGCATCGGTTCCTCCGTCGTGAACGGGTGGGGGCTATGCCGTACAGGCAGGAATACCGGTAAGAGTCGCTCCTCTCTGAACTGTAAGGTTCGCCATGCGAGGCAAGCCTTGCCTTTGGGTTGTATGCAACATACAATATGCCATGCCACGTTTTCAACGGCCGCAGACGGTGGCCGAAGGGGTATACCAGCACCTTCGGCGTGAACTGCTGACAGGCAGGCTAGAACCCGGCCAATGGCTCCGCGAGCAGGAGCTCGCCGAGGCGCTGCAGGTGTCGCGCACCCCCGTCAGGGAAGCCATCAGGCAGCTCGCGCAGGAGGGCCTCTTACAGATCGAGGCCAACCGCGGCGTGAGGGTCAGGGACCTCAGCCTGGAGGAAGCCGTGGCCACCTACGAGGTGCGCAGCCACCTCGAGAGCATGGCCGCCGCCCTGGCCGCGCGCAACGTGAATGGCGCCGCCCGCGCCGAGCTGGGCCAGCACCTGCGGGCCATGGAGGCGGTGGACCCGGAGGACCAGGCGGAGCACATCCGCGCCGACAACGACTTCCACGCGCTGGTCGCGCGCCTGTCGGGCAACCCCGTGCTGGAGGAGCTGGTGGAGAAGCTCAGCGAGCGCGTCATGCGCGTCAAGATCCTCACGCGCGACGTCAACGTCAGCGCCACCGCACGCGCGCAGCACGCGCGCATAGTCGAAGCCATCAGCCGCGGCGATGAAAGTGCCGCCGCGGAGGCCATGAGCAGCCACGTACGCACCAACTTGCAGATCGTAGAGGAGCGGCTCAGGGCCGCAAGAGAGGAAGGAGTGCAGGTATGAAGGTCAACTGGGAAGGGGTCATCCCCGCCATCACCACGCCGTTCAACGAGGACTACAGCATCGACTACAAGCTCCAGGCGGAACACGCGCGCTGGATGGTAGACGCGGGCAGCACGGGCATCGTGCCCTTCGGGTCGCTCGGCGAAGCGGCCACCCTCACTTACGACGAGAAGATCAAGACGGTCGAGACCCTCGCCGCCGCGCTCGACGGCGTGGCCCCGGTCATCCCCATGGTGTCGTCGCTCTCCACCGCCGAGGCCGCCCGCTTCACGAAGGACGCTCAGGCCGCCGGCGCCAGCGGCTTCATGGTGCTGCCGCCCTACGTGTACTCCTCTGACTACCGCGAGATGAGCGGCCACGTGCGCGAGGTCTTCAAGGCCACCGACCTGCCGTGCATGCTGTACAACAACCCCATCGCCTACAAGACCGACTTCCTGCCCCCGCAGGTCGCCGAGCTGGCCGCCGAGTTCCCGCACATGGAGGCAATCAAGGAGTCCAGCGCCGACATGCGCCGCATCACGTGGCTGCGCACGCTCATGAACGACGACTTCAAGATCCTCATCGGCGTCGACGACCTGATCGTGGAGGCCATCCACACGGGCGCCGTGGGCTGGATCGCCGGCATGGTCAACGCCATGCCCGCCGAATCCGTACGCCTTTTCGACCTGGCGCGCGCCGGCCGCAACGACGAAGCGTTCGAACTGTACGCCTGGTTCCTCCCCCTGTTGCGCCTGGATATCGGCACCAAGTTCGTGCAGATGATCAAGCTGGCCGTCGAGTACGCCGGCTGGGGCTCCTCGCGCGTGCGCGGCCCCCGCTTCGAACTCGAGGGCGCAGAGCGCGCCGCCGTCATGAAGGTCATCGAGGACGGCTTCGCCAGCCGGCCCAAGCTCGAGGAACTGGCGTGAGCAGCGCCGCCGTTACGGCGGCGCGCACCTTCCGGGCCGTGAACCCGGCCACCGGGCAGCCGGAAGGGGCCGAGCACCGCGTCACCACCCTGGCTGAGCTTACGGAGCTGGGCGCCCGCGCCAAGCGGGCGTTCCGCAGCTACTCCCGCCTGCCGGGCAGCCAGCGCGCTGCGTTCCTGCGCGCAGCCGCGGACGGCCTCGACGCCAAGGCCAGCGAACTGGTGCCCCTGGCCATGGCCGAGACGGCGCTGCCCGAAGCACGGTTGCGTGGCGAGGTGCTGCGCACCAGCAACCAGCTGCGCATGTTCGCTGGCATGGTCGAGGACGACGCGTGGCTTGGCGCCCGCGTGGACCCCGGCGACCCAGACCGCAAGCCCGCCCCCAAGCCGGACGTGCGCGCAATACGCCGGCCGCTGGGCCCAGTAGCGGTGTTCGGCGCCAGCAACTTCCCGTTCGCGTTCTCCGTGGCGGGCGGCGACACCGCGGCGGCCCTCGCCGCCGGCTGCAGCGTGATAGCCAAGGCGCACCCGGGTCACCCCGGCACCTCGCAGCGGGTGGCCGACATCATCGCTCATGCCGCTGCTGCAACCGGCATGCCTGAGGGTGTGTTCTCGCTAGTGATGGACGACGGCCACGAAGTGGGCGCCGCCCTCGTGCAACTCCCCGAAGTGAAGGCAGTAGGCTTCACCGGTTCGCGCGCCGGAGGCGACGCCCTCACGCGCCTGGCGTCCTCACGCCCCGAACCCATCCCCGTTTACGCCGAGATGGGCAGCGTGAACCCCGTTTTCGTGCTCCCGCAAGCCGCCGCAGAGCGTGGTGCCGACGTGGCCGAGGGGCTGTTCGGTTCGTTCACGCTGGGCGTGGGCCAGTTCTGCACCAACCCTGGCGTGGTGCTCCTGCCCGCTGGCACCGAGGGCGACGCGGTGGCCCAGCGCCTGACCGAACTGACCGAGGGCGCCAAGGCGGGCACCATGCTGAACGCCCGCGTCTGCGAGCTGTACGGTCGCGGCATATCGGAACTGGAAGCCGCCGGCGGCCAGCCGCTAGCCAGGGGCCAGGCCGGCGCAGGCGCCACCGAGGGCGTGCCCACCCTGTGGCAGGCGCCGCTGCAGGCCGCAGTTGAGAACCCCGCGCTCCTCTCCGAAGTGTTCGGGCCCAGCACGCTGCTCCTGCGGTACGAAACAGAGGACCAGCTGCTCGAGTTCGCCGAGAGCATGGAGGGGCAGCTAACCACCACCCTTCAGGGCCAACCAGCTGAACTGAACGAGCAGGCTGAGCTGGTAGAGGCGCTGGCCACCAAGGCGGGCCGCGTGATCGTTAACCAGTGGCCCACCGGCGTTGAGGTCGGCCCCGCCATGGTGCACGGCGGTCCCTACCCGGCCACGTCCGACGGGCGCGGCACCTCGGTCGGTACTCTCGCCATAGACCGCTACACGCGCTGGGTGGCGTACCAGAACTTCCCAGCCGAGCTGCTGCCGGCGGCGCTCAGGTAGGGCCGCCTAAC
>JBAYRM010000024.1:0-19114 GCA_041676665.1 Trueperaceae bacterium
ACGCCCTCCACCCCGCCCGTGTGGTCCGGATGCGTGTGGGTGAGGACTATGCCCTTCAGAAGCGTTACCCCAGCGTCCCGCACGGCGCGCCCGATGACCTCCAGCGCGGCGTCGTCGGCGGCGCCAGGATCTACGAGCAGGCCCACGCCCTCGTGGGCTATGAGGTAGGCGTTGGTGTGATCGTAGGGCGGCAGAGTGTGCACCTCGAGCTCGAGGCGCCACAGGTGCTGGCTCAAGCGCTCGAGCCGCTCCACCCCAGACGCGCCGCTAGCGTCAGCCACGCTCAAGGCTCCTGGCGCGAATCTAGCAGCCACTGCACGGCCGCCTCGGGCGCGGACTCGGAGGTGACCCGCACGTCGGGCAGCACACCCTGACCCTCCCAAGTGCGGCCCAGCACCGGCGCCAGCACGCCCGTAGCGATCCACGCCTGCGAGCCGTCGCGCAGGCAGAACGGCAGGAGCGCCTCGACGTTGCCCGCGCTGGTCTCACCGACCACCACCGCGCGGCCGCGCGCCTGTAGCGCGCCGGCCAGGCCCTCCGCGGCCGAGTGAACGTTGCCGTCTATAAGCACGGCGAGCGGCAGGTCAGTGGCGGTGAAGCCGATGGCGGGGTAAGGCAGCGGGAACGACCAGCTGGTGACCGTGCGCCACAAGAACCCGCTGGTGAACACCCCAGCGACCTCCATCATGGTTATCAGGCGTCCACCCGGGTTGTTGCGCAGGTCGAGAACGAACGACCAGGCGCCTGCAGCCGAGAGCTCGTTCACTGCGCCGCGCACGGCCGCCGACACCCCGTCGGAGGCCAGGTCCGGCACGCGCAGGTAGCCCACGCCCTCGGCCGTGAGGCCGAACGTGACGTTGGCCATGCGCGCCTCGTCCTCGAGGGCCGGTAGCGCCTGCGCTAGCTGCACGGTGGCGGGCAGCGCCCGTGCGGCGGGTCCAAGCGCGTTGGCCAGAGCTGGGGCGCGCGGCGGCAGGCCGGCGAACAGCGCCACGCACGGCAACGAGCCGTACGCCTCGGCTATCTCTGCCACCCGGGCGGGCGGCACGTAGACCGAGTGGTCGTCGCCGAGCTCCTCGTACATGCGCTCAAGCAGCGCGTAAAGGGCAGCGTCATCAGCGGCCGCCAGCGCCTGGGGCCTATACTCCTCGCCCACAGCCTGCCAGTCGATCCCGGAGCGGTCCAACCCCCAGTAGCGCTCGCTTACCAGACGCCAGGCGCGCTCGAAGCGCTCGAGGTTGGCGGCTGCCTGCTCGGAGGTGGGAGTGGTTCCTGACTCGTGGGCCTGCGCGGTGGCGGCGGAGCTTAGGCCCAGCAGGAGGGCGAGCAGCAGCGCCAGCAAGGCTGAGCGGACCCCAGGCGGTCGATGGGTAAAACGGGTCATGACCCCGAGGTTACGCCGGGGCGCTGCTCAGCTGTGCAGCGTGGCGCTTCAGCGTCTCGTCGTCGAGCAGCATGTTCTGCGCGCCCACGCGGGTGGTGTTCAGTGCGCCCGCCACGTTGGCGAGCCGGGCAGATTCGATTAGGTCGTGGCCCGCCATGACAGCGTGCGCGAAGGCGGCTGTGTAGTAGTCGCCAGCGCCGGTGGAATCGATCACGCCGTCGATCTCGTGCGCCTCGACCAGCTCGTTCAGCTCGGGGGTAATGACGATTGAGCCCATCTCGCCCACCTTCACGATGAGCTGCTCCACGCCCATGGAGCGCAGGTCGGCCACCGCCTCCGAGATCGTGGGCCGGCCCGTTACCAGGTACAGCTCGTGCTCGTTCATCAGCAGGTAGTCGACGTCCTTCACGAGGGGCATGAGGCGATCACCCAGCGCGTTGACGGCGCCGGTTCCAAGGTCCACGAACGAGGTGAGACGGTGCTTGCGGGCGTAGGCCAGGGCCTGCAGCGCGTACTCCTTCTGCTTGCCGCCCACCAGTGCGTAGGCGCTCATGACCAGCGCGTCGCAGGTCGAGACGTCGGCCTCGTTCAGCTCGCCTGCATCGAGATGCCGGCTTGAGCCTGAGGCGCTGATCATGGTGCGCTGCGCGTCTGGCGTGATTATGAGCGTGACGCTGGCGGTCTGTAACTCGGGATCGTGCTGCACCAGGCGGGTGTCGACACCCGCCGCCAGCAGGTTACGCAGCGCGAGCTGCGAGAACGGGCCGGTGCCGACACGAGTGGCGATGCGGGTGGGGTTACCCAGGCGCGCCAACACCGTAGCGACCGTACCGCCGGCGCCGCCGGGCTCCATCAGAGCCCTGGAGGAGGGGACCTCACCTCCCTGCTCGGGGAACTCGCTGACGAAGTACATCTGATCGACGGCGGCGTCGCCGACGACAAGAAAATGGGCCATTCGCTCTCTACTCCTACCGACATTCTGCCGGGAGATTGTATTGCTTGCGTCAGTATACCCACCCGATTATGAGTAGGCCGTGGCGCTCCTTATAGACCTTCCTCGGAAGCTGCCCCTGCGTCCGTCAGCTGACCCGCCAGTTGGACGAAGTCGCTCAACCCCAGCTGCTCGGCGCGCACGCGTGGGTCCAGTCCCAGGGCGGTAAGGGCGGCTTCGACGCGTGCCCGGGTGTGACCCGCGTACTCGAGGTTCTTGCGCAGCGTCTTGCGCCTGTGCGCGAACGCCTGGTGTATCAGGCGGAACAGCGCGGGATCGGGGCGGGCGGCGGGGTCCACGTCGATCCGCACGACCGCCGAGGTCACCTTGGGTGGTGGGAAGAAGGCGCCGGGCGGCACCAGCTTCACCACCTTGGCGCGCCCGAAGTGAGCCACCAGTAGCGACAGGGCGCCGTACGCCGCGCTGGACGGCGTGGCGGCGAGCCGCTCGCCCACCTCGCGTTGCACGAGGAACACCAGGCGACTGAAGCGCCCAGACTCTAGCGCCCTAGCTACCACGGGAGTGGCCACGTTGTATGGCAGGTTGGCGACCAGCTTGGAGCCTGCCGGCAGGCTACCGAAGTCGAACGTGGTGGCGTCGGCGTGCACCACCTCAACGCTGCCTGCTCCTGGGGTGTCGGCCAGGTCCGCCAGCGTCTCCTCCAGAACCGGCAGCAGGCGCTCGTCGAGTTCGAGGCTCACCACGTCGGCGCCGGCGCGCGCCAGGGCGTGCGTCAGGACGCCGAGCCCTGGGCCTACCTCCAGCACCCTGTCGTTAGGCGCGAGTTCGGCGGCGCTGAGTGCGGCGGTAAGCACCGCGGGTTCTACCAGGAAGTTCTGCCCGAAGCCCTTGTCGGCGCGCAGACCGTACCGCGTTAGGAGGTCGGTAACGCGGGACCTGGCGGTGAGGGGCTTGTTGCTGGTGCTGGACTCGGGGTCGGCGGCGGGCAGTTCGGCGCCGCCATGGGTGGCGGGCACGCTGCCGCCTCAGGTGGCGTGCACGGCGATGACTTCGTCTAGCTGCGCTTCGGCTGCCACGAGGTCGGTGTTCTGCACCACGGCGAGTTCGCTGGCGAGCATCAGGCGCGCAGTGTCGAGCACCTCTCGCTCGGTAGCCGCTAGGCCCTTCTCGACGTCGCGCTTAGCCAGCACGCCTATCAGGCGCGCCAGGTCGTAGGCGCTGCCGGCGGCGAGGATCTCTTGTTCCGCCCGGAACCTGGGCGGCCACTGCGCCGGTAGCGTCAGGTCGGCTTCGCGCACGGCCTCGAACAGGCGCGCTATCTCGTCGGCGCCAACCGTGTGCCGGAGGCCGACCTCCTCACCCTTCTTGAGAGGCACGAGAACCTCCAGGTCGCCCCTTATGAAGACGACCTTCAGGTACTCCTGCTGCTTGCCCAGGACCACCCTAGTGGTGCGCTCCTCCACGACTCCGGCTCCCTGGGAAGGGTAAACGACGTGGTCACCCACTTCGAAAGTCACAATGCCGCCAGAGTAACACAGCGGCGCGCCCCGCCGTGGTGCGCCCCGTCGCCCTAAGTTGCGCCGGACACGCACATGCGGCGACTGCGGTCGGGGCGCCCGCCGCTCAGATCAGACCGACGAGCGGCCCCCACTGCTTGTAGGTAAGGAACGAGAAGGTGGCGGCGCCCGCGAAGGTGGTGAGCGCACCGACCACGGTGAAAGTGCCGCTCGCCTCACGGTCGCCGCGTCGCCCCACGAGCCAGCCGAGTAACAGGCCGAGGACCACGGACGCCGCCAGGGCGATCCACATGAGCCGGATGTCCGCCGCGGCGGGGAAGGCGCGGCTGTAGATCCATGCTCCGCCCAGCAGGGGCAGCACGCCGGCGACCAGCCCGTAAGCCACCGCGGTGGCCGTGTTGCTCATCAGGCGACCCAGCAGCGGGCCGACGATCATGAGGATTGGAACCAGGGTGATGCCGGCCAGCACGCCCACGAGCAGGGCGGTCAGGAGCTGACCCAGGAGCTCGTCCCACAGGTGCCACGGGTTCCAGTTCATGAGCGCGGCGAAGCGGTCGGCCAGCGTGAGCTGCATGGGCACGCGGTCGTCGGTGGCGAAGATCTCGATGGCGCCGCCCTGCGCGCGGCCGTACCAGGCCACCGCGGTCAGGTCGCGCTCGACACCGCCCGCGGTCACCGCGGCGGTGGCGAACGTGGCGCCCTCTATGGTTATCGGCGACCAGGCGACGCTTAAGGGTTCGCCGCCCGCCACGTTCTGGCGCAACACACTGGCGTCCGACACCCAGTACAGGTCGGGCCAGGCGGCGCCGACCGGGCGCCCTTGACCGAGCGGCTCGCCGGTGCTCACCGGGACCAGACCGCTGTCATGGCGCTGCACTTCGGAGAGGCGCAGCAGCGCGTCCTCCTCCTCGGACCAGAGGACCCAGACCGTGTCGGCGCCGGCATCCGCGCCGTCGTTGCTTAGTAGCGCCACGCTCTGCCGCTCGTCTTCCACGTAGGCGTCGCCCAGCACGGCCGGACCTAGCATGGTAGCGCCGGGCGCCGGGAGCAGCCCGACCCGCGCGTCCCACTCTGAGATGAGACCGAACTCGCCGCGCTCGTTGCGACCCTCTAGCCAACCCAGCCACAGGCGGCCGTCGGTCATGGGCAGCACGTCGAGCCCGCGTTGCGACAGGTTGGTGCTGTACACCACCTGGCTCTCGCCCGTGGTGAGCGAGAGGAGGTGCACCTGGCCCTCGCCGTCACGCCGGAACAGCCCAGCCGCGTACGGCAGCTGGTCGTACTCGAACAGCTGCAGCCCGGTAACCAGCGAGTCGGTGAACAGCTCCACGCGCTGGCCGCCTACCAGCGCCAGGTAGTGATAAAGGCCCGTGGTGCGGTCGCGTGAGACCCACGTGACGGCCAGCTCGTCGCCGAAGTAGGCGGAGCTGAGCGACCGGACGTCGTCGGTGGCCTCCAGCAGGCGCGGCCCTGAGCGGCCCGCGGCGGTGCGGTCCAGGCGCCACACGCCCTCGGGACCCGCCCACACCGTGGTGACGGTGCCGTTGGTCGCCACCGCCACGCTGACGCTAGCGGCGATGGCGCGGGACTCCTCCAGCACCGGTCGCGCGAAGCCGCCCGCGGCGGCGAACGGCTGCGCAGTAGCTGACGCCGCTAGAGCGGCGACCAGCAGCGCCAGCGCCGCGAAGTACCTGCGGATCACGCCTGGCCCTTGCTGCCGGCGGGCACGCGCCGGCGCGCGCCGCCAGCTTTACCGGGCGCCGCAGCGGAGTCCGCGCTGAGGGGCTGGCCCGGGATGCGCGTCATCTTCACGTCGCGGCCCTGCAGGCGCGCCTCGATCTCGCGGATGCGGTCGCGTACGCCTGCGGCCTTCTCGAAGTCGAGGCTCTCGGAGGCGGCCCACATCTCGTTCTCGAGCAGGGCGAGCTCCTGGCGCAGGTCGTCGAACACCAGTTCGCGCTCCCACGGATCGAGGGTCGGGGCGGCGTCCTCTGCCGCCTCGTCCTCACCGCGGATAACGTCGTGCACGCGTTTACGCACCGACTCAGGCGTGATCCCGTGCAGCTCGTTGTAGGCCAGCTGCTTGTCTCGCCGCCTGTTGGTCTCGTCCATGGCGGCGCGCATGGCGTCGGAAACGTCGTCGGCGTAGAGGAACACCTCGCCGTTAACGTTGCGCGCCGCGCGGCCGATGGTCTGGATGAGCGAACGCTCGCTTCGCAGGAAACCCGTCTTGTCGGCGTCGAGGATGGTGACCAGGCTGACCTCGGGCAGGTCGAGCCCCTCGCGCAGCAGGTTGATGCCAACCAGAACGTCGAAGTGACCGAGCCTGAGGTCGCGGATGATGACCTGCCGCTCGACAGCGTCGATGTCAGAGTGCATGTAGCGCACCCGCACGCCCTGGCTGGCGAGGTACTCGGTGAGGTCCTCGGCCATCTTCTTCGTGAGCGCGGTTACCAGCACGCGCTCGCCCCTGTCGGCCCGTTCGCGGGCGACGAACAGCAGGTCGTCGATCTGACCCCGGCTCGGCTTGACCGTGACCTTGGGGTCGACAAGGCCGGTGGGGCGGATGACCTGCTCGGCCACCTGGTCCGACATGCCGAGCTCGCGCTCGGTTGGGGTGGCCGAAACGAAGATGACCTGACCAACTGACGCCACGAACTCCTCGTCGGTCAGCGGACGGTTGTCGAGCGCGGCCGGAAGCCGGAAGCCGTAATCGACCAGCGTCTGCTTGCGCGAGCGGTCGCCGTTGAACATGCCGCGGATCTGCGGCAGCATCACGTGCGACTCGTCGAGGAAAGCGATGAAGTCGTCGGGGAAGTAATCGAGCAGGGTGTTGGGGGCGCTGCCGGGCGGCCGGCCCTCCAGGTAACGCGAGTAGTTCTCGATGCCGTTGCAGTACCCCAGCGTGCGCAGCATCTCGAGGTCGTAGTTGGTGCGCTCGCGCAGCCGCTGCTCCTCCAGGAGCTTGCCGTTCTCCTTGAACAGCTTCAACTGGCGCTGCAGGTCGTGCTCGATGTTGGCGATGGCTGGCTGCAGCTTGTCGAACGGCGTCACGTAATGCTTGGCCGGGAACACGGTGGCCTTGTCGAGCTCGGCGGTCTCGTCGCCCGTGACAGGGTCGATCATGGTGATCCGGTCGATCTCGTCGCCCCACAGTTCGATCCGCAGCGGCTGCTCCTCGTAGGCGGCCCAGATCTCTATGACGTCGCCGCGGGCGCGGAAGCGGCCAGCTGCCAGCTCCACGTCGTTACGCTCGTACTGCTGACGCACGAGGGTCGCCAGGATCTCGTCGCGCGGCAACTGCTTGCCCACGTCGAGCAGCAGGTGAAGCTTCTCGTACTCCTCGGGTGAACCCAGGCCGTAGATGGCGGAGACGGACGCCACCACTATCACGTCGCGCCGCGTTAGCAGGCTGCGGGTGGTCGAGTGCCGCAGGCGCTCGAGCTCCATGTTGATGTTGGCGTCCTTCTCGATGAAGAGGTCGCGCGCTGGCACGTACGCCTCGGGCTGGTAGTAGTCGTAGTAGGAGATGAAGAACTCCACCGCCGCGTCGGGGAAGAAGTCGCGGAACTCCGCCGCCAGCTGAGCGGTTAGCACCTTGTTGGGTGCCAACACCAGGGCGGGCCTTTGCGCGGCCTCTATGACCTTCGCCATCGTGAAGGTCTTGCCGGTCCCGGTTGCACCCAGCAGAGTCTGGAAGCGCAGGCCGTCGCTTAGCCCCTCGACGAGCTTGCCGATGGCTTCGGGCTGATCGCCTTTGGGGGTGAACTCGGTGTGAACCTTTAGCGGCATGACCCTTGACGATACCGTAGTCAGGAACTACGCCTGTACGCCAGCGTTACTGCCGGCGGCTTCCTCGCCGGCGAACTGCTGGCGGTACAGGTGGGCGTAAAGACCGCCCGCCTCCAGCAGCTCGGCGTGGCTGCCGCGCTGCACGGTGCGGCCGCCGTCGAGCACCACTATCGAGTCGGCTCCGAGCACCGTTGCCAGGCGGTGGGCTATTACGAACGTGGTGCGGCCCCGCATGAGCACCTCGAGCGCGGCCTGCACCAGCGCCTCGGATTCGCTGTCGAGCGAACTGGTGGCCTCGTCGAGGATCAGGATGCGCGGGTCCTTGAGCAGGGCGCGGGCGATGGCCACGCGCTGACGCTGCCCGCCGGAGAGCTTGACGCCGCGCTCGCCGACCTGCGTGTCGTAGCCGTCGTCCAGCGCCTCGATGAACTCATGCGCGTTGGCGGCGCGAGCGGCAGACCTGACCTCAGCGTCACTCGCTCCCTGGCGGCCGTAACGGATGTTGTCGGCGACGCTGCCCGAGAACAGCTGCGTCTCCTGCGGTACCCAGCCGATCTGCGAGCGCAGGTACTTGATGGGCAGCTCGCGGATGTTGATGCCGTCGATGGTTATTCGGCCCTCCTGCGGGTCGAAGAAACGCGAGAGCAGGCTCACCAAGGTGCTCTTGCCGGCGCCGCTGGGTCCCACCAGCGCGATGACCTCGCCGGGGGCTGCCTCCAGCGACACGCTCCGCAGCACCGGTCCGCGCCGGTCCGGGTAAGCGAACGAGAGACCCTCGAACGCTACGCGGCCCAGGAGCCGGTCTGGCACGGTGGCGCTGGCAGGCTCGCTGGGCCCCGCCTGCTCGTCGAGCAGTTCGAAGATCCGGCGCGAGGCGCCGATGGCCTCCTGCAACTGGGCCCAGAGGCCCGTGAAGGAGCCCACGGAGCCCGCCACGAAGAGGGTGATGAGCAGGAAGCCCACGAGGTCCCCGCTCTGGATGCTGCCCTGAATAGCCAACCGGCCGCCGTACCACAGCACGATGCCGATACCCACGAAGCCGAACAGGATCACGGCCGGCACGAAGAACGACCGGAGCCTCACGCGCGCAAGTGCCTTGGCGAACGAGGCGTCGATGGCGGCTGAGTACTGGCGCTCCTCAAGCGTTTCCGCCGTGAACGACTTGACCACTCGGATGCCCTGGATGGCCTCCTCGGCGTGGGCGTTGGCCTCGGCGACCAGGTCCTGGAAGCCGGTGCTCACGCGCCTGAGGCGACGGCCGAAGAACGCCGCGGCGAACGCCACGGCTGGCACCACGGCCAGCATGACCAGGGTGAGCCGCACGTCGAGGTAGAAGAGCACCACCAGACCGCCCACCAGGTTTATTGCCTGGTTCACGAGTTGCGCCAGCGCCTGCGAGACGGCCGCCTGCACCGTGGCCACGTCCGACGTGAGCCGCGAGGTCATCTCGCCGGTTTTACGCTCCTCGAAGAAGCGCACGGGCAGAGTGAGGAGATGGGCGAACAGCTGCTTGCGGAGGTCGGCCACCACCGCCTCGCCCACGCGGCCGAGTTCAAAGGTGCGGATGAAGTTGAACACTGCCTGCACGGCCACCAGTACCACCAGGAGCAGCGCGGTGCGGTCGAGCAGCGCGCGGGCGTCGCCCGGGTCGGCGCCCTGACCGAAGGCCGAGTTGAGCAGGTTGCGGATCAGGAGCGGGAAGAGCAGCGCCACGAGGCTGGCGACGGTCACCGCCACGATGCCGAGCACGAGCCGGCCCCGGTACGGCCGCACGTAACCGAAGAGGCGCCGCAGGTGGCCCATGTCGCGGTTGCTTAGGCTCTTCTGATCGGATCGCGGCGTGCCTGCGTTCGCTTTAGCGGGGGGTCTCTGAAACACGCCCAAGGGTACACTGCAACCGGTCAGAACGCCCGGTAGGACGAGAGCACCCGAGGAGGTCGCGGTGAGCGGGTCACAGCACGAAGCCGAACGTGAGTCCGTGGGCCAGGGCACCCCCGCCGCTGCGCCCGGGACGCCTCTCTGGAGCCCCAGCGAGGCGCAGGTCGCGGGCTCGGCCATGGACGAGTTTAGGCGCTTCGTGGAGGGCGCCTGCGGCGCCGAACTGGCCACTTACGACGAGCTGCACGCCTTCAGCGTGACCGAGCCGCAGAGCTTCTGGGCGCTCCTCGCCGAGTTCCTGCAGCTGCCGTTCGGCGCGCCCGCCACCGCCGCTGTATTCGTTGACCCCATGCCGCGCACGCGCTGGTTCGAGGGTGCCACCCTCAACTACGCCCAGGCGCTGCTTTACCCCTCGGCCCTAGAAGACGCGGACCGCACCGCCATCCTGGCCGTTACGGAGGCCGGCGCCCAACAGGAGGTGAGCTGGCGCCAGCTGCGCGCTGAGGTGGCCCTGGTGCAGGGCGCGCTAATGCGCGCCGGGCTGCGGCGCGGCGACGCCGTGGCAGCCTTCAGCGCCAACGTGCCCGCCACGGTGGCGCTGCTGCTGGCGTGCGCCGGGCTGGGGCTGGTGTTCAGTTCGTGCTCACCCGACTTCGGTGAGGAGGCCGCCGCGGCGCGCTTCGGGCAGCTGGCGCCGCGCCTGCTGTTCGTTACCACCCACTACGAGTACGGCGGTAAGCGCTTCGACACCAGCGCCACCACCTCGGCCCTAGCCCAGCGGCTGGGCACCCTCGAGGGGGTAGTGGCGTTGCCGTACCCGGGCCAGGCGCCCGAGCCGGGAAACCACGTCGCCTGGCACGAGTGGTTGGCCGCCGGCCCGGCGCCCGCGGAACCCGTTCTGGAACAGTTGCCGTTCGATCACCCGCTTTACGTGCTGTACTCGTCGGGCACCACTGGCCTGCCAAAGGCCATGGTGCACAGGGCCGGCGGGGCGCTTCTCAGCCACATGAAGGAGCACGCGCTCCACTGCGACATCAAGCCGAACGACGTGGTCTACTACTTCACCACCTGCGGCTGGATGATGTGGAACTGGCTCGTGAGCGCGCTAGCGCAGGCGGCCACCGTGGTTCTGTACGACGGCTCCCCGGCCTGGCCGGACGCGGCGGCACAGTTCCGCCTGGCTGAGCGCTTGGGGGTCACCTTCTTCGGCACCTCCGCCCGGTTCATCGCCCAGGCTCAGGCCGAGGGGCTGCGGCCCGGTGCCGAGCTCGACCTGGGTGCGCTTAGAACCGTGGCCAGCACCGGCTCGCCGCTCTCGCCCGAAGGTTTCCGTTACGTGCACCGCGCCGTGAAGCAGGACCTGCATCTGGCGAGCATCTCTGGCGGCACCGACATCGTCTCGTGCTTCATGCTGGGCGTGCCCACGCTTCCGGTGTTCGCCGGTCAGATCCAGCGGCCCGGTCTAGGTGTCGACCTCAGGGTGCTTAGCGAGGACGGAGAAGAGCTGGTGGGCGAACCCGGCGAGCTGGTTTGCGCGGCCCCGTTGCCGTCGATGCCCCTAGGGTTCCTGGGCGATCACGATTACCAGCGCTACGAAGACGCCTACTTCGGCGTTTACGAGGGGTTATGGCGGCACGGGGACCTCGTCGAGCGCACCGCGGAGGGCGGCATCGTGGTCTACGGCCGTTCGGACGCCACCCTCAACCCGGGCGGCGTGCGCATCGGCACCGCCGAGATCTACCGGCCGCTCGAGGCCCTGCGCGAGGTGGTGGAGGCCGTAGCGGTCGGTAAGCGCACGGCGGACGACCAGGAGATCTGGCTGCTGGTGGTGCTGGCCGAGGGCACCGAGTTAGACGACAGGCTGATCGACAAGATAAAGCGCACCGTTCGCAGCGGCGCTTCGCCCAGGCACGTCCCGCGGCGCGTGGTGCAGGTGCCGCAGCTGCCCAGGACGCGCAGCGGTAAGTCGATGGAGCTCGCGGTGGCGCGCCTGGTGAACGGTCAGAGCGTGCCTAACGTGGAAGTGATGGCCAACCCGGAGAGCGTGAGGCTCATTCAGGAGTGCCTGCGGGCGCTGAACGGCGCGCCGTAGCGCGGCGCCATGCGGCTAGAACGACTTGCCGAGGAGCCGCCCCACATGCTGCTGCAGTTCGACCTCGTGGAACGGTTTGGTGAGGGTGTCGGCGCGCGGCAGGGGCCTGAACAGGTTCTGCCGCGGCTGCTGGTCCACCAGCAGCAGCATCGGCAGGTGCCCGTGAGCGCCGCTGCGGCGCACCTCGCGCACCACGTCCCACGCCGCGCCCGCACTGTCGTCTAGCACCAACGCCTTGGGATGGTGCTTCTCGATGCCCGCCAGCGTGTCGGCGTAATCGTCGACCAGCTCGACTCGCAAACCGGCGCGCAGCAGGGTGAGCCGCAGAAGCCGCGCTAGCGCCGCAGAGGGCGTTACCACCAGCACCAGCGGCTCGTCCGCCGCGTAAGGCGCCTGTTCCAGCACGCCTAGCTCGGCGAGCTCGCCCAGCAGGTGGAACACCTTGCGCTCACTCATGTCGAACTCAGCGGCGATGCTGCGCGCCGAGCGGCGGCCGTCGACGTGCCCGAGGATCTCCCATCCGCCCTGCGGCAGCTCGACGGAGGTAGGGTCGCCCGCCTTGAGGTAAACCACCTCGGGCGCCACTGCGTTGTCGTACTCGTACAGGCCGTGCGCCACGCGCATGAGCAGCGCTAGCGCGTCGATGCCGTCGCCTATCGGCGCCTGTGAGGCGTCGGCTTCCGGCGCCACGAACTCGAACAGCCCATCGCTCCAGCTCATGAGCTCGGATAAAACCTCCAGCGCCTGCAGTTCGACTGCGGCCGCCAGGTCGTCCTCCTCGATGAAGCCCATGTCGACCGCCATGCGGCCCAGCAGCGTGCCGGGGTTCTCGGTGCGTTGGCGCTTGAGGATCTCCTGCACCTCGTGGAACGAGAGCAGGTCCATGCGCACCATGATCTCGCCCAGGTGGTTACCGGGTGTTACGTGCGCGTAGCTTAGGCGCCCCAGCTCGAAGTACAGCCGGGCGCGCGCCTCGTGGCGCGTGAGGGTCATGATGCCCGACTTCTGGGTGTTGGCGATGAGCTGGAACATGTCGGTCAGCGGCAGGTTCTTCAGGCTTCCGCGGATCATGCGCTGCTCCCCTCGCCGGGTTCCCACAGCGAGACTTCCGCGCTCTGCCGCGCCGGCGGCGGCAGGTTCAGGTGCCTGTAGGCAGAGTCGGTGGCCATGCGGCCGCGCGCGGTGCGCACGAGCAGGCCGCGCTGGATCAGGAACGGCTCGTAAACCTCTTCCAGCGTGGCACGGTCCTCCGACACCGCCGTTGCCAGCGTGTCGAGCCCAACGGGCCCGCCAGCGAACTTCTCGACGATGGCGTGCAAGATCGCGCGGTCACGCCGGTCGAGCCCCTCTGAGTCGATGCCCAGCGAGTCAAGGGCCCTGCGCGTGCGCTCGAGGGAGATGCTGCTATCGCCCGCCACCTGGGCGTAGTCGCGCACGCGCCTGAGTAGGCGCTTCGCTATGCGCATGGTGCCGCGCGCGCGGTGCCCCATCTCTAGCGCGGCGTCGTCGTCTAGTGCGAAGCCCAGCTGCGCGGCGTCGCGCTTGATGCCGAGCGCGAGTTCCGCGTCGGTGTAGTAATCGAGGTGCTCGAGGATCCCGAAGCGGCTCCTGAGCGGGCCCGTGATCAGGCCGGGGCGCGTGGTGGCGCCCACAAGCGTGAACTGCGGCAGCTCGAGGCGGATGGAGCGCGCCGCCGGGCCCTGCCCCAGGACGATGTCGATCTTGAACTCCTCCATGGCGGGGTAGAGGTGCTCCTCCGCCACGCGGCCCAGCCTATGGATCTCGTCTATGAACAGCACGTCGCCTGGCTCCAGCGCGTTGGTGAGGATGGCGGCCAGGTCGCCCGGCTTCTCTATGGCCGGTCCGGAGGTCACACGGATGCCCACGCCAAGCTCCGCTGCGATGATGTGCGCCAGCGTGGTCTTGCCCAGGCCGGGCGGTCCGTAAAGCAGCACGTGATCCAGCGCCTCACGCCGGCCCTGCGCCGCTTCCAGGTACACCTCGAGTTTGCGCTTGAGGCGCGTCTGGCCAACGTATTCGCTCAGGGAAGCGGGGCGGAGACGGACTTCATCCACATGGCCGAGAGTACCACGCACCCCGTACGCCCCCGATATCCGAAGCGCTACTCTTACGGGCCTTGGGGTAGGCTGATGCCCGCGCGTGATGCGCCTGCAGCGGCACGCGAAACGGTTGAGGGAGAACGAATGCTCACACACAGGGTGCGGGTCGGTGATCAGGAGCGCGACCTGCTGGTCGTGAACGTTGGTGAGGTCTCGGTGGCGCTGCTGAACCTGCTGGGCGACACCGCCCTAACCGAAGCGGCGGCCGACGAGCTCGTGAAGCGGTTGCCGCACGGCGTGCAGACCCTGGTCACGCCCGAGGTCAAGGCCGTACCGCTGGCGCACGCCATGAGCGTCCGCTCGGGACTGCCTTACGTGGTGGCGCGCAAGACCGAGAAGCCTTACATGGTGGGTTCGGTCAAGCGGTCCGTGGTGAGCATCACCACCGGCAAGCCGCAGGACCTGGTGATAGACGGCTCCGATCTGCCTAGGCTCGAGGGCCGCAAGGTCGCCATCGTCGACGATGTGGTCAGCACGGGCGGCACCCTGGCCGGTCTGGTGCAGCTCCTCACGGAGGTCGGGGCCGAGGTGGTGGCCACGCTGGTGGTGTTCACGGAGGGCGAGGGGCGAGACGACGTCATCGCGCTCGGGCACCTGCCGCTCTACCCGCAATAAGATCGCGGTGAGTGAGGGAGCGAACGGGCATGGCGTTCGACGCTAAGGACAAGATCAAGGAGAGGCTGAACCTGGCTGAGGTGGTGGGGGAGGTGGTGGCCCTCAAGCCCGCCGGTCGCGGCCAGCTCAAGGGCTTGTGCCCCTTCCACGACGAGAAGACGCCTAGCTTCCACGTGCATCAGGACCGCGGTTTCTATTACTGCTTCGGTTGCCAGGCTAAGGGCGACGTGTTCGATTTCGTGATGCAGACGCGGTCCATGTCGTTCCCCGAGGCGCTGAAGTTGCTGGGCGACCGCGCCGGGGTGGAGGTGGGGCCGCCGTCCCCGAAGGCGGGCCAGCGCCGCGACCTGTTCGACGTGAACCAGGTGGCGTTGGATTACTTCAGGGCGCACTTGGGCGGCCCGGCTCTGGAGTACCTGGAGGGCCGCGGCCTTACGCGCCAGACGATCGACTCGTTCGAGTTGGGTTTCGCGCCGGATTCGTGGGACGGGCTGCTCAAGGGCGCCCTGACCCGGGGCGTGAACGAGTCGGACCTGGTGACCTTGGGCCTGGTCGTGGAGAACGAGCGGGGGCGGCGCTACGACCGCTTCCGTGGTCGCGTCATGTTCCCCATCCGCGATCCGCTTGGGCGCCTGGTGGGCTTCGCTGGCCGCGTGCTGGACGACGGCCAGCCCAAGTACCTCAACAGTCCGGAGTCTGAGCTCTTCCACAAGGGCGAACTGCTTTACGGCCTCGATCGTGCCCGTACCGAGGTGCGGGAGCGGGGCGAAGCGCTGGTGGTGGAGGGGTACATGGACGTCATCGCGCTGCACCAGGCCGGTTTCGGCAACGCGGTCGCTTCGCTCGGTACCGCGCTCACCGCCGCGCACGCCGACGCGCTGGCCCGGTTGGACGCGAGGCGTATTCAGCTCGCCTTCGACTCGGACGAGGCGGGTCAGCGCGCCATATTGACGGGTCTGGACCAGACCGCTTCGCGGCGTTTCTTGGTAACGGCCGTAACCGTGCCGCACGGTAAGGACCCGGCGGACGCGGTGCTGGGCGGTCACGCCGACGAGTTCAGGGCGGCGCTGGGGAGCGGCCTGTCGGAGGTCGAGTTCCGCTTCAACCGGGTTCTGCAGCGGCACGACCGCAACGCGCTGGAGGGTCAGCGCGCCATCCTGGAGGAGCTTCAGGGGGTGCTGAGGCCGCGCGACGTTTTCGATCCCGTGGCGGCGGAGATGCGGCGCCTGGTCATCGAGCAGCTAGGTATAGACGCCGCGCGCCTCGACGACTGGCTGGCCAAGAGCGGCGGCCGCGGCACGAGCCTCACCGAGATGCAGGGGCTGAAGCGCCGCAGGCCGAGGCTCGACCAGGTGAGGCGGCTGGAGCTCGAGATCGTGGCCTTGACGCTGCTGGAGCCAAGGCACGTGCGCCGGCGCGTGGAGCTGGTGGAGCAGGAGGCTGACCTGTCGGACCCGGACTCGGCTCTGGGCCGGTTCGTGCAGCAGGCGCGCGCCGTGGATCACGACGTGGACGCTGTGCTGGCCGCCTACGCGGAGCAGGACGAGGGCAGTGTGGTGTTCGAGCGGCTGTTCGGTGGCCACGACGAGGAGGGTACGCGCATTGACGTGGAGGCGCAGCTGGCCAAGTCGCTGTCACGCCTGCGGGAGTTCCAACTGGAGGGGCAGAAGGAGCGCACGCGGAGTCGCCTGGCGGCCAGGCGCGATGAGCTGACGCGCCTGCTTGCCTCCGATGGGCTCGGGCACGATGAGCTGGAGCTGCTGTACGGCGAGCTGCAGGAGATCCAGGCGATGCTGGCCGCGCGGGACGCCGAACGGCGGCTCCGGGTGCCGGCCTCGTACGGTCGTCAGAGGCGCCGCAGCTGACCGGCGCGACCAGCCGGAGAGCCCGCTCTCGCCGGGGTTTCTATCATGAGAGGGACATTTGTCCTACATTGACACTCCCTAAAGGCCTTGGTATGTTCAGACGCGACGCGTCAGTGGCGCCAGCTTGCCCATGGTCGCGTTTTTTTGTGTGTTCATCTTGTTCTTACGTCCATCAGTCCAGCCCCGCAACTACCGCGTACTGATGTGAGGAAGGAGGGCCGCTTGGAAGCTCAAGGGGAACGATTGCTCCAGGACCTGGTCAAGCAGGAGAAGAACCTGGTTCTCAAGGTCGAGGAGGCCAAGGCCAAGGCCAAGCAGACGGTGGAGAAGGCCCAGGCCGACGCCGTGCGCCTGGTCCAGGAGGCCCGCGCCAAGGCCGAGGCCGCTGCGGCTGACACCGCCAAGGCCGCCGCGTCCGAGGCTGAAGGCATCCGCCAAGAGGTCGTGAAGGCCGCGCGCGAGGCCGCCGAGGCGCTCGAGGCCAAGGCCAGCGCCAACTTGGATGCCGCCACGGCCGCCGTGCTGGAGAAGGTCTTGCCATGATCGCCGAGATGGACCAGGTTCTGGTTGTCGGCCGGCGGAGTGGCGCCAAGGACGTTCTTTCTGCCCTCCAGAGCCTCGGGGTCGTCCAGGTCGACGACCTCCAGGGCGTGGAAGCCGAGGACGCTCTCAGGCCGCTCAAGCTGGAAGGCGCCGACCTGGTCGCCAAAGAGACGTGGGACCGCCTGGTGGCGCGTTCCACCACGCTGCTCGACATGCTCGGGTTGAGGGCCGACCGGCAGCCGCGGGCGGAGGTGGGTTCTGACCCCGCCGTACTGGAGGCCGAGCTGGGCGGCATCGCCGAACAGGTCGAGCGCCTGGTGGCCGAGCGCGCCGAGCTGCGCGACGAACTGGAACTGAGCAGCACCTACCTGCCGCTACTGCGCAACCTCGCGCCGCTGCAGGGACCACTAGACGACGCCCGCTACCTGGCAGGCGTCGCGTTCCTGGCTAGCGAAGATGACCTCGCTAAGTTCGAGCCGCAGCTGCAGGAGGAGTTCGGGTCCGCCTACGCGCTGGCCCGCAAGCCTTACGCCGGCGAGAGCCTGGTCGTGGCCGCCGTGCAGCGCAAGGACGCCGGCAAGTTCCGCACCGCCCTCGCCCGCCTGGGTGTGGCTGAGGTGCAACTGCCGGAGCGTTACGCCGAGTACGGCGTGGCCAAGGCCGCCCACGTCATGGAGGAGCGCGCGCGCTCGCAGCCCACGCGGCTGGCAGCCATCGACACCGAGCTGACCCAGTTGGCCGAGCAGCACGGCGCCAAGCTAGCCTCGATCAACCGTGTAGCTCTCAACATGCAGGACCGCTTCGGCCGCATGGAGGACATGGCTGAAGGGCGTTACTCGTTCGCCCTCAAGGGCTGGGTCCCCAGCGCCGACGCTGGCAACGTGACCGCCGCTTTGAACCGCCAGTTCGGCAGCGACGTGGTGGTCGACACGCGCGCCGCGGACGCCCATCACGACGTCGGCGTGCCGGTCAAGTTCGAGAACCCCGCCTGGGTGCGGCCGTTCACGGGCCTGCTGGCGCTCTTCGCGCCGCCTAAGTACGGTAGCTTCGATCCTTCCTGGACGCTGGCCGTGTTCTTCCCGCTGTTCTTCGGCCTCGTTGTTGGCGACTTCGGGTTCGGCATCCTGTTCGCGCTGCTCGCCTGGTGGATGAAGCGCCGCGGCGAGGCCGACAAGGAGCTCAACCTCGGGCCGCTCGGCATCATCATCCCCGCAGGCGCTCTCAAGGGCATCAGCACCGTCATCTTCTGGTGCGCGGCCTGGAGCATCGCGTGGGGCCTGATGTTCGGCGAAGGCTTCGGCAACTTCTTCGAGCGCTTCCCGATTGGGCGGCCGCTGTTCTACACGCCGCTGCACCACGAGGTGGGCTACGGCATCTTCCAGATCCCCATCTTCCGCGTCGAGGTCTTCGCTCCGATTCTCATGCTCAGCTTGGGTTTCGGTGTGTTCCAGGTCCTGGGCGGCTGGCTTATCCGCGTCATCTACGGCGTGAAGCACAACGACAAGAAGCACATCTTCGAGGGCATCGGCATGTTCGCCGGCCTGCTCGGCATCGTGCTGTTCGCCTGGGGCTTCCTCCAGGGCGCCTTGTCCGGCGGGTTCATGACGGTGATCGCCGTCTTGTTCGTGGTGTTCCTCATCTGCACTGTGCTCGCCAAGATGCCGCTCATGCTGGTAGAGCTCATCTCGAACTCCGGTCACATCCTGAGTTACCTGCGGCTCTTCGCTGTCGGCCTGTCGGCCGCGCTGGTGGCTAACCTGGCCACCGACCTGGGCTTCGCGCTGTCCGGCGTGCTTCCCGTCATCGGGCCCATCCTGGGCATCCTGACGGGCGCGCTCGTGCACCTGACCGCGATAGCCCTCACGATCATCGGGCATACGCTGCAGCCGCTCCGTCTGCAGTATGTCGAGTTCTTCACCAAGTTCGGCTTCTACGACGAGAGTGGCCGACCCTACAGACCGTTCAAACTCCTAGGAGGAAAGTGATGAAAAAGGCAGTCAAGGTTCTTTCGGCAATCGCCATCTTCGCAGTCGTGGGCGCCGTCGCATTCGCGCAGGGCGCTGACGGCCCCGGCATCGGTGCGGGCCTTATCGCCCTCGGCGCTGGCCTGGCCATCGGCCTCTCCGCCATCGCCGTGGCCATCGCTCAGGCCGCCATCGGTAGCGCCGGCGCGGGCACCCTGGCCGAGCGCCCCGAGTCGTTCGGTCAGATCCTGATCTACCTGGTGATCCCGGAAACCCTCATCATCTTCGGCTTCGTCATCGCGTTCTTCCTGAACAACCAGATCGGCGGGTAACGTGGCTGATCTTTCGGCTCTGCTCGACAAAGAGGCGAGCGCGGAGATCGAAACCGTCCT
>JBAYRM010000025.1:0-18962 GCA_041676665.1 Trueperaceae bacterium
CGTGAGCTCCACCCCGGAAGCCGTGGCCGGTGACGCCCTGCTGGTGTTCGATCCCAACCAGCAGATTCCCGTGGCGGACCTCGCCGACGTGGAACGCACCCACCGCGAGAACGGCCGCACCGAGTACACCGACGTGCTGGACCTCAGCAACGTGGTTGCCACCGAGTTCACCGACTGGGCTCTCGAGCAGCTGGGAGCGTACGGGGAGTAGTTGCCAGACGCGTCACCCAAGATCTCGGCTAGGAACGTCTCGAAGTACTTCGAGACCGCCCACGGCACCGGCGTCGCCCTCCAGGACTTCGACCTGGAGGTGCGCGCCGGCGAGTTCGTGTGCATAGTCGGGCCCTCGGGCTGCGGCAAGTCCACCTTCCTGCGCATACTGGCGGGCCTGACCCCGCATAGCGCCGGCACCGTGGCCATAGCGCCCGGCGCCCCCGGCAAGCCGCTCAACAGCGTGGTGTTCCAGGAGTACGCCATCTTCCCGTGGAAGACGGTGCTCGATAACGTGGCCTTCGGGCTGCAGATGCGCGGTGTGGGCAAGAAGGAGCGTTACGAGGTGGCGCGCCAATGGCTGGCCCGCGTGGGCCTCGCCAAGTTCGAGAACTACTACCCCGCCCAGCTCTCGGGCGGCATGAAGCAGCGCGTGGCCATAGCCCGCGCGCTGGCCAACGACCCAGAAGTGCTGCTGATGGACGAACCCTTGGGCGCACTGGACGCGCAGACAAAGACCGTACTGCAGGGCGAGCTCATGCGAATCTGGGAAGAGCACCGCAAGACCGTGGTGTACGTGACCCACTCCATAGACGAGGCCGTGCTGCTGGCCGACCGCGTGGTCATCATGACCGCGCACCCCGGCACCAACAAGACCGAGTTCGAGGTCGACCTGCCGCGCCCCCGCACCGTTGCCACCACCGCCACGCCCGAGTTCGCGGCCATGACCGGCCTCGTATGGCAGGCGTTGGAGGACGAGGTCCGCAAAGCGATGGCCGACCAGTGAGCCTGCCAGCCTGGCTGGTGTGGCTGCTTACTCTGGCCGTGGTCGGGCTGTTCGTTTACGCCGCTGACCGCTTCGGCAAGCGCGTACCCGTAAAGCGGCAACCGCTTTACAACCGCCTGCTGGCTATAGGCTTCCCGCTTCTCTTGTTGGTGGCGTGGGAGTTGCTCGTGAACTGGGGCTACCTGAACGGTCGCTGGTTCCCGCCGCCCACCCGTATTGCGGCGGCCTTGTGGGACCTGATCGTGTCGTTCGACCGCTTCAACAAGACCAGCCTGCTGGGCAGGCCGTGGCTCATTCCCTCCGTGCTGCCCGAGCAGGGCTGGCGCGGGGCGTGGGGGCTCGTAACCGAGAGCCACGTGCTGGCTACCCTATTCCGGGTTGCTTTGGGGTTCGTCATCGGCGCCGCCCCCGGCGTGCTTGTCGGCATGGCTATGGGCCTCAACAAGACCATCCGGCAGATGCTCGACCCCATCATGTCGGCCATCTACGTGCTGCCCAAGATAGCCATCTTCCCGCTCATGATGCTTATCTTCGCCAACCCCTTCGGTGAGGGGCCCAAGGTGGCGGTCATCGCTATCACCGCCTTCTTCCTCATAGCCATCAACACCATGGCCGGGGTGCGGGGCATAGAGCCCGTGTACCTCGAGGCCGGCCGCAACTTCGGCGCCGGCCGCTGGCAGATGCTCTGGCATGTGATCGTGCCCGCCGCGCTGCCCATCATCTTCTCCGGCCTGCGCATAGCCCTCGGCTCCGCTCTCATCGTCATCGTGGCGGTGGAGTTCATCCGCGCCCAGCAGGGCGTGGGTTACCTGGTGTTCTACTACTGGCAGGTGCTGGCCATAGACAAGATGTACGCTTCGCTGTTCGTGGTCATGCTGCTCGGGGTGGGTCTTACCTGGTTGCTGCAGTGGATAGAGCGGCGCGTTATGCCCTGGCGGCGTTGAGGTGCGGACGCCACGCTTACGGGCTATGGTGACGGCATGTCACGATTGCGTCTTCCTTTCGTCCTGATAGCGGCACTCTTACTGACTCACACTCTGGCGCAAGGCGACTGGTTCGAGACCGGCAGCCTGACCACCGTCATCGGTGGTGAGGAACGCCTGCTGCGCACGTACGGCACTTGGGTACCTGAGGACGTAGCCGACGGCGTGGAGGACCCGGACCAGCGTCGCCTGCTAGAGAGCGTTGCCGGCACCGAACAGCACACCGCCACGCACCAACTCACGCCCGAGATGTCGATGGGCGGCATAGTCCTCACCCCGGCAACCCTGTGGGTGGCGCTAACCTTTCGTTACGACGGGCACGACTCCACGGGTCCGCACGGCGTCACCATGCAGTTCGCACTCGACCCGCAGACCCTCGAGCTACTCGACCCCGACGACCTGGAGATCACCTACTACCCCGAGGGCCCGAGCTGGGACGACTACTACGCGCTCACCGACGGCAGCCTCACGCTCCACGCTGTAGAGGTGGTGGACGAGGTCACGTTACGTATCAGCGGCAGCTTCGAGGGCTACATGACGCACCAGACAGGCTGGGACGTTGTGCACGACCCAGCCACATCGATGGCTGCGTCGGGCCAGTTCGTGGTCGAGCGCGTGGTCGGTTCGACCCTGGCTCTCGAGGCCATACTGGGCGATCAGTAACCTCTAAGGGCACGCCACTCGGCCGGGCCAGTTGACGCCGTTCCGCTCCGGTGCGCACCGCGCCGTCTTCACACACCGCACAAGAACCGCCCACAGAAGCTACGCACGCGGCTGTCACCATCTCCCTTAAGCGCGCGGCACAGACCGCCGCTCCGCAACGGAAAGGGAGAAACTGTTATGAAGAAGGTCCTCGCAGTAGTCATGTCACTGGCCCTCGTGGCTGCCGCCTCCGCCCGCGTAGCCGTGTCCATCGACGACGCTGGCGTCAACTACAACGACCTGCCGGAAGTTGCCTACATGTCGCTCGACTGGGACGGTAACGCGTTAGCAGTCCGTATCCAGGAGACCGCTAGCGACGACAGCCTGCCCGCCATCGCCTTCTTAGTGCCGGACCTCGAGCGCACCGACTTCTTCGGTGCCACCATCGGCGCCGAGTTGAGCGACGTGCCCGAGTTCACCGTCCTCGAGCAAGGCTCTAGGGTGGTCGGTTTCGAGGTGGTGCACCAAGAGGTCAGCATGAACGATCTCGTGGCCTCCTACCATGAAGCCCTCGCCGACCTAGGCTTCTCTGTGCAGACCGAAACCACCGCCAACGGCAACTTCGGCACCATCAACGCCAGCAACGCTGCCGGCGCCGTGCAGGTGCTGCTGCACAACTGGGGCGCCGACGTGACCGCACGGGTGGTGACCCTGTAAACCCAAACTGACCGCACCCCTTGGAACCGGGCACGGGCGCCGCAGGCTACACTGCGGCGCCCGCGCCTATTGACACTGGCATGCGTACGCCGCGCCTGTAGTCAAGATTGGTGGCGGAGGGCCGCTGGGTTCAGCTCAGCCTCAGTGCCAACGCCGCCAGCGTCACCAGCAGCACCGGCAGCGTGAGGACCACGCCCACCCGGAAGTAGTAACCCCAGGTGACGCGCACGCCCTTGCGCGCCAGCACGTGCAACCACAGCAGCGTGGCCAGCGAGCCGATGGGCGTGATCTTGGGGCCCAAGTCGCTGCCCACAACGTTGGCGTAGACCATGGCCTCGCGCAGCGTGCCAGTGGCGCTGCTGGCGTCTACCGACAGCGCGCCTAGCAGAACGGTGGGCAGGTTGTTCATGACCGAGGAGAGCAGCGCCGAGAGCAGCCCGGTACCGAGCGTGGCGGCCCATAGCCCATGCGCCGCCAAGCTGTCGAGGAGGCCCGCCAGCAGGTCTGCAAGGCCCTGGTTACGGAGCCCGAAGACCACCAGGTACATCCCTAGCGAGAACAGCACGATCTGCCACGGCGCCTCTGACAGCACGCGGCGTGTGTTCACGCGGCCGCCGTGCTGTGCCACCAGTAGAAGTACGGCGGCGCCCACGCCAGCGACTGCGCTAATGGGCACGCCCAGGCGCTCGAGCCCGAAGAAGCCCACCAGCAGCCACGCCAGCACCAGCCAGCCGGCCCGGAAGGTGGTGCGGTCGGTGATGGCGGCCGCGGGCGCAGGCACATCCAGCAGGTCGTACTCGCGCGGGACGCTCTTGCGGTAGAACCACAGCAAGACGACCAGGCTGGCGGCTACCGATACGAAGTTCACGGGTAGCATCACCCCCGCGTACTCACCGAAACCTAAGCCGAAGAAGTCGGCGCTGATGATGTTGACCAGGTTGGAGACCACCAGCGGCAGGCTGGCGGTGTCGGAGATGAAGCCCGCCGCCATCACGAAAGCCAGCGTGGCTGCGGGGCCGAAGCCTAAGCGCAGCAGCATGGCCATGACGATGGGGGTCATCACCAGGGCTGCGGTGTCGTTTGCGAGTAACCCCGAGACGGCGGCGCCCAGCAGCACCAGCAGAACGAACAGCCAGCGCCCCCTGCCGTTGCCCATCCGAGCCATATGCAGAGCGGCCCATTCGAACAGACCCGCCTCGTCTAACACGATGCTAGTGACGATGATGGCGATGAGGGTCAGGGTGGCGTTCCACACGACACCCCATACCGCAGGCACGTCGCTCACATGCACCACGCCCGTTAGTAGCGCTAGTGCCGCTCCCAGGAGCGCGCTCCAGCCGATCCCCAGCCCGCGCGGGCGCCAGATCACGAGCGCTAGCGTGAACAGGAAGATGGCGACGGCGGTGATGGTGGCAAGGGGGGTCGTCACGGCGGGCTCGGGCAGCGGCCAGTATATGCCCGCAACGTATCCGCCAGCGCCGAAGTTGACGCCCACAACGCCTTTTGCTATGGTTTGTGCAACAACTGATGTGAAATCAGTGCGTGTGCAACAAACAATGTCGGGGGCGTCTTACGCGCTTCCGGCAGCAGGTGAGAGGAGCAGTCGATGAGCGAAGGTTCCGGCAAGACCCTGAGGTTCCTTTGCCCTAACGGGCACCTTGGGTTCGCGCCCCTGAAGGTCGAGAGTTTCGATATAGGTGTAGCCACGGCCCCTGACTTCATCCTGGCCGACTCCGGTTCCGACGACATCGGTCCCGGCCCGCTAGGCAGCGACACCTCCACGGCGCCCGAGCAGTGGCAAAGGCACGACCTCGAGAAGATGCTGGTCGCCGCGCGTAAGCTCGGCGTGCCCATGATCATCGGATCGGCAGGCGACACTGGTTCGAACAGCCGAGTCGACCTGTACGTTCAGATGATCCGTGACATCGCCGCGGAGCACGGGCTGGCGCCGTTCAAGCTCGGCTACTTCTACTCCGAGGTGCCGCTCGACTACCTGCGCCGGCGCATGGACGAGGGTGAGCGCATCACCGGCCTAGACGGCCGAGGCGACCTTACAACCGACGAACTTAACGCCACCGACCGCGTGGTGGCGGTAGCCGGGGTGCACCCCTACATCGAGCTGCTCAACCGCGGCGCCGAGGTCATCATCGGTGGCCGCAGCTCCGACGCCGCCATCTTCGCCGCCCCGGCCATCCGGGCGGGCTACTCCGAGGCCAACTCGTACTACCTCGGCAAGGTGCTCGAGTGCGCCTCGTTCAACGCCGAACCGTACGCGGGCAAGGAGACGGTCATAGGCACCATCAGTCACGACGACGTGACCGTGACCGCCATGCACCCAGACCAGCGCTGCACCGTAGCCTCCGTCGCGGGGCACGCCATGTACGAGCGTTCCAACCCGTTCTTCGAGAACGTGGCCGGCGGCACGCTGAACATGACCGACTGCGTGTACGAGCAGGTGGACCCTAAGTCCACCCGCGTCACCGGAGCCGTGTTCGAGCCGTCCGAACAGATCCGAGTGAAGCTCGAAGGCGCCGGCAAGGTAGGCGAGCGCTACATGGGCTTCGTCGGAGTTCGCGACCCGTTCACGGTAGCGCGCATCGACGAGGTAATGGAGTGGGCCAAGGCGCAGGTGCGCGAGCGCTTCGGTGAGCCCGAAGAGGGCGGCTACGAACTGCACTACCAGGTGTACGGCCGCAACGGCGTCATGGGCGAGATGGACCCCCTCAAGCACCAGACCGCGCACGAGCTCGGCGTCATGGTGTTCGGCGTCGCCGCCACCGAGAAGATGGCCGAGGAGGTGACCCTCACAGGCACCAGGCAGATGTTCTACGCGCGCCTGCCCAACACCAAAGGCACGGCTGGCGGCGTCGCGTTCCCGCTCGACGAGGTCACGCGCGTGAGCCCCGCTTACCGCTGGACCCTCAACCACACCATCGGTGTTGAGGACCCGCTCGAGCTGTTCCAGCTGCACACCACCGAGGTAACTGCCGGCGTGGCGCCGGAGCTCGAGGTGGCCCAGTGAGCAGCGCCACCATCAAGCGCCTCTCGGAGCTGGCCAAGACCGTGCGCAGTAAGAACGCCGGGGTGGACCGCATAACCTTCGACATCATCTTCGAGGACCGCAACTCTTACGAGCTGGTCAAGCGCAGCAAGGTGCTCACGCGCGAGACGGTGTCCAAGCTTTACGGCTTCGATCCGGCGCGCATAACCGACTTCGTGGAGTACGACCCTGCGCTGGCCATCAAGTTCACCATCCTGCGGGAGCGGCCCAGCGGCAGCGCTGGCGACGCCGATATCTTCGGCGCGCAACAGTACGCGCCGCTTCTCGACGTGATAGTGCCGCTGGACTGAGGCGCACGTTATGGCTTACCGGGTTGGGGGCAGCGTACTGTAAGGGGAATGGCTTCGGAACAACCGACCAACCTACTGGAGCGCGTGGATCAGGCGGCGCAGGCGCTGACTCCGCAGGAGCGGCGTCTGGCTGGGCACTTGGTCGAGCACGTGGAGCGCTGGGGTTACCTCTCTAGCACCGAACTCGCCAAGGACCTGGGCGTACACCGCTCCACCGTGGTGCGCTTCGCGCAGACCCTCGGTTACAAGGGCTACCCGGAGCTGCAGGAAGCCGCCCGCCTGGCTTACCTGCGGGAGGTGGCCAACCCCAACCAGCTGGTGCTGAGCCCCGGCGGCGACGGCGAGCTCGGCAAGGTGCAGGCCGTGTTCGACCGCGAACTGGAGAACCTGCAGCGCACCTACTCGCACCTCGACGTGGCCGCGCTGGAGGAGACCGCCGCGCGCATAGCGGCGGCGCGGCGCGTGCTGGTGTTCGGCAGGCGCTTCTCGCACCCGCTGGCGCTGCACTTAGCGCTCATCTTGCGCACGATGCGCGAGAGGGTCGAGTCCGCCCCGGCCGCGGGCGGCTCGTCGGTCGACCTGCTGTTCGACCTCACGCCAGACGATCTGGTGCTGGTGGTTTCCATGCGGCGTCACTCACCCGAGGTGCAGCGCACCTTGCGCTACCTGGCCGACGCCGGCGTGCCGGTAACCGTGCTCACCGACGCCAGCCCTGGCAACGACCTGCCGGGCGGCGCCAAGGTGCTGCGGGCCCACATCGGCAGCACCAGCATGCTGGACTCGTACACGGCGCTGGTCAGCGTGACCCACGCCCTGCTTACCCTGGCGGAGGCTGCCATACCTGCGGCCGCGGACCGGTTGGCCCAGGCGGAGGACGCCTGGCAGCACTTCAACAAGGGCTGAAACTGGGCGGGTTAGCTGCGCGCGGCCGCCACGAACTCCGCGAACAGCTGCCGGTAGGCAGGCTGCGACTCCAGTAGCCACTCCGGGTGGTACTGCACGCCCACCCCGAAGCCAGCCTCTGACTCCATGGCCTCAACGAAACCGTCGTCCGAGTAGGCGCTCACGCGCCAACCTGGCGGCACGCGTTCGATGACCTGCCGGTGGAAGCTGTTCACGCGTCCGCTGCTGCCCAGCCACCCGGCCAGGTGGGTGCCGTCCTCGAAGCGCGCCTCGTGGGTGGTCTGTGTCGGGACCTCCGTCTGGTAGTGGTCGCGCGCACCCGCCATGACGCCCAGGTTCAGGGCGGGTCCGCCCTGCAGCGCCTCGGCTATGGTCTGGTGCCCGCGGCAGATGCCCAGCAGCGGCATGCCGCGCACCCACGCCCCGCGGATGAGCTCGACCTCGAAGTCGTAGCGCACCGGGTTGGTGTCGCGCAGCGAGGGGTCGGGGTTAGCGACGAAGTACTGACCCGGGATGCTGCCGCCGCCGCTGACCAGCAGAGCGTCGACCGAGTCGAGCACGGCGCCGGGGTCCGCCGCGGCCGCCGCGTGGGTGGGAAGCAGCAACGGGATCCCGCCTGCCTCCGCCACCACCTGGGCGTAACGCGCACCCATCTGGAAGCGCCACTCCGGGTGGCCCTCCTTGGTTTCGACCTCAGCCACATGCACGGTTATCCCCACGCGCGGCTTGTTCGGCTTGCTCGACTGACTCACTACTGTCACTGCGCCTTTCCGGCCGCCGTAGCGGCGTCGCCAGCACCAGCGGCTGCTGGGGCGGCTGCGGCAGCGCGCCGGCGCTTCCAACGGTTGAAGCGCTGACGGCTCTTGCCCTTGGGGTCGTAGATCTCTTGCAGGCGCTCGCCCAGCAGGTTGATCGAGAGAACCAGGATCAGCAGCGCCACACCAGGGATGGTGCTCACCCACCAGGCTATGAACAGCACGCCGCGCCCGTCGGCGATCATCGAGCCCCAAGCGGGGATGCTGGGCGGGATGCCCACGCCGAGGAAGCTGAGAGACGCCTCGAGCACCATGAAGTAACCCACCCGCAGGGTGGCCAGCACCACCACCGGCGGCAGGATGTTAGGCACGATCTCGCGGAACAGCGTGCGGAACCTGCGCTGCCCCAGCGCTTGCGACGCTTCCACGTACTCCATCGCGGCCTGGTCGAGCGTCTGGCCGCGCGCCAGGCGGTAGAACTCCACCCAGCCCTTGAGGGAGAGGGCCATGACGAGGTTGGCGAAGCCGGGGCCCAGGAACGCCATCATGCCGATGGCGAAGATCAGATAGGGGAACGCCAGCAGCAGCTCGGTGAACCGGCCGGTGACCGAGTCGAACACGCCCCTGAAGTAGCCGCCAAGCGCGCCCACCACCGTGCCGAACACGGCGGTGATTATCACGGTTAGCAGGCCTATCAGCAGGCTCACGCGGGCGCCGAACACGGTGCGCGAGAGGATGTCGCGGCCCAGCGAGTCGGTGCCGAACCAGTGCTCGGCCGAAGGGGCGGCCAGGCGCTGACCGAGCGCAGTGGCGTCCGGGTCGTACGGCGCCACGAGTGGGGCGAAGATAGCGATCAGTACGTAAAGGCCGATGATCGTGGTGCTTATGAGACCCAGCGGAGTCTCGACCACGCGAGCGAACAGCTTGCCGATGCCGGTCGGGTTGCGCCCTGCGCTCATAGCGAGATCCGTGGGTTGAGCAGCGTGTACAGCGCGTCGACCACCAGGTTGGCGGCCACGTAGGTGAAGGCGTACAGCATGACGGCGGCCTGGACCACCACGTAGTCGCGCGCGAATATGGAGTTGACAACCAGCCGCCCCAGTCCGGGCCACGCGAAGATGGTCTCCACGATCATGTTGCCGCCCAGCAGCTCGCCGAACTGCAGGCCCGTGACCGTAAGCGCGGGGATGAGCGCGTTACGCAGGGCGTGCTTGACCACCACCGTGAACTCGCGCAGGCCCTTGGACCTGGCGGTGGTCACGTACTCCTTGTTCATGGCCTCGATCATGGAGGCGCGCACCACGCGCGCCAGCACGGCGGCGAAGACCACCCCAAGCGTGACGGCTGGCAGGATCAAATGCTTGAGCGCCGTACCGAACGCGCGCAGGTCGCGCGCCAGCAGGGTGTCTATGAGCATGAAGCCTGTCACGCTGTCGACCGCCAGGGTGGCGGTCAACCTCCCTGACGTTGGCAGCAGCTTCAGCTCGACCGAGAACAGGAGGATGAGCAGCAACCCGAACCAGAACGCGGGCATGCTGACGCCCACCAGCGCGCCGGAGAGAACGGTGCGGTCCAGCCACGAGCCAGCGCGGACCGCGCTGATTATGCCAACTGGTAGCGCGATGAGGATGGCCACGAAGATGGTGGCCATGGTCAGCTCTATCGTGGCGGGCAGGGCCTCCGCGATGAGCTTTAGGACCGGCTGGTTCCTCAAGAAGCTGGTGCCCAGGTCGCCCTGGAAGAGGCTCACGAAGAAGAGCCACAGCTGCTCGAGGAGCGGTTTATCGAGGTGCAGCTGGCTGCGTAAGGTGTCGATCTGCTGCTGGGTTACGGCGGTGTCGCCCAGCATTATCTCTACCGGGTCGCCCGGTAGGAAGCGCAGGAACATGAACGCTAGAACCGCCACCCCGATCGCGACCGGGATGGCGGATACGACTCGTTCGAATAGCTTGCTGAGACGCATGCGGTTCTTTCACCCTGGGCCCGCTGGGGGCTGCCGCGACGGCATGGAACGAGGGAGGTGTGGTGGGCGGCCGGGCGCCGAGAAGGCTTTGTGGTCGTGGCTGCGCGGCCAACCGCGCAGCCACGACGTTCCGTTAGAGCTTAGTTGGTCCTGTAGCCTGCCTCTTGCAGGAGCTCCTTGGCGCGCTCTGGGTCGTACTGGTAAGGCGCCAGGTCCTCAGCGTAGCCGAACCCGCTGGGGAGGAAGGCGGTCGACAGGCGGTCGGCGTAACCCTGGTAGATGTTGGTGAGGATGCTGTCCCAGTCGACGGCGTAGTTGAGCGCCAGGCGCACGAGGTGGTTGTTGAAGGGCGCCACCTTGTTGTTGAGTTCGATCTGGGCGGCGCGGGTGCCGAGCGCGGTGTGCACGCTGACGCCGGGAACGCCGTCGATGCGGTCTACGAGGTCGGGCGGCAGGGCCTGGATGATGTGAACCTCGCCGGACAGCAGAGCGGCGATCCTCGTGGACGGCTCGGGCATCATGCGGAACACAACGGTCTGCAGCTGCGGGGCGCCGCGCCAGTAGGCGTCGTTGCGCTCGAGCACGGTCTGCGAGTCGAGGGCACCGCGGGCGAACACGAACGGGCCGCTGCCTATGGGGCGCTCCATGAACGCCGCCACGCCGACCTCTTCGATGTACTTCTGGGGCACGATCTGGAAGTGAGTCAGCGCCTGGAGCACGAGTTCTTGCGGGAAGGTCTCGTTGTACACGAAGCGTACGGTGTAGTCGTCGACCTTCTCGACGTGACTGATGGGGCCCAGCAGACCGGCGCGCGGGCTGGTGGCGCCGTCGATGGCGCCTTCGGTGAGGATGCGCCAGAAGGTGAACACTACGTCGTCGGCGGTCAGCGGATCGCCGTTATGGAACACCACGTCGTCGCGCAGATCGAACTCGTAGGTCTTGTCGTCGATGACGCGCCACGCGGTGGCCAGGTGGGGCTGAACAACGCCGTCGCGGGTGGGGAAGGTGAGGGCGTCGAAGATGTTGCGCAGCACGGCCTCGGTCTCGCGGTCGCGGTACATGGCCGGGTCCATGGTGATGAGAGCGTCTGAGCGCATGCCCACGATGAGGCTATCGGAGCCTACTACCGACACGTCGTGCATGCTTTCGCTGTTGTCCGCAGCGGGGCCCCAGCCCTGCACGGAGTCGGAGGCGGCCTCGATGTTCTGCAGCACGTAGCCGAACACCCACGGCACGTCTGCCAGCAGCTGCTCTTGTGCGGTGCGGTAGGCCGCGATGCGCGTGGCGTCGTCGATGCTGGTGGAGGCGGCGTTGAAGGCGGCGTCGACCACGTCAGACGTGTAGCCCGAGTAGTTGCCGCGGTCGGCGGTGCGCAGCTTGGGGATGGCCAGGTCGAAGGCGTCGAAGTAGGCGCTGCCCCAGTCGGTGAGGCTGGCGTTGCGGTTACCGGCGATCATCTCGTCGCGCAGCACGGTGGACTGCCAGATGCGTACAGAGGCGTCGATACCGATTTCCCGGAGTTGCGCCACGATGGCCTGCGCCTCGTCGGCGCGGTTCTCGGGGGCGTCTAGCACGAAGGTCAGGGTTTGAGCCTGGGCCGACGTTAACAACAACGTGGCCGCTGCCATGAGAATCCACTTCCTAAGACGCATCCAGTCCTCCTCCTACCGCCGACCTGGGTCTGGCGGTGTTCATGGCCCCGCGCTGGGAGCCCACCCGTACAGGGTTTTTACACGCTCTGTTGTACGAACATACGTTCTTGCAACAAGCGTTGTCAACACTTCCTGGTAGGCGGAGCTACAACGCGCCCGCGCCCCTAAAGGCGCTGCGGCGGCCACCGGCGGATCAGTCGCGCACGCCGGTCTCAGGACAGGAGGAGACGGAGAAGCACGGCAGCCTGGAGGTGGCCGCTGCCAGTGTAGAGCGGTCGAAAACGCGCAGCACGCAAGTCATTAGCGCACTGCAGGTGGGACCGGGTGGGACCTCGTAACCCGCGTCGACCTCTTCGAGCCAGCCGGTTATCACTCCCGGACCGAAGACTAAGAGGAGCACGTCCTGCGCTACGCGCTGGCGCGCTTCACGCGGCGCGCCGGGCCACTCTGCCTCGAGCGCGGGCCACCAAAGCTGGCTGTTGGCCATGAGCTCCTGGGTCTCCAGCTCGGCCGCCTCGAAGGCCGTCACGGCGTAGCCGACCCAGTTCAGGTAGATGGTGCCGGGGAACAGCGGACCCTCCAGGCCGGCCTCGCGCATGGCGAGAAGCGCCGCCTCCAGGAAGTTGCGTGCGTCGCCCAGCCGCAACTCGGTCCCCGCTGCGCTGGTAGCTATGACGGCCTCGTTACGCCCGAGCCTAAGGAGCACGTGAACATCGGGCTGCAGGGGCCGCTCCGGCCCGGGTCCGGGCAGCCTGAGGAGGTACCTGGGCTCCGGCGGCGGGTCGGGCAGCGTGTTCGGGTCGCCTGGGTACACGTACGCGGTCATCACGTCCTGGTCGAACTCCAGGACGATCGCGATCGTAAGGATGGTGGTCGTGTCGTAGTAGTAGCCCACGGCGCGCCCGTCCTCGTAGCGGCCCTCGAAGTAGGTGCCGAAGCCGCGGCTGGCGCGCATGGCGACCCCGGTAAGCGTTCCGTCTGGCGCTACATGTACGTGGTACTCGAAGCGGCCCACCGGCGAGTCGTACGCGTAAACGCCCGTTGCCGGATGCTGAGCCAGGGCCGTGCACGCGAGCTGCGCCAGCGTCAGCGTCAGAAACAGCGTAGACAACATGGAACCCTTGAACATGCCGACCTCCCGGGGGCGTGCCTGCGTTCACCTTCGCCTTCAGGCAGTTACACGGCCGTTACGCGGGCGCGCCGCCCCAAAGCTGGAGCGGCGCGCAAGGTGTTTGTTTCCGGCTGTATAACCGCGGCGTTTACGCCGTGGGCCCTACGGTCAAAGGGTGGCTTAAGCCTTCTTGCCCTTGAACAGCATGCCCGCCACGGCCGTCAGGATGGCGCCACCGCCACCGCCGCCCAGCACGGACGTGAGGATGGAGGTCATGTCGGTGGCGGTACCACCGTCACCGAGGCCGAGGAGTGGCAGCAGTTGGCCGAGGCCGAGGCCGCCGAGGGCGCCGGCGATGCTGTTGCCGGTCGAGCCGAGCGACTTGTCCTTCAGGCCGGAGCCTGCCAGGTTGCCGCCGATGAGACCGGATACGAGTTGCAGAACGATCGGTAGCCAAGTTTCCATTTCCCGTCCTCCTCTGAAGCTGCTTTTGTAGCGCCCACGGAACCCGGACCGGGACCGTGCGGGCGTGGCTCCTGGTCGGCCGCCGGTCTCATCATGGAGAGCCGTGGATTGCGGCCGCAGTTGCAGAGTTGTGCAGAGTTTACGCTAAATGTGAGTGTTATGTGAGAGGAAGGTGCGGCCCTTGAGCGGAGCGACCGCCGCCGGGCCGCGCAGCGGCTATCATCGCCCTCCAGGAGGCAAACGTGATTCCCAACGCGGCGGTACCGGACCTTGTGACCACCGAACTTCTCGACCTGAGGGCCCCCGCGCTGGCGCACTTGGACCCCATGGTCGCCGCGGTCCGTAGTTCCTTAGCCGAGCTAAGACCGTGGATGCCCTGGGCTACGGACGACTACGACGCGGCGGGCGCCGAGACCAGCCTGCGCGCCGCCATGGCTGCGTTCGTGACCAGGGCCGACCTCCGCTACCACATGTTCGACAAGGCTGGCTGCTTCGTGGGCTCCACTGGTCTGCACCGGATCAAGTGGTCGGTGCCCCGCTTCGAGATCGGCTACTGGGTGAGCACCAGCGAAACGGGCAAGGGGTATGCACAGGACGCCGTGCGCGCCCTCTCGCGCGTGGCGTTCCAGGAGCTCGGAGCCAAGCGCGTAGACATCAGATGCGACGACCGCAACCTGGCCAGCGCCACCGTGGCAGAGCGCTGCGGCTACCGGCTCGAGGGCGTGCTGACGAACTACACGGTGGGCACGGACGGAACCGTGCGCCATGAGCGCGTGTACGCGCTCACCGACCTGGCCGACCTCACGTAAGACGGGCTAGCATCGGAGCATGAGCGAAACAGCCCCCGTTTGCCCCGAATGCGGCAGCGAGCACACCTACGAGGTGGCGCCGCTGCTGGCCTGCGCCATGTGCGGCCACGAATGGAACCCAGAAGAGCTAGCCGAGCAGGAGGCTGCCAGCGGCGAGGTGCGCGACGCGGTCGGTAACCTGCTGGCCGACGGCGACGCCGTGATAGTCATGCGTGACCTCAAGGTAAAGGGCGCCGCCCAGGCCCTCAAGGCGGGCACCAAGGTCACGAACATCAAGCTGGTGGAACCGATAGACGACCACGACATCGACTGCCGGGTAGACGGCTTCGGACGCATGCGCCTGATGTCGAGCGTGGTCAAGAAGGCGTAAGGCAAACCCCACAAACCGTGAGCTCTACTGCTCGAAGCGCTCGAGGTGCCGCGCGCCGTGCCACAGGGGCAGCAGGGTGGCCAGAAGCGTTAGGACGGTCAATCCGCCGAGCACGCCCAGGCCCTCCGGGCTGCTCCAGTACGCGGTTACCGAGGGCTGGCGCAGCGCCGTCCAGGCGGGACGCGCCAGCAGCAAAGTGGTCAGCGTGGCGTACACCAGGGCCAGCCCCATGAACGCCAGGGCCCCTGGCGTCATCGCCAGCTCGTTGGGGTTGGTGTACCTGAAACGCGGATGTGCTGCGCCCATGCCCACTGCCAGCCCCGTAAGGCCGAGGGCGCTGAAGCCCGCCGCCACTGGGGCGCCGAACGCCAGCGTGGGGCTCAGGTCCAGCACCCGACCGGCGGCCACCCCAAGGCCGACCGCCAGAACCAGCATGAGCGGCAGCACGAACAGGAACTTGGCCAGGACCAGGTGCCGCTGCCGCACCGGCTGCGTCTGCAGCAGCCAGTAACTGCCAGCCTCGTACGACACGCTGGGGTACGCCATCCGCAGCGCCACGCCCGCAACGATGAAACTGACGAAAGCGATGTTCATGGCCCCCATGACGTCGCGGAACTGCTGGGTGGGCACAGGAATGGCGGCCAGACTTACGAAGTACACGCCCGCCAGAGCCGCCAGCACGATGACCTGGCTCCACTGCTGCACGTCGCGCGTGAACACGCGGGCGTCCTTGGCAATGAACGCGCCGGTAGGTCCCAGGGCCCTAAGCAGCAGGCGCTCCCAGGCCGGCATTCCATCGCTCCGCCGGAAGCGCACTGCTGGCGTGGCGTCCAGGCTCCGCACCCAACCGCGCGAGAAAGCCACGCGGGCCAGCACGCCCGTAAGCGCGAGCCCTAAACCGCCGAGGAGCAATAGTGCGCCCAGCGCTGCGTGCAGCTGGCCGTCCTGCGCCGCCCAGCTGGCGTTGGTGGCCCAGGCAGGCGGCAGCCACCCGATCTCGAGCCGCGAGAACGCCGTGAGGAACGTTTCGAACGCTTCCGTATCGTCCGGATCCAGTCTGAGAAGCTGCTCCGGTCGTAGCGCCCTGAGGCCGAGCAGCGCGGCCGCCGCAGCGCTGATGCTGACGGCGGTAGCCACCTCGCGCACCCGGCCGGCAGGGGAGAAGCGCACCAGCACCAGCGCCAGCAGGCTGCCCAGCGTTACCGGCAGCGAATACAGTGCCACCGCGGCCAGGGTGCTCACCAGGTAGAACAGCGGCTGCGCCTGCAGCGCCGTGCCGACTCCAGCCAGCACCGGCAACGTGAAGAGCAGCGGCAGACCAGCGGCGTTAACGAACAGCTCGAGCACCTTCATGCCGAAGATGCGCGCCGTGCTGACCGGGTGCGCCAGCAGGAACTCCAGGTCGTCGCTGCCGTACAGGGTGCCGATGCTGGCCACCAGCACGCTGAACAGCACCGCCGCCATGAGCATGAGGAACAGGCCTTCCAGGCTGCGCTGCGTAACCGCCGGGGCGATGGTG
The DNA here is from genome assembly GCA_041676665.1 of Trueperaceae bacterium. Classification (GTDB taxonomy): domain Bacteria; phylum Deinococcota; class Deinococci; order Deinococcales; family Trueperaceae; genus JAAYYF01. Next base: position 16,238 of record JBAYRM010000025.1, read on the forward strand.
TCTATAAGCGGGTAAGCGTACAGCCAGCCGACCGCCGCCCGCACACCGCGGTAGGCGCCGTACGTGACCCCGCCGAGCAGCAGCGCGGCGCCCACCAGCCACGCCGGTCTGGCTGTTAGCGAGCGCAGCGCGCCCCGCAGCCTAAGCGCGACCAGCGTCAACGGCGCGTCCCGGCGGCGGTCTCGTCCGGACCTAAAGCGCCGCTGCCCTGGTCATCCTCGGGTTCGGTCAGGTGGAGGAACAGGTCCTCCAACGAGGCCGTGTCCGCCTGCCGCGTGGCCGAGCGCAGCTCCGCCATGGTGCCCAGCGCGATCAACCGTCCGTGGTCCATGACCGCTATCCGGTCGGCTATCTCCTCCGCCACGGCCAGCGTGTGGGTGGTGAGGATAACCGTGCCGCCGTCGGCTGCCAGCTCGCGGAACAGCTTCTTGACCTCGCGGTGGCCCTGCACGTCCAGTCCGACCATCGGCTCGTCGGCCACGAACAGCTTCGGACGGCCCAGCAGCGCCGCGCAGAACGCCAGCCGCTGCCGCATGCCGTGACTGTAGGTCTCGATGAGCGCCCCCGAGTGGCGCGCCAGCTTGAAGCGCTCCAGCAGCTCGCCTATCCGCGCCTCGGCGTCTTCGAGCTTACGCAGGCCCGCCACGTAGCGCAGCAGCTCGTGCGCTGTGACCTTGGGGTAGAACCAGGCGCGATCCGGCACGAAGCCGGTGGCCGCCTTGGCCGCCAGAGGCTCCGCAGCCACGTCGTGCCCGGCTATGCGGATGGAGCCCGAAGTGGGCCGCGCCAGTCCCGTGACGCAGCGGATGGTGGTGGTCTTGCCCGCGCCGTTAGGGCCGAGGAGCGCCAGCACCTCGCCCGCTGCGGTGTTCAGGTCCAACCGGTCGACCGCCAACGTGCGGCCGTAGCGCTTGGTGAGGTTGGTGATCTCTAGCAAAGGACTCTCCTGAAACGCGGCCGCACCGTGGCGAGCGCGACGCTGTTCGCCGGGCCGGGCGGGGAGCCGGCACGCGACACTGCGGCTCTGGTCCACCCGCCCCTAGACTCCGATTATCGACTAGCGTAGGTTTCGACAGCGAGAGGAAACTCCCGTTGCCAGGAGGTAACCATGCAGCAGAAGGTCTACCCGTTCTTGATGTTCGCCAGCGGCGCGCGGGAGGCCGCGGAGTTCTACACCTCCGTGTTCCCGGACGGCAAGATCATCGAAGCCGGCGGCCCCAGCGTGTCGTTCGAGGTGGGCGGGCAACGCTTCGACGCCTACGACGGCGGCTCCTACTTCAGCTTCTGCGAAGGGCTCTCCATGCACGTGGTCTGCGAGTCGCAAGAAGAGGTCGACTACTACTGGGAGCGCCTGCGCGAGGGTGGCGGTCAGGAGTCCGCCTGCGGCTGGCTTAAGGACCGCTTCGGCCTCTCGTGGCAGGTGGTGCCCACCGCCTACTACCGGCTGATAAGGGACCCCGACCCGCAGCGCGCCAAGCGGGCCATGGACGCGGTGCTGAAGATGGCCAAGCTCGACATAAGGGCCATGGAGGCGGCCGCCGACGGCGACGGCTGACCGCCTCACAGGCTAGGGCCATCAATCAGTTCAAGGGAACCTCAGCAGGGGTCTGCCGCCCGGTTCATTGAAGTCGAGCCTGCGTATCTCGATGGGCGGCGTGGAAGGCTCGGCCTGGTCCACAAACACCTGGTACGAGAAGCGGGGCGCGGGGCTCATGGCCTGCTCGAAGCGCAGCGCGCCCAGGTGCTCTAGGTTGGGCGCTACGAACACGACGGTGCTGAGCGGCGGCACAGAAACCCGGCCGTTGGCGGTGGCCACGAAGGCGCCGCGCAGCGTGTCTGCGTCTACGCCGCTGGCCTGCACCTCGTGCAGTAGCCACGCCTTTCCCGCCGCTTCCGGCACGGTAACGGTGGCGCGTACTGGGCTGGCGTTGAACACGACCAGCAGGCGGTCGACGCCCGGCGAGATGGGCGGCAGGTTGCGCAGGTCGTCGCGCAGCTGCATGACGATGACGCCGGGAACCTGCTCGGGGCCGGTGTTGTGGAACGTGAGCCTGGCCATCACGTCGCCGGCGGTGCGGAGGCGCAGCAGCGGCTCCTGCGCGCGGATGCTGAGCCACTCGCGGAAGACGGCCGAGGAGAACGCCAAGTCGTCTGGACCGGGCGCCATGAGTGGGTCGGTGAGCATGGGCCTGATGAGTTGCCACATGTCGCGGTTGTCGCCACCCGGCGGCACGCCGCGGCCCATGCCAGTGGTCTGACCACTCCAGTCCACGTAGTTGAACCAGTCGCCCGAGTCGTAACTGTTGCGATCGAAGCTCTTGGAGCGCAACAGGTCGCTGCCAGCGTGGAAGAACGGCACGCCCTGCGAGAAGGCCACGGTAGAGAGGGCCAGGTTCTGCAGGCGCACGCGGTCAGCGGTGGTCAGGTCGGCGGGCAGCTTGTACTGCAGGATGTCCCACAGCGTCTGGTTGTCGTGCTTGCTCACGTACACGATGTGGTCCTGCGGCACCATGCCGTAGCCGGCGGGGGAGCCGTTGTAATCGACCTCGTGGCCCTGCACTATCTCGCCTGCCGCGCCTTCGAACCTGAACGCTGCCAGGTTGCCAGCCAGACCGACTCGCAGCTGATCCATAGCCTGCAGCAGGCTGGCAAGGTCGGCTTCGCCACCCTCGTTGGCCGCGTTGGGCAGAACGTAACGGCCGGAGGCGAAGCCCTGGTTGCCCAC
>JBAYRM010000026.1:0-18489 GCA_041676665.1 Trueperaceae bacterium
CGCAATGTTACCACCGGGCTGTTAGCACCCCATGCACCCGGCGGTCACGGGCCGCGCGGCCTTAACCGAACCCTCATCCAGGCCGAACTTTAGGCGAGTTCCGACGCTCATCACGGTAGTAACTCGTAAGGTCATGCGATAAGGTGATTAGCCAAGCGCATGGAGCGTAGCAGGCTATAGCACGAGTATGTTATGCCTTGCGTCAGTCAGACTCTGTCGTGACCAGGCTGCGAGTAGGGTGCGTTAGGCGCATACCTGCACGCGGTGATGGGCGCGCGGAAAGGGGTTCGGTTACCAACCCGAGGCCGACCATTCCACACCCCACCGCCAACACCCCCGCATGGGAGTGGGGCAGAAATCGAACCAGAAGGAGCGAGTAGATGAAGAAGAGCTATACGGCATTCGTAGCCGGGCTTCTGCTGATCGCCGGCATGGCGTTCGCGCAGGCACCGGCCGACACGTACGTTTATCAGACGTTCGGCGAGCCCGTCACGCTGGACCCGGCACGCGGGTACGACACCGGCTCCGGCGCCATCATCGAGAACGTGTACGAAACGCTGTTCCTCTACGACGGCGAGGCCATCGACGAGTTCGTTCCGGCCCTGGCAACCGATTACAGCGCCACCGCCGACGGCCTCACCTGGACCTTCAACCTGCGCGAAGGCGTCCAGTTCCACAGCGGCAACACCATGTCGTGCAAAGACGTGGACTGGTCCTTCAAGTACGGCGCGGTCACCGCTAACCCCGAGGGCGCCACGGCGTACCTCATGGGCGGTTACTGGCTCGGAACCCAGGTCGACGGCGGCGACAAAGAGGCGTACCTGGCCGAGGTCAGCTGGGACATGATCGACGGCATCGTCGACTGCCCCGAAGGCCCCGAGGGCCTGGTGGCCGTGGTTAACCTCGTTAACCCCACCCCGGCGCTCATTCCCATCCTTACCTACACCGCGTTCAGCATCATCGACAGCGAGTGGGCCATCGCTAACGGCCAGTGGGACGGCACCGAAGCCACCTGGCAGGACTGGATCGGTCGCGACCTCACCGCCGAGTACATGCACACCAACATGAGCGGCTCGGGCGCTTACAGCCTGGTCGAATGGACCGACGACTCTGTCGTAGCCAAGGCGTTCCCGGACTACTGGGGCGGCGCTCCGGCCCTCGCGAACGTTGTCTACCAGTACGTCGACGAGCAGTCCACCCGCATCCTGGCCATCCAGCAAGGTGACGCCGACCGCATCACGCTTAACGAGCGCGCCGCCCTCAACCAGCTGCGCGGCGCCCCCGGCGTGACCGTCATGGAAGAGGGCTGGTACCCGGCCTCCGTGACCTCCGTCTTCTTCAACTTCGACATCAACACCGACGCCAACGAGGACGTAGGCTCCGGCCAGCTCGACGGTAACGGCATCCCCAGCGACTTCTTCGCCGACGTCAACGTGCGCCGCGCGTTCGCCCACCTGTTCGACCACCAGGCGTTCGTAGACCAGATCTACGAAGGCGCCGGCGTCGTCCTCACCATGGGCCTGCCGCCCGCGTTCCTCGGCTACAACGCCGACGCGCCCATCCGCACCATCGACCTCGAAGCGTCCGAAGACTTCTTCCGCGCAGCGTTCGACGGCCAGGTGTGGGAGCAGGGCTTCGAGTTCACCGCCCTTTACAACACGGGTAACACCGTGCGCCAGACCGCTCTCGAGATCATGGCCGACAACCTCGAGTTCATTAACCCCAAGTTCCGCATGAGCGTTCGCGGTCTGGCCTGGGCCGACTACCTCGCGCGCACGGCTGAACAGAAGGCCCCGCTCTTCGCGCTCGGCTGGGCGGCTGACTACGCCGACCCCAGCAACTTCATCAACACCTTCTACGACAACGACGGCTACTACTCCGCCCGCACCAGCATCAACGTGCCGGACATCCAGGAGCTGATCGACCAGGCCGACAGCGTCATCGACCCCGTGGAACGCGGCTTCCTGTACCGCGGTGTTGGTAACGCCCACTACGACCAGGTGCCCCTGATCGCAGTGCCGGTCCAGGAGTCGTTCATGGTGGTACGCGACGGCCTCCAGGGCGTCTACTTCAACACCATGCTCTCCACCGAGTTCTACTGGAAGGACATCTCCAAGTAACAGTCCGACCTGCAGGGAGGCCGCCACTCGGCAGCCTCCCTGCCACCTTCCCCGCGGGACGGACGCGCGGGGTGAGGCAATGAAACGCGAAGGAAGTCCATATCTTGTTCAGTTTCGTCGTCAGGCGCCTACTACTCTTGCCCGTAATATTCATCGGCGTGACGCTGGCAATCGTTCTCCTCATGCAACTGCTCACGCCCTATCAGCGCGCCGCTGCCTACGTGCAGTCGGAACAGCAGATCCGCAACATCGACGCGATCATCGAGCAGTTCGGGCTGGAAGACCCCTGGTACATGCAGTACGGTCGCTGGCTCAGGCAGGTGGCGGAGGGCAACCTCGGTTACTCGCGCACCTCGCGCGAGCCAGTGCTAACCACCCTGCAGAAGCGCTTCCCCGTCACGCTCGAGCTCGCCTTGTTCGCCATCGTGCCCGTTATCGGGGTCGGCGTGGCCATGGGCACCACCGCAGCCCTCAACCGCGATAAGTTCTTCGACCAGCTCACGCGCGTGGTCTCCATCGTGGGCTGGTCGCTTCCCACGTTCGTGCTCGGCATCTGGCTGCTGGTCATCTTCTACGGCGCATTGGGGTGGTTCCAGCCCGGCAGGGTGTCCACGGTCTACGCCATCCAGATGGCGGGGGCCGCGTCCGATTTCACCACCTACACGCGCATGCTGACCATCGACGCACTCCTCAACGGCCGCTTCGACATCTTCGTTAACGCCCTCAAGCATATGGTCCTGCCCGTGGTCACCTTGGCGGTCGTGCTCAGTGCTCAGATCATGCGCGTCATGCGCTCATCGCTGCTCGACGCCCTAGGGCAGGATTACGTGCGCACCGCACGCGCCAAGGGCCTGCCCGAGCGCATGGTGACCCACAAGCACGCCCGCCGCAACGCGCTCATTCCAGTGATAACGCTCTCCGGCTTCGTGCTCATAGGCCTGGTCAACGGTGTGGTCATCACCGAGACCATCTTCAACTACCCCGGCCTCGGACAGTGGGCCGCCACCGCCGCCACCAACCTCGATTACGCCTCTGTTCTCGGCTTCGCGATCTTCACCGCCATGATGGTGGTGTTCGCAAACCTCTTAGTCGACGTGCTGTACGGCGTGGTCGACCCGCGGATCAGGTACGACTGAATGAGCGACTCCGTAACCACCACCGACCTGAGCATCCACGAGACCCTGCCCGAGGGCCAGCAGGGCAGCACCCGCCGCAAGGCCTGGCGGCGCTTCACCCGAAACCCTCTCGCGCTAGCGGGACTCACCATGGTCGTTCTGTTCGCCCTCATGGCGATCCTGGCGCCGGTCATCACCGAACTGCCGCGCAGCTGCGTGAGGGACCTCGGCCTGAGCGCGGCCAACCAGTACGACTACCGCGACCCGACCACCCGGGCCTTCTGGCACGCCATCATCAACCCGCCCGCCACCTGCTTCAACATGACCCGTGTGGGCTTCGGAACGCAGCCGCGCAACGCGGAGCAGTCAGGCACGCTGCTCGGCACCACCAGCGGCGGTTACGACATCTTCTACGGCCTCGTGTGGGGTACACGCACCGCCTTCAAGGTGGGCCTGATCGTGGTGAGCATCGCCTTCCTGGCGGGCATCTTCATCGGCAGCCTGTCCGGTTACATCGGTGGCAAGTTCGACAACGTAGTAATGCGCTTCACCGACATCGTGATCTCGCTGCCGAGCCTCGTGGTGGCCATGGTCATCGTGCTCGTGCTCGGCAAGTCCATCGAGAACATAATGCTGGCCATCGCGGTCACGGCGTGGCCCTCCTACGCCCGCCTCATGCGCGGCGAAGTGCTGCGCATCAAGGAGGAGGAGTACGTGACCTCCGCCCGGGCGCTGGGCCGCCGCTGGTTCGGCGTGGTGGGTCGGCACGTGCTGCCCAACGCGCTCGGCCCGATAGTCATCGTCGCGAGCCTCGACATCGGCTCGGTCGTGCTCACCGCCGCTGCACTGTCGTTCCTCGGCATCGGCGTCGAGGTCGGCTACGCCGACTGGGGCCAGATGATCTCGTTCGGTCGCGACTGGATCATCGGACCGCCAGGGCAGCCGTTCTACTACTGGTACGTGTCGTTCTGGCCAGGCCTCATCATCCTGCTGTTCGTGCTGGGGTGGAACCTGCTGGGCGACGCGTTCCGCGATGTTCTCGACCCCCGCGCGGCCCGCTAGTCGCCAGCAACCCAGCCCGCCGCGACCGCGTTGGCGTCAGCTAGCGCCGCGTCGTCCGCGCGGTCGTTCATGCGCAGCAGGTGCGCGGTCAACAGCCAGTACTCCGCGTCGGTCTGGCGTCCGGGGTCGTAGCGCGGCATGGTGGCCCTGACGTAGTTGAACAAGGCAACGGGCGACGCCACCCACGCCATTGGCAACGCCTGGACGGCAGCGTCGCCAGCAGGGCCAGCCTGCAGCGCCTCCACGTGCAGCGCGGGCGGGTCGCCGATAGGGAACATGTCGTTATCGATGAACGGTTGCGTGAGCGGCTGCACTACCGGGTTGTTCGCCTTGTGGCAGCGGCTGCAGTTACGCTCGTCAGGCGGGAACGCCAGCACGGCTTCCGCTAATCCGCCGCCAGTAGGGCCGTGGCACACTGAGCAGTTGAGAGCGTAAATGGCGGCCGCGTCTTGCTCGGACCCGGCAACCGGCAGCGAACCAGCCTCGCCGCCGGCGCCCCTGACCACCATGGCAGGCACGGCGGCGAGCAGGGCCAAAAACGCCAGCAGCGCACGCCTCATACGCGCCTAGCAGTTCCGGGGTTGACCGAGGCCGTGGTGGTCAGGCTTTCTCGTCGTTCGCGCTGTCGTCGGTGTCCGCCAGCTCCTCAGCGTTAGCGGCCACGTCGTCGGCCAGCTGCTGGGCGGCATCAACGGCGGTCTCTTCAACCGACTCCGCGGCGTCCTTGGCCTTACCGCCAAGCTCTTCAGAGACCTTGTCGACCGCCTTGCCTACGGCCTTAGAGACGTTCTCGCCGACCTCACTGGCGGCCTCCTTGGCTTTGCTCACCACGTCGCCCGCGGCGTCCTTGACCTTATCGACGGTGGACTGGGTGGCGCCGGAGCCGCTGGCGGCACTGCCGGTACCGGCGGCCGTTGCTGCGCCAGCCGCAGCCGCCTCGGTGCCGCGACCCTGCAGGGCCTTGACCAGGAAGTAGACCAGGCCCGCCACTATGGCTATCGGCACGATGAACCGCAGGAGCAGCCACAGCAGGCCAGCTAGCGCCTTGAACAGCGCGCCGCCGAGCGAGAGAACCCAACCGAGTACCCACACCAGTGCGGTGCCGACCAGCAACGCTACGAGCCCGAAAACGACGAGCTCCACGACTTCTTGTAGGGAGCGCTTCATGGCTTCAGTATAGCAACGCCCCGCGAAGCTCCCGGGGCACATCCGGCAGAGAGCCCGCGGTTACACTCGGCCATGCAAGCGGGCACGCTGGAACTAGAAGTCGAGCGGATGGTGCACGGCGGCGCCGCTCTGGCGCGTAAGCCCGGCGGCGAGATCGTGCTCGTAACGGGTGCCATCCCGGGCGAGCGCGTGCTAGCGCGGGTGGAGCCTAAGCGCGGCGTGTGGCTGGGGCGCACCTTAGACGTTCTGCGGAGCGTCCCCGAGCGGGTACCCGCCCCCGCTCACCCTGGGCTCGACTACGGGTTCATGACTTACGAGAAGCAGCTGCAGCTCAAGCGCGAGGTGGTGATCGACAGCCTGAGGCGTGCACGCGGCGCAACAGGGGCCGAGCCGGAGGTGCCGCCGGTGCGGCCCGCGCCGCGAGAGTGGGCCTATCGCGACGTCATCCAACCGGCCACCTCACACGCTGGACTCGGGTACCGGCGTCCGAACAGCGGCGACGTTGTGGTGCTGGGAGAAGACCCCACGGCCAGCGACGCCGTGAACGCCGCCTGGCGCCTGGCTGTGGAACTCAGAGCCCACATGGCGGCCGGCGCCCACGAGCTCGTGATCCGGGCCAACGACACTGGCGAGGCGCTGCTGGCCATCGTCAGCAGCGCGCCCGCCCGCAAGCTCCTGCCCTTGGCGCACGCCCTGGTGAACGCCGGTATCGCGGGGGTGGTTGGAGCTCAGCACGACCCGCGCGGCCGGTTCCGCCGAGGCGTCGAGCGCCTGGCCGGCCGCCGGACCATCATGCAGCGCTTCGGAACGCTGGACCTCACCGTCAACGCCAGCTCGTTCGCGCAGCCGAACTCAGGGGCGGCCAGCGCCCTCTACGGCACGCTGGCGCAGTGGGCGGGGGGCGGCGACCACGCCTGGGAACTGTTCGCTGGCGGCGGCGCTATCGCTTTCCACCTGGCGCCGCGCTTCACCACGGTCACCGCCGTAGAGATGGACCGCGGCGCCATCGCGCGCGGCGAGGCCGACGCGGAGCGACTCGGACTCGCCAACGTGAGCTTCTTACGGGCGGACGCCCGCACCGCGCCCCTACCGGCAGACGCTGACGTGGTGGTGGTGGACCCGCCGCGAGCGGGACTGGCCGCGGCGCTGCGCGCGGACATCGCCGCCGCCCGCGTGCCCAGGCTGCTGTACGTGTCGTGCGACGCTGCCACCTGGGCGCGCGACGTCGCTGACCTGGAGCAGAAGGGTTACGCCCTGGCCCGCGCCCTACCCCACGACTTCTACCCGCACACCCACCACATCGAGCTACTGTCGGAGCTCGTCCTGACCTGAGACGGCGTCGCTACGTGAAGAACTTGCCGGTAACCGTTCAGCTCGCCGAACATGTTCTCATTCGCTCAGCGGGTACTCTCTTAGACCGCATGCGCCCGCGTTACTCGATTCCGTTCTTGTGCGTCCTGACCGTTCTAGCCGTGGTCGCCTCGTGCGCTCCCGGCGCCACCGACGACCGCCTCGCTCAGGCAGGCGCGGAGCGCAACACCGCCTCCAGCGGTCCGCTAGGCGTACCCGCACCCGACTTCGAGAACGTAGCGCCGAGCGCTCTGCGCCCCGCCGACACGCCCGACCTGGTCATCATCGCCATCTCCGGCCACTGCGGTCTGGTGTGCAACACCCGCGACACCTGGTCGTACCTGGACAGCGCCACGGAATCAACTGGCGGCGTGGCCGTGCTGCACGGCATACAGCGCGCCTACGAGGAGCTGGGCTTCGAGAACGTCGAGACCTTCAGCGCCTCGTCATTCGTAACCGCACACTACAGCGAGATCAGCGGCGAGCTCGAACCGGGCTACCTGCAAACGCAGGCCTACCTGAACGAAGTCAAGCGCGAATGGATCGACGGCTACGTGAACCCGGCACGCGTCGTGCTGGTGGGTCACTCGCACGGCACCGTGTGGGCCTCGCTACTGGCCATGAACAACCTGGACGTAACCTTCGACGCCTTCATCTCGCTGGACGCCATCTGCTGGATGTGGTGGGCTAAGCATCGCCAGTTCATCTACGACACCTTCGTTGACGGCCCCTGGACCATCCCGTTCCCGCTCGACCAGGGCGACCCGTGCGGCACGTTGCAGATCCCGGGCCAGAGCCAGCGGGCCAACATCAACGACGTGGTCCCGGCCAACGTCATCTTCGGCCTGGAGGTGCGCACCACCTTCCGTCTGCTCTCCTTCGACCCGAACGTGCTGGCCGACGACGACGTGAACGTGCGCATCAACGGCACCGACACCAACCTCTGGGGGGTGGTGGCCAAGGAGTCGCACACCAACCTGGGTCGTTACTACAACCAGTCGATCACCTGGGTCGAGTCGATGGTCAAGGCGCTCGGCGTTCCCGATCACGGGGCCTACCCCATGTCGACCTTCGTCCTGCCGCCAGCGCCGGGAGGCTTCGAGTACCGCAGCGGCGAGATCGTTCCGAGCGAGCCCTGACCGCCCTCGGCCGGGTGCACTGACATGTGCGTTCTATCTCTCAAAGTACAACAGCGGGTTCTCACGCTCCGTTAGGGGCAATCATGGGGACATGTCGACCAAAGAGCGTTCCGCTAAAGACTCGGTAGCCAAAGACGAAGCCAGATCCGCCGACCAGGGAGCCAAGGTTAGGCGTGCTCGCAGCAGCGACACCGAGGCGGCGCTCATGGAGACCGCGCTCGTCATGGACACCGTGAGGGTCACCGAACAGGCCGCCATCGCCGCCAGCCGCGTGGCCGGCAAGGGCGACGCGGACCTGGTGGACCAGGCGGGCGTTGACGCCATGCGTAAGGTGCTCAACGAGCTGCCCATCGATGGCCGCATCGTCATCGGCGAAGGCGAACGCGACGAGGCGCCCATGCTTTACATCGGCGAGAACGTCGGCATAGCCGACGAGGACTCCTGGGCCGTGGACATCGCCGTCGACCCGGTGGAAGGCACCAACATCACGGCGCGCATGATCAACAACTCGGTCGCGGTCATCGCCATGGCCGAGCGCGGCGGACTGTTCCAGGCGCCCGACACGTACATGGAGAAGCTCATAGTCGGACCGCCAGCCAAAGGCAAAGTTGACCTAACCTGGCCGGTGGCCGCCAACCTGCGCGGCGTGGCGCTGTCGCTGGACCGGGCGGTCGACGACCTGACCATAGTCATCCTCGACCGCCCGCGGCACCAGCAACTGATCCAGGAGGTCCGCGACGCCGGCGCCCGCGTGAAACTGATAGGCGACGGCGACGTTATCGCCGCTCTCGCCACGGTGGTGCGCGGCACGGGAGTGCACGCGGTGATGGGCACGGGCGGCGCGCCGGAGGGTGTGCTGGCCGCGGCGGCGCTCAAGTGCCTCGGCGGCGAGATCCAGGGCCGCTTCAAGCCGCGCAACGAGGAGGAACGCAAGCGCCTCAACGCCATGGGCGCAAACGAGGACCGCGTGTACCGCACCGAGGAGTTCGCCCCCGGCAAGAGCATCGTCTTCAGCGCCACCGGCATCACCGACGGCGACCTGCTACGCGGGGTCAAGTTCTTCAAGAACGGCGCGCGCACCCACAGCATCACCATGGGTTACCGCTCGAGCGTCATTCGCTTCACCGACTCGGTGCACCTCATGGGCGACGGCGCCCGCGTGACCATTCAGGTCTGACCCGAACCGGGTCCCGCCGGTTACTCCTCGTCTACGGGCCGCGGAGTCAGCAGCCTCAGCTGCTCGGCTCCGGCCGCGCTGCGCGCCCACGCCGAGAAGGCGGCCAGGGCCCGGCCGCGGTGACTGACGCCGCGCTTCTCCTCCAGGGTTGCCTCGGCGAAGCTCTTACCTAGCTCAGGACTGAAGAAGACCGGGTCGTACCCGAAACCGCCGACCCCCCGTGGCCCTTGCAAGATGCGGCCTTCGCTCTCGCCGCGGAAGGTGTGCACGGCGCCGCCCGGTGTGGCCACCACGATCACGGCCACGAAGCGCGCTGTGCGCAGTGCGTCGTCCACCTTGCGCAAGCGCTGCAGCAGGTGGGCCATGCGCTCCCCGTTAGTGAGTCCCGGCCCCCCGAAGCGCGCCGTGTGCACGCCGGGCTGGCCCTGGAGCGCGTCGACCTCCAGGCCCGAGTCGTCCGCTAACGCGATCAGGCCGGCCTTCAACGTCACGTGAGCGGCCTTCAGGAGGGCGTTCTCCTCGTAGCTGGCGCCGGTCTCCTCGGGGAAGTCAGTGACGCCGAGTTCGCCAGCGCTCTGCAGCGTCATGGGCAGGCCGGCCAGCGCCTCGCGGAACTCCGCCAGTTTCCCGGCGTTCTCGCTGGCCAGCGCCAGGCGCAACGATTGCGAACTCATCGGAGTTGCGGCCTCACTGCCTCGAGTAGCCGCTCCACCGCGCTCACGCCCGTGGCGATGAGGGTCACGTACTGTTCCGCTGGCACCGGCCGCTCCTCGCTGCCGCCCTGCACCTCCACGATGGCGCCCTCGCCGGTCGCGACGACGTTAAGGTCAACCTCGGCGGTGGCGTCCTCCTCGTAGTCGAGGTCCACGCGCGACTCGCCGCCCACCAGGCCCACGCTGACAGCGGCCACCTCGTGCAGCAGCGGCCACTCGTCGACCTCACCGCGGTAAACCAGACCGTCGGCGGCGTTGTGCAGCGCCAGGTAGCCAGCCAGGATGGCGGCGCAGCGCGTACCGCCGTCGGCCACCAGCACGTCGGTGTCGACGGTCAAGGTCTTGCCCTTGAACAGCGCCAGGTTCACGCTACTGCGCAGCGCCCGCCCTACCAGTCGCTGGATCTCCTGCGTTCGGCCGCCCGGATAAAGACGCTCCCGCTGCACCCGCTGAGCCGTGCTTCGCGGCAGAAGCGCGTACTCGGCCGTGAGCCAACCGCTCTGGCTGTTAGTGCCGCGCAGGTGGCGCGGCAACTGGCTCTCGATACTCACGGTCGCCAGAACCTGGGTGGCGCCCCAGCGCACCAGCGCGGAACCTTCGGCGTTGGGGTTGTAACCGAGCTCCACGCTGACCTGCCGCAGCTCGGTAGGGCCGCGCCCGCTGCGGACGGGCGGCTTAGCGCTCACGAAGCACCCGCGGTGCCAGCGGCCGCACGACCTAAGGTGGACGCCGAGGCCGGGTGCGACAGCTCGGCCACGTTCATGTGCTCGAACGTGCCGCTGGGGCCGCCCAGCATCTCGGCTGCGTGAACGAACGTCGGTATGTCGCCGGTCACTATGTAGCGAACCGTCGGCGTGTTTGTGGCAGGTGCCAGAAGCTGTAGCCGTGCCAGGTCGGTACGAACGGCGGCGGCTACCGCCTCGCCCGAGTCGACGAGCGTAACGGGCCCGAGGATCTCGGCCAGCACCCCCTTAAGTGCGGGATAGTGCGTGCAACCTAGGATGACGGCGTCGAGCGCCGGCCGTGCCTCGAGGTAGTAGGAGGCCACCAGGCGTGCTATGGCCGTGTCGGACACACCCTCCTCGACGATAGGAACGAACAGCGGGCACGGTTGAGCCCAGGTGGTGGCGCCGGAGCGCTCCAGCCGGTCCTGGTAAACGCGCGAACGCACGGTCCCGACCGTGCCTAGCACCCCGATGCGACCGCCGGGCGCCGCCGCCAACGCAGCGGCCACGCCGGGATCTACCACACCCCACGTGGGAACAGGCATGCTGTCCGCCAGCTCCGGCAACGCAGCCGCTGACGCCGTGTTGCAGGCGACCACGATGGCTTTCACGTCACGCGCCAGCAGCGCGTGCGCGATCTCGTGGGCGAAGCCGCGGACCATTGCGCGAGGCTTAGGCCCGTAAGGCAGCCGAGCGGTATCGCCCAGGTACACGAACGACTCGTTGGGCAGGGCCCTGCGGAGCTCCTTGAGCACCGTGAGCCCACCGACACCGGAGTCGAAGACGCCGATGGGAGCGGAGGCGGCGCTGCGGCCGTCTGGTGAGTCCTTGAGCACGGCGCCAGCTTACCAAGCGTCCCGGCGGCGGCTGGCAGCGGCAGGACTCCCGCCGGAAGGTGCACGAAAGCTCACAGTGCCGCCTGGCCGCGTACCGCGGATACTTACGCATGCGCCGCGAACGGCTGCGTGACGCGTAGCGCCGTCATGCGACGCGAAACGCGCCCTGGCGCGGTGGCCTTAGGCGCGTTCTGGCGTTGGTGGCGGAGAGGGAGAGATTCGAACTCTCGGTACAGGAAGCCCGTACACACGCTTTCCAGGCGTGCTCCTTCAACCACTCGGACACCTCTCCAGTCGGTTCCGGATCAGCGCGATGAGCGTCGTCCGGGGTGCGAGCAGCGTTAGCGAGTGTAGCAGGCGCACGTGAGGGGGGTCAACGAACGGCGGCTTCCGTGCAACGGGCAACATGGGCAGGTGCGAGGGGCCGGATAGACTCCTTCAAAGCTTAGGAGGCGCGATGCTCAAAGACCGGATAGTACTGCTCAGTTCCACGGACGCTGTGGAGGCGTTCCTGGAGCGTTTCCCCACCAGCGTCATCTTCAAGGCCGGCACCTGCCACAAGACCATGCAGGGGTTCGGCTTCGTGCAGGAGAACCTGGAGCCGCGCGAGGACCTCATGTGCGGCGTGATCCGCGTGGTCGAAGCGCGTCCGGCCAGCAACCTGGTGGCCGACATTACCGGCATAAAGCACGAGTCGCCGCAGGTGATCCTGTTCCAGGACGGCCAGGCCGTGTTCGACGTCGATAACTGGGACATCACCCCGGAGGCGCTGGCGGCCGGCTTCAAGCAGTTGCCGGTGGGCGAGGCCGTGGCCGAAACGGCGCCCAGCCAGGGCTCCGACCTGCGCGACTACATGGACCTGCTCGAGCAGTTCCTGCAGGGCAACATCAGCGAGGACCAGTTCGAGTACACGTACACGCATAAGTTCCGCGCGGACGCCACGCTGCGCCCCAACGAAGAGGTCGAGGCCCTCAACTCCATCTTCGGCGACATCGATCAGCACATGAACATGCACCTGATGATGGCTGGCAAGGCCGACAACTCGAAGCTGCGCGAACGCGCGCAGGCCGCTTACGACCGGCTGGTCAGCATCAGGGACGGCGCCGCTGTAGCCTGAACAAGGTGACTCGCTTCTAAAGCTGCGCGGGCGGCGCTTACAGCTCGGGTTCGTCGGTGAACTCGGGCGGGCGCTTCTCGCGCAGCGACGCTATGCCCTCGCGCACATCGGGTCCAGTGAAGCCCAGGAACTCCAGCGCCAGCGAGGTATCGAAGCTCGGTCCCGCCATGCGCAGCCAGTTATTGAGGGAGTACTTGGTGAAGCGGATAGCGCTGGCGCTGCCGTCTCTCAGTTTGCGCGCCACCTCCAGCGCCTTCGCCTCGAGCTCGTGGTCTTCGACCACCAGGCTCACGAGGCCCAGCCGCTCGGCTTCCTCGCCGTCCAGCGGTTCGCACGTCAGCAGGTAGTACTTGGCCTTGGCCATGCCGATCAGTAGCGGCCACACCAGGGCCGCGTGATCGCCAGCGGCCACCCCGAGGCGCGTATGCCCGTCTATGATCCGCGCGCTCCTGGCCGCAATCGACACGTCGGCTAGCAGTCCCGCCACCAGTCCGGCGCCCACGGCGGGACCGTGGATGGCCGAGACGATGGGCTTGCTGCAGTTGATGACGTTGTAAACGAGGTCGCGCGCCTCTTTCCACACGCGCACGCGCGTGCCCCAATCGTCGGCTATTCTCTCGACCATCTCCAGGTCGCCTCCAGCCGAGAAGCCGCGCCCGGCGCCTCTGATGATGGCCACGTCCACGTCTGGCGCGGCGTCGACGTCGCGCCAGACCTGCACCAGCTCCTGGTGCATGAGTTCGTCGGCGGCGTTAAGGCGCCCCTCGCGCTCCATGGTGATGACCAGAATGCGCTCTTCGGGACGACTGAACCTGAGCCTCCGGTAGCGTGAGAACGGGTCGGGCGCGGCGCCAGCGGCGTCAGTCACGCCGCTTCTCGCTTTCTAAGAACCGCTCGAACGCGTCCGGGCTGGCGGGCCGCGGCGTTACCACCGCTCGCGCTGTCTGCTGGTCAGGCTCGGCGGGCGCGGGTCGCGGCTTGGCGGCTTGCGGCTTCTGCTCAACCCAGAGCTGCTGGCGCGGCGCGGCGTCGGGCTTGCGCTCCCACGGTTTGGGTTCACGGGCGGGCCGCCTGGCCGCCGCTAGGCGTTCGTCGTCCTGGTCGCGCTGCTGCCTGCGCTTAGCGGCGTCGCCCACGGTGAGCGCCGCCCAGACGGTGAAGGCCAGGGCCACGACGAAGAAGAACGCCAGAAGAACCAGCAGTACGAGTGGTGTTGCCTCAGTGGTCACTGCTCCCAGGATAGTCTTCCCGGCCCGCAGCGGCAACGCGCCCGACCAGTTGGGCCAGGAGCGCGTGGTCGAGGTTACCGCCCGACACCACCACTACTGTCGGCCCGGGCGCCAACCTCACGCCGTCGACCTCTCCATCCTCGACCAGGCGCTGCAGCGCACCCAGGCTCAGCGTGCCGGTCGGTTCCACCACCAGCTTCGCCCTGCTGGCGTACCAGCCAACGTTAGCTTCGATGCGCGCTTCGTCGACCCGCACCACGCCGGCTAGAAGGCGCTGCATGAGCCGGAAGTTGAGCTCGCCAATGACCTGTGTTCTGACCCCGTCGGCCAGAGTGCGCGCCACCTGGTCCGCCGCCCAGCGCCGGCGCTCGCCCGCGGCCAGCGACTCGTGCGCGTCGGCCGCCAGTTCCGGCTCCGCGCCGATGACCTGAGCGCTAGGCGCGAGCGAGCGGACGGCCAGCGCCACGCCGGCGATGAGGCCGCCCCCGCCGATAGGAGCTATGACGTTGGCCACGTCCGGCAGGTCCTCCACGATCTCCGCGCCGATGGTGCCCTGACCAGCCACGATCCAAGGGTGGTCGTACGGTGGCACCACGGTCGCTCCCGTGTCCTCAGCTACGGCCCGCGCCGTGCTCTCGCGAGCGTCCTGGTTGTTGGCGCAGCGCACCACCTTGGCGCCCAGGGCGAGCGTGTTGTCGACCTTCAGCTGCGGCGCGCCTTCGGGGATCACGATGGTGGCAGCCACGCCGTAGTGACGCGCGGCAGCAGCGACCCCTTGCGCGTGGTTGCCGCTGGAGTGCGCCACCACCCCGCGCTGCCTGTCAGCCTCGGTCATGCTGGCGAGGAAGTTCAGCGCTCCGCGGATCTTGAAGGAGCCTACGGCCTGCAGGTTCTCCGGCTTAACGAACAGAGGGTGGCCGCCCGGAAGGGCGAGTGGGAGGGGCCATAGCGGCGTGCGCCGCACGACCCCCTTGAGGTTGTTACGCGCGGCCAGGACGTCCTGGAGGGTGGGCTCCGGTGCTTCGGAGCCTCTCGGTGCAAGTGGCATGCCTCTATGTAGCACGCGCCGCGGCGCCCGCCGGTGAAGCGTGGACGGACCGCGGTTCGGGCGGGCCGAGTCGGCTTCAGCTAGGTCCCGCAGAGCGCAGGAAGGCGTCTAGCTCGCCCTGGCGCGGCATGGCGGCGATGGCGCCAGGGCGCGTCACGGTAAGCGCCGCGAACGCGTTGGCGCGCCTGATAGCTCCCGCCAGTACGGGTGGGTCGGCCACCGTTCCCCTAACGGAGCCCTCAAGCGCGAACGCCGCCAGCAGCGCCGCCACGAACGCGTCGCCGGCGCCCGTGGTGTCGACCGGCTCCACAGCGAAGGCAGGCACGAAGCTGGCAGCCGCCCTAGTGAAGTAAGCGGTGCCGCGGGCGCCTTGAGTGACGCACAGGAGCTCGAGCTCGCTACCGAACAGCGAGCGCGCGGCGGGTTCGCCTCGCGCGCCGGTCAGGAACTCAAGCTCGTCCTCGCTCAGTTTCAGCACGGTGGCCTCAGCGGCTAGTGCCAGGACCTCTCGGCGCGCGGCCCCGGCCGTTGGCCACAGGTCGAGCCTCAGGTTGGCGTCCACCGACACGGGCACGCCCAGCCTGCGGGCGCTGGCGACCGCGTGCAGCGTGGCGCTGCGGGCGCTCTCGCCGGTCAGGCTGAGCGAACCCACGTGAAGCACGGTGGCGCTGGCGATGTAGGCCGCGTCCACGTCGAGCGGGTGCAGCCTCAGGTCCGCCGCATCCTCCCGGTAGAAGTGGAAGCGCCTCTCGCCCCCCTCGCCGTGCGTTACGAAGGCCAGCGCCGTGCGTGCGCCCGGCGCTATAACCACGTGGTCGGTGTCGACCCCCTCCGAACGCAAGGTGCTCAGCAGGAAGCGCCCGAACGGGTCGTCGGCCAGCGCTCCTATGAAGCCGGCGGTGGCGCCGAGCCGCGCGGCGCCCACGGCCACGTTGGCGGGCGCGCCGCCCGCGGCAGGGTAGTAGGCGACCTCGCCAGGCCGGTCGGCGGCGGGCGGACCGGGAAGCAGGTCCACTAGCGCTTCTCCTAGCGCAACGACCCGCCCGGGGCGCCCTGTAACCGCCGGCCCGGCTGCGGCTGGCCCGCTGCGCGGCAGCGTCACGGCGAGCTTAGCGCTGCGCGCGGGTTTCCCGTTGGTCTACCCGGAGCCGGGAACGCGCCCGCCGACGTGATACAACTTATGGTCGAAAGCGGCCCGAGCGGAACTAGCGTTTCGCTCTCAGGCCGCGGACGGGATGGCGGCTCGCCCACGTGTTCAGCGTGCTCGGTGGCCCACATGGCAACCAGCGTACCGGACCGTAGGTGCGCCCCCTCGCGCCCACTACCAGCAGAACAAGGGGCTAGTGCCGATGGACCTGACCGCTCAAGACGACCTACTGAACTCCTCCAGCCTCGAGTACGTGGAGCAGATGTACGCGCAGTACGTGCAGGCGCCCGACTCCGTTCCCGAGGAGTGGCGCCTGTACTTCGCGGCTTCACCCAACGGCCATACCGCCCGCGGCGCGTTCGGGCCGAGCTTCAAACCCAGTTCGCTCTTCAACCCGGCGGGCCAGGCCACCGGTCCGGCTGTCAGCAGCGACGTCGGAGTCTCGGCCGCGCTCATGCAGCAGAAGCTCGACCGGCTGGTGCGCAACTACCGCGTACGGGGTCACCGCCTGGCTCAACTGAGCCCGCTAGGGCGCGACCCGTTCGAGGTGCCCGAGCTGGACCCGAGTTACTACGGGATCACGCAGGCCGACATGAGCCAGCCGGTGCTGGCGCCCGTTATACCCGGCGCCGAGACCGTGGGCGAAGTGATCGAGGGGCTGCAGACCACCTACTGCCGCAGCATCGGTGCCCAGTTCATGCACGTCGACTCGCTCGAAGTGCGCGTGTGGCTGCAGCGGCGCATGGAATCGTCGCGTAACCGCCTGTCGCTGAGCCGCTCCAAGCAGCTGCGGATCCTCACCAAGCTGACCGACGCCACCATCTTCGAGGACTTCATTCAGAAGAAGTTCCTCGGCGCCAAGAGCTTCTCGCTGGAGGGTTCCGAGACGCTCATCCCGCTGCTGGATCAGACCATCGAGAAGGCGGGCGACCAGGGCATAGAGGAAGTCGTGCTGGGCATGGCGCACCGCGGCCGCCTGAACGTGCTGGCCAACATCCTGGGTAAGAACCCGCGCACCATCTTCCGTGAGTTCGAGGACGCCGACCCCGAGATGTACATGGGCCGTGGCGACGTTAAGTACCACCTCGGCTACTCCAACGACTGGATCACCGAGCAGGGCAAGCGCATCCACCTGTCGCTGGCTTTCAACCCGTCGCACCTCGAGTTCGTGAACCCGGTGGTGCTCGGCAGGAGCCGCGCCAAGGGCGACCGCATGGGCGACGTCAGGCGCGATAAGGTCCTGCCCATAATGATCCACGGCGACGCGGCCTTCGCTGGCCAGGGTGTCTCGCAGGAGACCCTCAACCTCTCGGGCCTGGTCGGTTACCGGGTCGGGGGCGCCCTGCACGTGATCGTTAACAACCAGGTCGGGTTCACCACCGGACCGCGGCAGGGGCGCAGCACCACCTACGCCACCGACGTCGCCAAGATGCTGCAGATCCCGGTCTTCCACGTTAACGGTGAGGACCCCGAGGCGGTGGCGCAGGTCATCGAGCTGGCTATGGACTTCCGCGAGGAGTTCCGCCGCGACGTGGTCATCGACATGTACGCCTACCGCCGCTTCGGCCACAACGAGACCGACGAGCCTGCGTTCACGCAGCCTGTGATGTACGAGAAGATCCGCAAGCGGCAGGGCGTGCGCGAGTCGTACCTCGGTTACCTCAAGCAGCTCGGTGAGGTGACCACCGAGGACGCGGAGCGCGTAGCCGAGGAGCGGCGCGCTCACCTCGACCAGGAACTGTCGGTGGCGCGCAGCGGCGACTTCAAGCTGCAGTACTCCACGCTGCAGGGCATCTGGGCCGATTACCTAGGCGGGCTCGATGCCAAGGTGCCGGAGGCTAACACCGCCATCGAAGTGGCGGAGGCCGGGCGGCTGCTCGAGGCGATAACCGTGACGCCCGAAGAGTTCAACCTCAACTCCAAGATCGCCCGCCAGTTGACCACCCGCGTGAAGATGGCGCGGGGCGAGCAGCCGCTCGACTGGGCAGCAGGCGAGGCGCTGGCGTTCGCCAGCCTCGTCTCTCAGGGCGTCAAGGTGCGCATGACCGGTCAGGACGTGGAGCGCGGCACCTTCAGCCACCGTCATCAGGTGTTCCACGACAGCGTGGCGGGCTACGAGTTCCTGCCGATGTCGAACGTGGAGGCCAAGGAGGGTCTCTTCGAGATCCACAACAGCCCGCTCTCCGAGATAGCCGTGCTGGCGTACGAGTACGGTTACAGCCTTGACATGCCCGAGGGCCTGGTCATCTGGGAGGCACAGTACGGCGACTTCGTGAACGTGGCTCAGGTGATCATCGACCAGTTCCTGGCCAGCGCCGAGGAGAAGTGGTCGCGGCTCTCCGGCCTGGTGCTGCAGCTGCCTCACGCTTTCGAAGGCGGTGGACCCGAGCACTCCAGCGCCCGCCTCGAGCGGTTCCTGCAGCTCTGCGCCGAGGACAACATGCAGGTCGTTTACCCCACCACGCCCGCGCAGATCTTCCACCTGCTCAGGCGCCAGGTGCTGAGGCCCTACCGCAAGCCGCTCATCATCATGTCGCCCAAGAG
>JBAYRM010000027.1:0-17415 GCA_041676665.1 Trueperaceae bacterium
ACGGGCAGCCTTCGCGCAGACGGCCCCACCGACGTCATGGGTTCGCGCAAGGCGGTCAGCAGCATCGTGGGCAACGTGGGGTTCCAGATGGCGGTGTTCGCCAGCGCGGGCATCTTCCTGGCGCTCACGGTGCGAGAGGCGTTCCTCCCCGTCATGCTCGAGCAGCTCGGCATGTCGGCCACGCTCATCGGCACGCTGGTCAGCATCGGTTCGCTCACGGCGGTGCTCATCCGCCTGGTCATGCCTCAGGTCGTGAGGCTGCTCGGCGGCACCGGCCGCACCCTCATCTGGACCATGGCCGCAGTTGCGCTGGGTATCGGCGTGCTGGGGCTGGCCAAGAGCGTGACCGCGTTCGTGGTGCTGGCCGTGGTGGTCGGCTTCGGCACCGGCATCGGCTTCCCGCTAAGCATCGTGGCGGTAGCTACACACGTTCCCGCCCGGCAGCGCGGCATGGCGCTGGGCCTCAGGCTGTCGGCCAGTCACCTTGTCGAGACCCTGGTTCCGGCCCTCGCCGGTTTACTGGTGGCGGTCACCAGCTTCGGGGTGGGCTTCGCCACGGCGGGCGTCATTCTCGGGGTGCTGACGCTGCTCTCGCTCAGGCGGCTGCCGCGCTTCGAGGCCATGGAGCGCGAGACCGAAGTGGTGGCTCGCACCGCTGAAGCCGACTGAGCTTAGGCGCCAGCGAAGCTCACGTCGTCAACGGCCAGGCTCGGCACCTTGGCTACGCCCGTCCAGCCCGCGATCCACTCCGCGTCGTCGCCGACCTCCTCGACCCGCTCGAGCAGGTTGAAGAGGTTGAACGAGATGGCGAAGTCGTCGACCGGCACCTGCTCGCCGCCTACCAGTTCGAGGCCCATGCCCTGCACGCTGACGTCGCCGGTGATCGGGTTGGCGCCCGCATGCACGCCCATCAGGTCGGTGACCAGCAGGCCGCTACCGTACGTGACGCCGCTGCCGGGCAGCAGCAGCAGGTTGCTGGTGCCCACGTCGAGCGTGCCCCTGTAGCTGCGCGCGGCGTGGCCCGTGTTGGCCTGCTGCGTGCGCGCCGCCGTGTCGGAGTTGTGGATGAAGGAGCGCAGCACCCCGTCCTCCACGATCACCAGGCGCCGCGCGGCCGTGCCTTCGGAGTCGAACGGGCGGCTGCCGAGGCCGTCGGGCAGCGTGGCGTCGTCGACAATGGTCACCAGCTCGGACGCCACCTTGGTGCCCAGCTTGCCGTCCAGGCGACTGCGCTTCTCGGCAAGCGTCTTGCCCGACACCGCGTAGGTGAACAGCGCCAGCAGCGTGCTAACAACGTCGGGTTCGAAGATGGCGCGGCGCCGCCCGGTCTTGAGCGGTTTGGCGCCCAGGTGGCGGCCCAGCTTGCGCAGGGTTTCCTGCGCGGTGCGGCCCGGATCCAGCTGGTGGAACTCGCGCTTGGCGTCCTGCTCGTAACCCTGCTTAACGCTCTCGCCCTCGCGCATGACCAGGGCGCCGAACAGGGAAGCGTGACCCACGTGGTAGGCGCCGTCGGCGCCCCGGGTGGAGCCGATCTCGACCTCGGACCTGCGCTCCGTGTAGCCGGCGTTCTGCATGGTCTGCACGCGCGGGTCGGCGGAGAGCTGCCGCTCGAGCTGAATGGTGGCGGCCTTCTTCTCCTGCAGCGCCGCCGAGAGCCCCTCGTCTACCAGCTCGTGGCGCCCGAGAGCGGTGCCGGCAGGCAGAGCCGCGCTGCCCTGCTCCTGCAGGTCGGCGTTGCCGATGGCCTCGTCCAGCGTCCAGCCCAGCGCCTCCTCGGTGAGTTCCTCAGAATAGGCGTAGCCCACGCGGCCGTCCTTGATGACCCGCAGGCCTATTCCGCCACTCGTGGCCATGCCCACGTCGGAGGTAGCGCCGTCACGCGCCTGGATCGTGAGCTTGCTCTGGCTGGTGGCCAGCACCTCCAGGTCCACGCCGCGGCGGCCGGCCTCCGCCAGCAGCCATTTCTTGGCTTCAGTGACCTTCATGCCTCGCCTCCCACCACGATGTCGCTCACGAGCAGGTGCGGCTGGCCCACCTCAACGGGCAGGGAGCCCGAGAGCGAACCGCACATGCCGGGCTCGTTGGCCTCGTCGTCGGACACGGCCACGATCTTCTTGATCGAGTCGGGGCCCTTGCCCAGTAGCATGGCGCCGCGCACGGGCTCGGCCACCTCGCCGTTACGGATCATGTAGCCCTCGCGCACCGCGAAGTTGTACTCGCCCGAACCGGGCCGCACCTGACCGCCGCCCAGGGTCTTGGCGTACAGGCCCAGCTCGATGCCGTCGAACAGCTTCTCCTTGGGTGTGTCGCCGGCGGTAACGAACGTGTTGCGCATGCGGGAGGTGGGCGCGTAGGTGTAGTCCTGGCGCCGGCCGGAGCCGGTTGGGCGGTAGCCGGTCTTGAGGGCGCCCCAGCGGTCCACCATGTAGCTCTCGAGCACGCCCTTGTTGATGAGCACGGTGCGCTCCGTGGGCGCCGCCTCGTCGTCGAAGCGCGAGGAGCCCCAGCCGTTGGCGGTGGTGCCGTCGTCGACGTAGGTAACCACCGGGCTGGCTATCTGCTGCCCGATCATGCCCGTGAGCGCCGAGGCGTTGCGCGCCACGCCGGTGGTCTCCAGCAGGTGGCCCAGCGCCTCGTGGAAGATGACCCCGCCGAAGCCGTTACCGAGCACAACGGGCATCGTGCCCGCCGGTGCGGGCTTGGCGCGCAGGTTGGTGAGCGCCATCTCGGCGGCGCGCTTGCCTACGGCGGCGGGCTGGTGCTTGTCGAGCAGTTCGAGGCCCATGGAGAGGCCGGGGCCCGAGCTGCCCGTCTGGGTTTCCGTGCCGTCGGAGGCGATGGCCTGCGCCACCAGGCGCGTGCGCACGCGGCGGTCCTCCACGTAGGCGCCCTCGCTGTTGGCTACCCACACGTCCTGCTCCCACTCGAGCAGGGTGGCCTCCACCTGCTTGATGTGAGGCGAGATGCGGGCGCCCGCGTCGAGCTCGCGCAGCCGCTCCAGGCGCCAGAGCTTGTCGTGCCGCTCGAACGGCACGGTGGGGGCGTGGATATCGGGCCCCGCGTCGAGCTTGCGCAGGTCGATGCCGCCACGGCCCGCCTGGTCTGGGCGGCCCGCAGCGTCGCCCTTCAGGCCGGCGAGGTTGGCGATGAGCTCGCCGAGGGCGGCGTCCGAAAGGTCGTTGGTGTAGCCGTAGATGACGTCCTCGCCGAAGAAGAGCCTTACGCCGGCTCCGAGCTGGATGCCGCTGGTCGCTTCCTCCACCCGGCCGTCGATGGTGCGCAGCGCCCGGCGGCGCCACCTTTCCACGTAGACCTCGGCGAAGTCGGCACCCGCGGCGCGGCCCTGATCTAGCAGGGCGCTATAGCTGTAGGTACTGAGCATGGAACGATGCTAACAGGCCGAAGGCACCGGCGTGTCCGCATATTTCGGCGTCTGCCTATGAAGTGCGTTGCAGACGCGTTCGGCTTGGCAGAGCCGGTTTCGGAAACGCCCGCTTTTCGGCGCGCCGCCGTAGCATGAGGCATGCGCATCAGGCAGCCCGCCAGCCCCGAACCGCAAGGTCTGGAGTTCACGCACGGCGTGGACGACCTGACCGCACTCATGCGCGGCCGCACCACCTGCGTGCTCAGCGGCGCCGGCCTGAGCACCGAGTCGGGCATCCCCGACTACCGCGGCGCCGGCAGGCAGGGGCCGGTACGCACGCCGATCAACTACCAGCAGTTCGTGGGCGACGCCGCCATGCGCCAGCGCTACTGGGCGCGCAGCACCGTGGGCTGGCTGAACATGGACGCGCGCCAGCCCAACGCCGGCCACCGCGCGGTGGCGCGGCTGGAGCGCGCCGGGTTGGTGGCGGGCGTCGTTACCCAGAACGTGGACGGCCTGCATCAGGCCGCTGGCAGCCAGATGGTGGTCGAGCTGCACGGCTCACTGGCGCAGGCGGTGTGCCTCAGGTGCGGGCGTCCCGAGCGGCGCGACTCGCTGCAGGTGCGGCTGGAGGGTCTCAACCCGGACCTGTCGCAGGCGGAGGTGAAGCTCCTGCCGGACGGCGACGCTGACCTGCCCGACGCGCTGGTGGCGGGGTTCAGGGTGCCCGACTGCCTGTACTGCGGCGGCATGCTCAAGGCCGACGTGGTGTTCTTCGGCGAGAACGTGCCGCGGCCGCGCGCAGCGCGCGCCTTCGAGCTGGTGCGCGGCGCCGACGTGCTGCTGGTCCTGGGGTCGTCGCTGGCCGTGCGCTCGGGGTACCGCTTCGTGGTCGCCGCCAAGGAGGCCGGCAAGAGCGTGGCCATCGTGAACCAGGGCCCCACCCGCGGCGACGCCGACGCGGACGTGCGGGTGGAGGGGCGGCTGGGTGAGGTGCTTACTCAGTTAGCGCGCGAGCTTACTGGTTGACCCCGATTCTCACCGTGTTGCTCACCACCGTCATGTCGCCCTCGTGCGCCGGCACGGCGGTGACGGGCCTGGCCGTCAGCAGCGCGGCGCCGTCCTGCGGCAGGCCGGGCGTCTGGTCGTTGATGGTCAGGTCGAACTCCCTGCCGGGCGCCAGCTGCAGCGTGAGCTCGAGGCCATCGCAGGAGCGGCCGGTGCACATGAAGGTGTCGTAGCTAGCGTTCGAGGTGATCGGGTAGCTGAGTGAGCGGTCGGCGGCAGGCACGTCGATGTTGGTGAGGCCCATGTCGCGCGGCACGGCCAGCACCATCTGTTCGGCCCCGCGCGGCGAGGCCAGGCGCACGGTCAGCAGGCGCTGACTGCCGACCAAGGTGTCGGAAACGACCTCGAGCGTCGGGCTCTCGAGCGCCAGGTCTGGCGCCGGCGCCGCCTGTAAAGGCCCCGCGTAGCCTGGCACGCTTACAGCCGAGCCGCTGAAGCCGGCCTGGACCAGAGGAGCGGGCACGCGTGCGTGGTCACTGGTGCTGAGCCCCCAGTCGCTGCTGGTAACTGCGTCAACGGTGGTTTGCAGGTAGTACATGCTGAGGTGCTGCGGCTTCTCGGCGCTGTAGTGCGGCACGCGCGTGGCCCACACCACTCCGCCCGCCACCACCAGCAACGCAACCAGCAGCACCGCGCCGCGCGCCGGGCCGCCGCCCGCGGGTACCGCCAGCAGCGGCGCCAGCGAGGTTGCCGCCAGCGCCACCAGCAGGCTGATCGCCATGCTCATGCCGAACCCGAGACCCAGCTCGACGATGAACGCCAGCGTGATCACCAAGTAGGCCGTGGCGAACACGCTCACCAGGCTCACAAGCACAGGCAGCCAGCCGATGGTGGTTCCGCGGCGCGTGGGTGCGCCCACGCCGAACAGCACCAGCAGCGCGTAAACCAGGCTGGCGACGAGGGTCGGCAGCAGGGGCGAAACGCTGGCGCCCGGCAGCAGCAGCGCCGCCGCCAGGGAGATGCCCGACCACCACAGCCACACGGCTGCCGCCATGCCCCAGAAGCCGGCGCGCCGGGCCGCCAGCGACGCGAAGAACAGGAAGCCGAGGATGCCGGCGGCCCACACGGCCACGCGCGTAGGCACGGGTTGGGCGAACCACGGCTCGCTGGACCCGGTCAGCATGGTGATGAGCTCGGTTACGCCGTACCCCAGCGCCACCGCCGCGACCAGGCCTAACAGCGTGGTGAACAGCGCCAGCAGCAGGCCGCCGGCGGTGATGGCGCCGGAGCCGAGGAGGGCCACCACGATGAGGAGCCACAGCACCAGCGCGCCGCCAGCCAGCCACAGGGCCCAGCTTTGCGGCGCCTGCACCACCACGCCGGGGTACACGTCCTGGTAGATGGCGTTGCCGGCAGGCATGGCGCTGAGGTTGGCGTTACCGAACGCCCGCACCGCGGCCAGCACGTTCTCGCCCTGATGCTGGAAGGAAGCCAGGTCGAGGTGCTGCAGGTCGTCGTTGGGGGTGTGGTAACGCTGCACGTGCTCTACGTAAGCGAAGTTGATGCCCGCCATGCCGGCGTCTAAGTAGACGCTCAGGTCCGTGTCGTTAGGTAGCAGGCGGTAGATCTCGTAAAGCAGCGAGCTGGTGGCGGCCCGCGGCGCCGCCTGCGCGTAGCGCTCGACGAGCCAGGCGTTGCCGGGGCTCGTTTGGAACATCAGGCTCTGGCCGCCCGTGCCGCGCGCCTCGTAGTTGGCTATCAGGCCGACCTCACCTATATACGGGTGGTTCAGGAACGCCTCGGCGCCGACCAGCCCCTCCTCCTCGGCGTCGGTGATAACGAACAGCACGTCGTTGAGTAGCTGCGGCTCGCCGCGCAGCATGCGCGCCACCTCGATGATGGCCGCCACGGCGACCATGTCGTCGGACACGCCCGGACCGGCGCCCACCGAGTCGTAGTGCGCCGAGAGCATGAGCGCAGGACCCGCGCCGCTGCCCGGCAGGCGCGCCATGACGTTGGTCACGTTGGCGCACACCGCGTACTGCTCACGGCAGGCCCAGGCGGTCTGCGTCTCGACCTCGTACCCCAGAGCCTGGAACTCGCTTATGACCCTCTCCCGCGCGGCTTCGCCGGCTGCGGTATCGACCCGGTGCGGCGCGCCGTCGTCGACCAGGCGCACCAGCAGCGGCCACGCGCGCTCCGCTGAGAAGAGGCGCGCGTCGGCGCTGGCGGGGACCACCGGCGACGGCACCATGAGCGAGCGCGACAGCCAGAATCCGGCGCCCAGCACGAGAACGCCGAGGATGATGGCCAACGTGGGAGCGGGGCGGGCTGACAAGCGGCGTAACGGTTCGTTCGGGTTGAGGTACATGAGTGTCTAAGGCCTCCCGTTCGAAAGGCGCTCACGCCTGTGGCCCGGCGCCCACCTGTGTTCGTGGTGCCAGTATAGCTACCGCAGTTTCGAGCGGGGGGCTTCCTTCTCGGCGTAGCGCTGCAACGCAGCCCACGAGGTGAACTCGCGGAGCTCGCCGGTGCGCAGGTCCTGGATCCGGATCACGGGCCCCTTCCCGCTGCGCGTGACGCGCATGACCAGGAGCAAAGTGGCGTCCGAGTTGCTCATAAGGGCAGCTTAGCGGCGCGGTGTTACGCCGCCGTTACGGGCTCGCCCGTTAGTCCTCGAAGTGCTGGCGGATGCGCAGCACGTCGTCCTTGTGGCTGGCCTCCAGGGCTGCGGGGTCGAGCTCAGCCACCAGCTCCAGCGCCGAGCGGCGCAGGGCGTCGTCGCCGTGATCGAAGAGGCTCGTGGCGGCTGAAACGCGCGCCACCGGGAACTCGCTGCGGTGCGCATGCTCCAAGGTGCCGGCCAGCGCCTCGCGCATGGCGCCCTCGTCGCCACTGCGGGCGCTAAGCGTCACGAGGCGCGCCCACGCCAGCACGCGGATGGTCGGGTCCTCAACGTCCAGGTTCGCACGGCAGTGCTGCGCCGCTTCGTCGAGTCGCCCCAGTTCCATGAGCATGCTGGCCAGGTTGTTGCGCAGCACGCTGGTGCCGTCCACCTCCCCCAGCGCAAGGGCCTCCTCGGCCACGCTCAGCGCCTCGTCGTGGCGCTTCAGGATGCGGTAGCACTCCAGCAGGTTGAGAGCCACGTTCACGAACTGGTGGCGCGCGCCCAGCGAGCGCGCGATGTCGAGCGCCTCAACGTGCGCGGGCAGCGCCTCCTGGCTGCGCTCAAGGACGTCGAGGATGGCGCCCTGGCTCGTGAGCTGCGAGGCCAGAGCCAACGGAAGGTCCTCGCTGCGCAGCGAGCGCACGTTGGCCTCCACAATCTCGAGCGCTTCGGTCAGGCGCCCCAGGTAGTAGGCGGCTTCCGCCACGGCGGTGGAGGCGTTGATGGCCAGCACCCGGTCGCCGTGCCTGGTGGCCAGGTCCATGGCGGCGCGGGCCGCTGCCAGCGCCTCGTCAAGCCGGCCGGAGCGCAGGAGCAGCTTGGCGTGCGCCTCGAGCGCCTCGGCCCGCAGCTCGGGTGGGAGAGTGGCCCGCAGGGCCTCGTCGAGCAGGGGCGCCGCCTTGTCGAGCTCACCCAACATGATCAGGTTGCGCACCAGGCCGATCTTCACGTGCGTTACGGCCGCGTGATCGCTCGGCAAGCCGGCGTCGTCGCCGTGCTCGCCGCGCTGGAGGCGCTGCAGCGTGCGCCCCAGCACGGTGGAAGCCTGCGTGACCAGACCAGCTTCCTGCAGGTCGGTGGCGGCGCGCGTCAGGGTGCGCGCGCCGGCGGCGGGGTCGCCCGCCGCCAGTTGATGCTCGCCGACCACGATGAGGCTCTCGCTTTCAGCCAGCGAGCGGGTTCGCGGCGTCAGCGCCTCGGCGGCGCGCGCGTGCAGCAGGCGCCTGCGCCCCTGAGTCAGCGAGCCGTAGACCGACTGCCGTATGAGGTCGTGGCGGAACTCGTGCCCCAGCAGCATGCCGCCGCGCTCGAGCTCCTCCAGCAGGTCCTGCGCCGCCAACTCGGAGCAGTCGAGCATGGCAGCCAGCAGCGTGGGCGTGATGCCGGCGCCCAGCACTGCTGCCGCGTGCGCGGCGCGCACGCCCTCGGCGCTGAGGCGACTCAGGCGCCTGCCCACCACGTCGGCGATGGCGCGCGGCGCCTCGAGCTCGCTGTAGTCGCGGGTAATGGCGTCCAGCTCGCTGCGCCAGCCGTCGTTGCCTTCGGCCAGTACGCCGTTCTCGAACAGCGACTTGAGGGTCTCCAGCGCGAACATGACGTTGCCGGCGCTGCTGCCGTGAAGCCACTTGGCGAACCTCTCCGGGCCCTGGGGCGCGCCAATAAGCGTGGCCAGCAGGTCCCTCACCTGCTCCTCGCTGAGCGGCTCCAGGCTCACCAGCGTCAGCAGCCCCGCCGTGTGCAGGCCCGACAGGAACCGCTCTAGCCGCTCGGTGGTCTCGTAGCGCCGGAACGCCCCGAGCACCCGCAGCCGCCCCCGGTGCGCCAGGAGCGTGAGCAGCTCGAGGGTGTCGTCGTCGGCCCACTGCAGGTCGTCGATGGTGAGGTGAAAGCCCGCGCCAGCCCCTGGCGCCCCCGAGCCGTATGCGCTTTCGAGGCAGCGCGCCAGTGCCTCCAGCAAGCGTGAGCGCAGGGTCAGCGGCTCGGCTGGCGGAGCGTTCGTGCCCGGCAGCGTCTCCGGCACCAAGCGCGCCAGGTCCTCACGGTAGTCGCCCAGCTGTTCGGGGCTCCAGCCGCCCCGCAACGCGCCGCGCACCAGGTCGACCACGCTCTGGAACGGTACGGACTGCAGGCCTTCCAGGCAGCGCGCCGCGGCCCGCCGCTCCGTTAGCTCCTCCATGAGGCGCGTCTTGCCCACGCCCGCCTCGCCGCTGAGCAGCACCACGTTGGTGGGGGCGGCGATCACCTGAGCCAGGGAGCTGTCGCGGCCCACCAGGCGCGGCGGCCGCTGCACCTGCAGCGGGGCCGCGGGCGCCCTGCGCGCGGGGGCGCCCGCCAGCGGGGCGGCGCTCGTGATGGTCTCGAGCAGGCTGCGGGTTTCGGGTAGGGGCTCCAGCCCGACCTCGTGAGCCAGCTGCTGCGCGAAGCGCTCGTACGCCTGCACCGCGTGGGAGCGCTGGCCAGCCAGGTACGCGTTGCGCATGAACGCCTGCAGCAGTTCCTCGTCTAGTTCATCGCCCGCTAGCAGGGGTTCCAGCACGGCGGCGGCGGCCGCGTGGTCGGTTTGGGCCTCCAGCTCCTCCGCGCGCCGCCCCACGGCGCGCCGGTACACGTTGCGCAGGTTCTCGCGTTCCAGGTCGAGCCACGCCCCGAAGCTGGCGTTGGCTTCAGCGGGCCTGCCCGCCAGCAGGTCGCCGCTGTACAGCGCTATGACCTGGTCCCACTGTTGCCGCCCCACGGCGCGGCGCAGTTGCGCCACGTCGCTGCTCACGGGCCAGCGCAGCTGCGTTGACTCCACCTCGAGCGCGGTCGTTAGCTTGAGGGACTTGGTGCGGTTAAGGAGCTGGCGCAGGTTGCGGCGCGCTCCGGCCTCGTCGGTGTCGGGCCAGAACATGAACGCCACCTGCTCGCGCGGGAGCCAGTCGTCGGCGTACGCCAGGTAGGCGAGTAGCGCGCCGCGCAGGTCGGGCGGCAGCCGCTCGCCACCGGCGCCCGTGCCGAGGAGCTGGACGGTCTGTGCCACAGTCTGGGCCATTGTAGCGGCGTCTTGCTGGCGCCGAGCAGAAGAATCTCTCGGCGCGCGCGGGTTCGCGGGTTAGAAGCAGCGCGAGCTGCGTGCCAGCATTACCGGTAGACCTTCGACGTACAGCGTGCCGCCGGCCTCCAGCAGACCCAGGTAGGTCTCGATGCCGCCAGTGTTGGCGTGCAGCACCAGCACGGGCCCGAGCAGGCCCGACTCCATGACCCAGCGGCCCTGTTCCTCATCGGACGAACTGCTGAGGCCGCTCATGCTGGCACCGTCTTGTGAGCTCACGCTTACTCCCACGTTGGAACTGGCCGTGTAGGCGTAGGCGCCGTCCGAGCAGAGGTCGAGCTGGATGGAGGAGGAGTCCATGATGCCCGTGCCGCTGCTGGAGTGAGAGCGCGACAGGTGCGCGCCAGCCAGTTGCCCGGCCATGGTGGTGGCGCTGGCGCGCGTGGGCGTGAACAGCGTGGCGCTTGCCGCCACGCGCTCCACCAGCTCTTGCACCACGGCCTGTTCTGAAGGTCCGCCGAGTCCTGCGACGATGAACACGTTGCCCGCCTGGCCCGCAACCCCCATCACGTACAGGGGCAGTGCGCCGTTGGGCATGTAGACGGCGAAGCTGGCCCGGGCCACGTTGCCGGTTATCTGCGCCTGGCCTTGTGGCACCACCGTTACCTCGCTGCTGGCCTGGAACGACTGACCGAGCTGCGCCACCGCGCTGTCTAAGTCGATGTTGGAGAGCGCCTCTACTATCAGCAGGCCGGGTTGCGTGTCGGAGATGACCATGAACGCGTTCTCTTGCGGGTTGTAGCCAGCGTAGTAGGCGGGCGGCACCACGAACGCCACGCCGGCGTCGACCGACCCGACCACGCTGCCGGCCTCGTAGCGGCGGCCTACCTCGGCGGTCTGCATGCCGGTCGGTGGCGTGCTGGTGCCCGTTGCTTGCCCGCCTGTTGTTTGCCCGCTGGGTGACCGGGTGGGCGGCCAGGTGGTGGGCGGTGTGCTGGTGGGCGGTGGAGCCGCGGTCGGCGGCTGGGGCTGCGTTACGGGTGGCACGGGCCTGGGTTGTGGATCGGAGTTCTGGAAGTAGTACTCGCCAGCGGTGGCGGGATCCGGCGCGCCGGTGTTGGGGTCTATCTGCGCGATGATCATGTAGAGGTAGTTGCTCTGCATTTCGGCTTCGAAGTAGAGCTCCACTTGCCCCGTCCAGATGGTCCCGTAGATGCCGATGTCGTCCAGTTGGCCCTCGACCTTGTAGGGCTGGCCGTCCAGGATCAGGTATCCAGTGACGTTGGCGCCCTCCTGCTTGAGTTGCAGTTCGATCTGGCCCTCTTCGGTCATCAGCGTGTAGATGCCGCTATAACCGGTGCCGCCCTGAGCGGTGGCGTTGGTCGGGAGGAGCAGCGCGAGCAGCGTGCTGGCGCTGGCGAGCAGTGTGGCCAGGCGTGGCCGCCCGTAACGTGTGCGGTGTGGGGTGCGTGGGTGTGCCATTTGCCGAC
Organism: Trueperaceae bacterium; assembly: GCA_041676665.1. Taxonomy (GTDB): domain Bacteria; phylum Deinococcota; class Deinococci; order Deinococcales; family Trueperaceae; genus JAAYYF01. The sequence continues at coordinate 11,562 of JBAYRM010000027.1, forward strand.
CTCCTGCCCTGGTGGCCGCGTGGCGGCGGGGGCGTTGACGGTGCTCTTCGTTCGGTTCAGCTTAGGGGCGGCTGCGTTACGGCTCCGTTACGGACTTCCCTTGCGTTAGCGCTGCCCCTGAGGGTGGGGCTAAGAGAGCGGCACCGCAGCCTGGCGCTAAGGCCCTGCTGCGGTGCCGCTGGCGGGTTCCCCCGAACCCTTGTTGGTTGCCGCCCCGCCTAACTGGCCGGACGACCTCTCTTTGACCCACATGACGCGAATAACGCTGCGGCGCCGGCGTTCGCCTGGCGCGGCAGCGGTATCAGCGCGACGACCAGCCGCTCGGCTCGTCGTCAGCGGTCATGCCGATGCCTGCGGAAGGGAGGCGCCCACGCGGCGCCCCGCCTTCCGTTCTGCGCGTGAGCGCAGCCACGCTCGCTTCCGAACGCAGCTCGGGTGCGGGTCTTGCGATCCCGAACCCTTGCACGTGGCTGATGCCAAGTGCCGCTAACTCCGCACATGCGTTCGGATCTTCTATGCCTTCGGCCACTACTATCTCGAAGCGGTGCACGACCTCCTGCACGAACTTGTGCGCCTGCTTGGGGCTCACGCCCGCAACGTCGTGGCCTAGTAGGGCCAGGACCACGGTGCGGTCGATCTTGACCCCGTCGACGGGCGCCTGGAAGCGCGTGCGGGTGGCCAGGTCGGCGGGCGTAACGTCGTCGAGCAGCACCACGCCGCAGCGCTGCTTGAGGAGCAGGAGCCGCTCGGCGATCGCGCCGCCGTCGGCGTGAAGCTGCTCGGTTAGTTCGATATGCAGCCGGCACCGCACGGCGGGCAGCATGCCCTCCAGGGTGGTGAGGGTACCCGGTAGCAGCACCTGTGAGGGGCTGAGGTTGACGGACACTTTGGAGGTCGGGTTGGCTACGGCCGCGCGGCCAGCGCGCTCGAGCGTGAAGCGCGTGAACTCTTCGAGCCGGTTGGGCGCGAGCCAGTAGGGCAGGATGTCGAGCGGGCCGCGAACGGTGCCGTCGTTGAGCTGCCAGCGCACCAGCGCTTCGGACCAGCCTTCGCCCTTGCCAAGCGGAACGACCGGTTGGAACAGGTGCCGTAACTGGTCGAGCCGAGGCGGGCGTGACTTTGTGTCGTGGTGAGTCTGATGCATTCGGGGGAGATGCCTCAGGAGCGTCTGCGGCGCGGAGCTGTGGTTACAAGCTGCGCGCTTAGCCGACGTCCCATTCGTTGTACTGGCCGCTGGTGTCGGCGAGTTGGATGAGGGTGGGGGTGGTGGTGGAGCCGACGTCCCATTCGTTGTACTGGCCGCTGGTGTCGGCGAGTTGGTTGAGGGTGGGGGTGGTGGTGGAGCCGACGTCCCATTCGTTGTATTGGCCGCTGGTGTCGGCGAGTTGGCTGTGGGTGCCCTGGTTGAGGGTGCCGAGGTTGCCGAACGCGAAGGCGCTGAGGGCCAGGGTGAGGATGCTGTAGGTAGCGATTCTGCGAACGGTTTTCATGGTCGGCGACCACCTCCAGATGGCGTTGTCTGGAAGGTACGGTTCGGGGCGCTTCACACCCGCTTCATGACTGCGCTGTGACGGCGAAGCGCACGTGAAGCGCCGGGCCGCCTACTCTGCCACTCGACCGGCCGGACAGGCCCAGGAGGGGACCATGAACAGGGAGCAAGCACGCCGCGTACTGGAGCAGACCAGCCACTTCACCTTCGTAGGTGGGCGCGTACTGATAACTGATCGCCAGGTTCTCGCCGCAGTGGCCAAGTTGCGTGAAGAGCAGGCCGCGCCGCACCTGCCACGCCCGGTGCCCGCACCGGCGCCGAGCGCCGCCCAGACTTCCGCCTAGACTTCCGCCTAGCCAAGCCACCTGGCACGCTGGCCGCACGGCTATCCTTATGCCGTGTGGCTGCCGCGTCATGTCGAGGCCATTGAGGCCTCTCCCGAGCCCACCCTCCTGTGGGGCGGTGAGGAGTACGGCGCCCCGTTCCTTGTAGACGCCCTTAGGAACAGGGGTCGAGTGGCCTGGTTCGAGTTCGGGCCGCGCACGCTACACGACCCGGTAGCGCAGGGCAACGAACTGGCCCGCGCGGTCAACGCCACCCTGCCCACGCCGCTGCTGGGCCGGGCCCTGCCGCTCGGCACGCACCTTGCCGCGCTCAGGCACTACCGCAGCGAGCTCCTGCCGCTCAGGCTGGCTGTTACCACCTTCGGCGCGCCCGAGGAGCTGCTCGGGGAGCTGCTCGACCTCAGGCACCACGGCTACAAGGTGCTCGTAGACCTGCGCCACGACCAACCGCCGCCACTGTCGCTGGCTGAGCGCACGCGCGTGCTCGGCCCGCCCGAGTTGCGCCTGGCGCAGAACGAAGCGTCCGACATCCTGCCGCGCGCGCTCTCGCAGGACGACGCGCTTAGGTTGTGGCAGCAGACGAACGGCCGCTTCCTGTCGCTCCTGTCAGAGGCCCACGCGGCCTTGGGCCTGGGCCCCGTGGTGGTGCCGTCAGCGCTTGGCGAGCGGGTGCCCGAGCAGGACGCAGCGCTGGTAGAGCCCGCCCTGGCGGTGCGCGCCCTAAGGCAGCAGGGCGAACTGATCGACGCCCTGGAAGTAGCCGTAATGGGCGCCCCCGAGCTGGTGAACGACCTCATCAGGCAGGCCGGTCCGCGCTACCAGGAGGAGGGGCTCCTGCGGCGCCTGCACCTGCTGCTCACGTCGTTGCCGGAAGAGTACGCGCAGTCCGAGCGGGTTCTCGAGTGGCGCCTGGTGGCGGGCTTCGCGGCGGGCGACTTGGGTCAGGTACTGCCGGAGGTCGACGCCTACCTCGCTGTGCACAAAGCGCCGGCGCTGCGGGCGCGCCGCGCGGGCGCCATGCGGCGCGAGCTGGGCTTCGCCATGGCGCGGCAGGCGCTGGACGCGCAGCGCAGCCCGTTGACGCTGTGGCAGTACGGCCGCCTGCACCCGGACGCCGCTGCGGGCATCGACCTGCTGCGCCAGTCCGTGCGGGCAGCCGAGGAGACCAGTAGCCGCTACGACGTGGTGCGTAACGCCGGCGCACTGGTGGCGCGACTCAGCCAGGAGGGCGAGTACACCGAGGCGGCCAGCTGGGCGCGGTGGACGCTCGACATGTTCGACCGCGGCGAGTTCAGCGAGGGCAACCGGCGCCTGACGGTCGTAAACGACCTCGGGGTGGCCCGCATCATGACGGGCGACCTGGTGGGCCTCAGGCGCGTGCTGGAAGACGCCCAGGTCATGGTTGAGGGCAGCCTGCCGACCCAGGCGGCGCTCCTGCGCAGCACGCTGGCGTGGCTGGAGCTAGCCGAACAGCGGCCGCGCGCCGCGCTCGAGCTCATCGGCTCTACCTATCAGGCCAGCGGCCGCGGCTGGCGTGCCCGCCAGGGTTACCAGCTGGTGCGCTGCCTGCTGGAGCTCGGCCAGACGGCAGAGGCCGAGCGGGTGGCCGGCGACGTGAGCCGCCTGGCCGCCGCCGACACGCCTTACGAGCAGGCGCTGGCCGCGCTGGCGCGCGGCATGGTCGGCGCGGTGCTGGGCGCGCCCGGCGCGGCCGACGACCTGCAGCTAGTGCTGCACACCCCTGAACTGGTCGCCGAGCAGCGGCTCATGGCGGCCCTGTACTTCCTGCTCGCCACCGACGGCGGTGCACCGCGGCTGCCCGCCCGTACCGCGGCCCAGCTCGGGCAGTTGCACCCGACCGCACTGCGGGTCCTCAGCGGACCCGAGAGCCTGTTCGCACCCTTATGGTCCACGCTCGGCGGGCACGGCGCCGGGCTCACGCTGCGCTTCCTCGGCCCCGATGTGAGCGTGGTGCACGAAGGGACCGAGAGCAAGCTGCCGCAGCGCGTGGCCGAGGTCGCGCTGGCACTGGCGCTGAACCCTGACGGCATCGGCCGCGACGCCCTCAACGACTTCCTCACGCCCGATGGGCAGGCGCCGTTCACAGCTGGCGGGGTGCGCGGCATGCTCACGCGCGTGCGCCGCCACCTGCCCGTGAGCGAGGTGCCGTACCGCCTCACCGTGGCCGCCGCCGCCGACGTGCTGGAGCTGCGCGGCTACCTCGCGCAGCGGCGCGTGAGGGAGGCGGTGTCCTTGTACCGCCAGCCGCTGCTGCCGCTCAGCGACGCTCCCGGCGTGGTTGAGGAACGCGAGCGGCTGGAGGAGGAACTGCGCCAGGCGGTGCTCATGTCGCGCGATCCCGACGCGCTCTGCGAGCTGGCCGAGCGCCTCGGCGACGACCTGCAACTGTGGTCCGCCGCCGCCGACGTGCTGGGGGCGGGCGACCCGCGCCTGGCGGTGGCGCGGGCGCGGGTACTGCACCTGGAGCAGGCCTACGCCCAGCGCGACCGCGGCTGACCGGAGGCCCGACTCAGAACGACTGGGCCATGTGCAGGGTGCGGTACAGGCCCTGCGCCGCCAGCAGCTCGTCGTGACTGCCCTGCTCCGCGATGCCGCTCTCGTCGACCACCACGATCCTGTCGGCGTTCCGCACGGTAGCCAGGCGGTGCGCTATCACCAGGGTGGTGCGCCCCTCCGACAGCTCCATTAGCGACTGCTGGATGGCGCGCTCCGTCTGGGTGTCCAGCGCCGAGGTGGCTTCGTCGAGGATCAGGATTGGCGGGTTCTTAAGGAAGATCCGCGCGATAGCGAGGCGCTGCTTCTGGCCGCCCGAGAGCTTGACCCCGCGCTCGCCGATGACCGTGTCGAGGCCGTGCGGCAGGTCGTCGATGACCTCCGTGAGGCGCGAGCGGCGCGCCGCCTCCAAGATGTCGGCCTCGCTGGCTCCCAGGCGGCCGTACTCGATGTTCTCACGCACCGTGCCAGCGAAGAGGAACACGTCCTGCTGCACGATGCCGATCTGGCTGCGCAGGCTGGTGAGGGTCATGTCGCGCACGTCGATTCCGTCGATGGTGATGCGTCCGGCGCCCACCTCGTAGAAGCGCGGCAGTAGCGAACAGATGGTGGTCTTGCCGGCGCCCGACGGGCCCACGAACGCTACCGTCTGGCCCGCCTGGATGCTCAGGTTGACCCCCGACAGTACGGGCTTGTTGGCGCGGTAGCCGAAGGTCACGTCCTCGTACTCGATGTGGCCCCGCAAGCCGCTCACGGCCACGGCGCCGGGCGCGTCGGCGATGTCGGGACGCGTGTCCAGCAGCTCTGTGTAACGCTTGAAGCCCGCGATGCCCTTGGGGTATGTCTCGATGACCGAGTTGATCTTCTCAATGGGCCTGAAGAACACGCCCACCAGCAGCAGGAACGCCACGAACTCGCCGTTGCTCAGCGCCCCGCGGATCACGAAGTAGCTGCCGGCCACCATGACCACGAGCTGCGTGAAGCGCATGCTGAGGTACGAGAGCGAGTGCGTGGCCGCCATGATGCGGTACGCCTCCAGCTTGGTCTCGCGGTAGGCGCGGTTGTCCTTGTCGAACAGTCGCCGCTCGTGATCCTCGTTGGCGAACGCCTGCACCACCCTGATGCCGCCCACGTTCTCCTCGATGCGGGCGTTGAACGCCCCCACGCGGTCGTAGATGGCGCGCCAGTTGCGCGTCATGCGGCCGCCGTAACGAACCGTGAACCACGCGGTGAACGGCACCACCGCCAGCGTAATCAGCGCCAGGTTCACGTTCACGGCGAACATGAGCACGAAGGCGCCCAGCAGGGTCATGACGGCGATGAAGGCGTCCTCGGGCCCGTGGTGCGCCACCTCGCCTATCTCCTCCAGGTCCTTGGTGAGACGCCCCACCAGGTGACCGGTCTTCTGCTCGTCGTAATAGCCGAACGAAAGCTTCTGCAGGTGATCGAAGGCGCGCTTGCGCATGTCGGTCTCGATGTTGATGCCCAGCATGTGGCCCCAGTAAGT
>JBAYRM010000028.1:0-17340 GCA_041676665.1 Trueperaceae bacterium
AACCTCCCGGCCCTTACAATCCAGGCATGGCTACCAACGGTAAGGACGGAAGTAGCGCGCTCGCCGGTTCGCTTAGTACCGCCGTGACCACTTTGCGCAACGGCGCCACAAGGCTGCGCAACGCCGTGGTGAGGGTGCTGCCCGGCGAACGCCCTGAGTGGGTGGTGCTGGAGCTCTCGGGTCCATTCCAGCCGCGGAAGAGCAAGCGCAAGCTCTTCTCGCCCGACGCGCTCATGGGCAAGGAGCGCACCGTCTCGCAGGAGGAGCTGGAGGCGCTGGTCACGGCGTTGTTGGAGGCCAGCTGGCTGAAGGGCGTGGTGGTGCGGCTCCAGGACCTCGCGCTGGACTGGGCCGGGGCGTACGCGGTGCGGCGCCAGTTGCAGCGCCTGAAGGACGGCGGCCGGCAGCTGATCATCACGGCCAACAGCTTCAGCAACACGGATTACTACGTCGCCAGCGTGGGCGACGAGATCCTCGCGCCGGACAGCGGCGAGATGAACGTGAACGGCATGGCCATCACCACCACGTACAAGGCGGAGTTCCTCGCCCGTTACGGATTGAGCGTCGATAAGCTCGCCATTCGCGAGTACAAGAGCGCCATGGACGACTTCGCGCGCTCCAGCATGAGCGACGGGCAGCGCGAGCAGTTGACGGTGCTGCTGGACAGCATGCATGAGCACTTCCTGGAAGTCACCGGCCAGGGCAGGTCGAAGGAGCCCACCGAGGTGCGGCGCTGGGTGGATGAGGGCGTAACCTCAGCTACTCAGGCGGCGGAGGTCGGCATGATCGACCGCGTGGCTTACGAGGACGAGTTCCTGGGCAAGCAGCATAGGCCGCTCGCCGCCGCAGCGCCGTTCCTAACGCGGCAAGTGCACGCCACGGCGCCCGGCCGCGTGGCGCTGGTATCGCTCGAGGGCGCCATCATCCCAGGCAAGTCGCGCAAGCCGCCCGTACCGCTGCCGCTGCTGGGCGACCGCATGGCTGGCAGCGAGACGCTGGTGCGTGCGCTACGCACCGCCGGCAAGGACAAGCGCACCAAGGCGGTGGTGTTCCACGTGGACTCCGGCGGTGGCTCCGCCCTTGCCAGCGACCTGATCTGGCGCGAGATAAAGTTGCTGGCGGCGCGCATGCCGGTGGTAGCAGTGATGGGCGCGGTCGCCGGCAGCGGCGGCTACTACGTGCTTACGCACGCAACCAAGGTGCTGGCGGCTCCCACCACCATCACGGGCTCGATCGGGGTGCTGACCGCTAAGCCGGTGATGGAGGAGTTCAACGCCAGGTACGGCTTCAACCCGGAGACCCTCAAGACGGGCCGCTTCGCCGACGTGTACGGTTCCGCGAGGCCGTTCGACGAGGAGGAGCGCGAGCTGCTTACGCGTTACATGGACGGCGTTTACGACCGCTTCGTCACGCGCGTGGCTGAGGGCCGCAACCTGACGAAGGAGCGCGTGAACGAGATCGGGCGTGGCCGCCTGTGGTCCGGCGCCGACGCTATAGAGGTCGGGCTGGTAGACGAACTCGGCGACGTGGGCAGCGCCGTGGCCCTCGCCAAGCGACTGGCAGGGCTCTCGCCTAACGCCCCGGTTCGGAGCGTGGCGGCGCCCGCCAGGTACGTGCTGCCCGTTGGCAACGACGTGCAGAGCCTCGTGAGCGCCGTGGCGCCGCTGTGGCAGGAGCGCGCACTGTTGATGACGCCGCAGGAGTTCAGGTTGGGGTGAGGGGCTCTGCTGGCGCTGCAATCGCCTGACGAACGCAAGAGCGACACCTGGTTACCCGGGTGTCGCTCACTGCTCTTTACTGTGGTGGAGCCGAGGGGATTCGAACCCCTGACCTTCTGAATGCCATTCAGACGCGCTCCCAACTGCGCCACGGCCCCACGCTGACGAACCTTGCGCCCGACCAACAGGGCGACGGTCAGTGTACCGACATGGGCGCGCTAGTGTCAATTCTATGCAGTGGTCCAGGCTAGTTGGGACCTTTGAGGTTCCAGGCGCGCACGTACTCCATGGCGCTGCGCAGGCCGGTGCGCTTCACCCCGCCAGATGCTTCCTGATGTGATGCCGCGCGTGCAGCGCCGCCATCCGCACGCTATCGAGCGGCGACAGCTCACCGAAGAACGGGTTCACGTTCACTACTTCCGCGCCCAAGCCCGACGCTTGCGCCGCCACGGCCGCTTCAGCCAGTGCCGCGTTGCTGCTCCTCAGGTCGGCCGTAACCTGCGCCAGGCTCGGGTCGGCCGCTGGCTCGGCGCCAGTTAGGCCGACGACCAGACCGCCGTCGGCAGTTACCGAGCCGCGCTCGGTACGCACCGGCTCCTCGCCCCTGCTCACGCGCGCTATGCCCTCAATAGCGAGCAGGTTCACGCGGTGCAGGTGATCGGCCACCTGAAGCGGGCTCCACTTCCCGGGAGCCACGGGCGCGGCAGCCTGCTGCGGACTGAGCGCCGCCAGGCGGGCGACGACCTCTTCCACGGCCGCTGCGGCGTGCGCGCTGGCGTCTTCCAGGCTCTCGCCGTACCGCTCCAGCAGCGCCCGGGGAAAGTACTCCTTGATCTGCTCCATCCGTGCTCCTTCCGCACACCTCGTTCAGTGACCTACGGCCAGGCAAGGATATGCCGCCGACAACGAGCCGACCGCGACCCTTCTCCAGACTGGCACTTCGGGCCGTGACGCCACCCCCAGCGCAGCGCCGGTTCGCTGTGGCATCATTCTCCCCATGGCCAACACCGCCCTGACGTACAAGGAGCGCCGCGACCTGGCCCGGTTCCGGCGCGTGCGCGACCGCATGGACCGCGAGTACGTGAAGCCACTCAACGTCGAGGAGCTGGCGCGCAGCGTGCACATGTCGGCCGGGCACCTCAGCAGGCAGTTCAAGGCGGCTTACGGTGTGTCGCCCTACAGCTACCTAATGACGCGCCGCATCGAGCGCGCGATGGCGCTGCTGCGGCGCGGCGACGTCAGCGTTACCGACGCGTGCTTCGAGGTGGGCTGCTCCTCGCTCGGCACGTTCAGCACTCGCTTCACCGAGTTGGTGGGCATGCCGCCCAGTGCGTACAAGGAGCAACACGACGGCACAATGCGCGGCGTCCCTACCTGCTTGGCCAAGCAGGCAACCAGGCCATTGCGGCAGCGGCCCCCGCGCCTAGACGCGGTCGATGAACAACCGGTCAGGAATCGAGAAGCGAGACCGCCCCGCTACCCCCTAGGATCGAACCCATGAAACTACTCATCCACACGAGCTTCCTGCCGCACGACGACCCCGACACCATGCTCGCCTTCTACCGCGACGTGCTAGGTTTCGAGGTCCGCAACGACGTCGGCTACGAGGGGCTGCGGTGGATAACCGTGGGCCCCGCCGAGCAGCCAGACACCGCCATCGTGCTGCATCCGCCCGCCGCTCTGCCCGACCTCACGGAGGAAGAGCAGCGGGTCATCGCTGAACTCATGGCCAAGGGCAGCTTCTTCGGGGTCAACCTCTCCACGCCCGACCTCGATAGCGCGTTCGAGGCCATCGTGGCGGGCGGCGCGGAAGTGGTGCAGGAGCCCACCGACCAACCTTACGGCGTGCGCGATTGCGCCATCCGCGACCCTTCCGGCAACATGATCCGCATACAGGAGGTTTGAACGGCTCGGATGCCTAAGCAGCCCAAAGAGGACCCCAGGCGAGGGGCGCCCGACAACCAGCACCAGGCCGACAGTCACGACCGCATCCGGGTACTCGGTGCGCGCGTCAACAACCTCAAGAACATCAGCCTCGAGATCCCGAAGAGGCGCCTGACCGTCTTCACCGGCGTGTCGGGTTCCGGCAAGAGCTCGCTCGTGTTCGACACAATAGCCGCCGAGTCGCAGCGGCTCATCAACGAGACCTACAGCGCCTTCCTGCAGGGTTTCATGCCGACCCTCGCGCGGCCCGAGGTGGACCGGCTGGAGGGCCTCACCACGGCCATCATCGTGGACCAGGACCCCATGGGCTCCAACCCGCGTTCCACCGTGGGCACCGCCACCGACGCCAACGCCATGCTGCGCATTCTGTTCAGCCGCCTGGGCGAGCCCCACATCGGGCCGCCGAACGCGTTCTCGTTCAACGTGCCTTCGGCCAAGGGCTCGGGGGCCTTAACGGTGGAGCGCGGCGCCAAGACCGTGACCGAGAGGGCCTCGTTCAACATCCTGGGCGGCATGTGCCCCCGCTGTGAGGGGCTCGGCAACGTGACCGACTTCGACCTCACCGCCCTGTTCGACGCGAGCAAGTCGCTCGACGAAGGCGCACTAACGGTGCCCGGTTACAGCATGGACGGCTGGATGGGCCGCATCCTGCGCGGCAGCGGCTGGTTCGACACGGGCAAACCCCTCGGCGAGTTCAACAAGCGCGAGCTGCATGACCTGCTTTACAAGGACGCGACCAAGGTCAAGGTAGACGGCATCAACCTCACGTACTTAGGGATCATCCCGCAGGTTCAGAAGTCGTACCTGAACAAGGACGTCGAGCAGATGCAGCCGCACATAAGGTCGTTCGTCGAGCGGGCCATAACGTTCACGGACTGCCCCGAGTGCGGCGGCACACGCCTGGCGCCTGAAGCGCGCTCCTCGAAGATCCTCGGCAAGAACATCGCCGACCTCTGCGCCATGCAGGTCAGCGACCTGGCCGCGTGGACGCGCCAGCTCACTGACCCGTCCGTGGCGCCGCTGGTGGCCGGGCTGCAGCACCTGCTGGACTCGTTCACCAACATCGGGCTGGGTTACCTGTCGCTCGAGCGCTCCTCGGGCACCCTGTCGGGCGGCGAGGCGCAGCGCACCAAGATGATCCGTCACCTCGGCTCCGCACTGACCGACGTGACGTACGTCTTCGACGAGCCCACCATCGGACTCCATCCGCACGACGTGCAGCGCATGAACCGGTTGCTGCTCGACCTGAGGGACAACGGCAACACGGTGCTGGTGGTGGAGCACAAGCCCGAAACGATCGCGGTTGCCGATCACGTGGTCGACCTGGGCCCAGGCGCCGGCACCGCCGGCGGGCAGCTCACCTACCAGGGCGACCTGGAGGGACTCCGCGCCTCAGACACGTTGACCGGCCGCCACCTCTCATACCGCGCCGAACTCAAGCGCGAGGTCCGTGCGCCAACGGGCGCCCTCGAGGTACGGGGTGCCAACACGAACAACCTCAAGAACGTGAACGTTGATCTGCCGCTCGGAGTTCTGTGCGTGCTCACTGGGGTGGCGGGCTCCGGCAAGAGCTCGCTGGTGAGCGGTTCCGTGGCCGGCCAAGACGGCGTGGTCGTCATAGACCAGGGCGCCATCCGCGGCTCGCGGCGCAGCAACCCAGCTACCTACACCGGGCTGCTGGAGCCAATACGCAAGGCGTTCGCCAAAGCCAACGGAGTGAAACCAGCGCTGTTCAGCGCCAACTCGGAGGGCGCCTGCCCCACCTGCAAGGGCGCCGGGGTGGTGTACACCGACTTAGGCGTCATGGCCACGGTGGCGTCCACGTGCGAGGACTGTGGCGGCAAGAGGTTCCAGCCAGCTGTGCTCGAGTACGAGTTCGGCGGCCGCGACATCAGCCAGGTGCTGGGCATGCCGGTCTCCGAAGCGCTCGACTTCTTCGCCGCTGAAGCCAGCGCCGTGCCGGCGGCGCACAAGATCCTCGAGCGCCTGTCCGCCGTGGGGCTCGGTTACGTGAGCCTGGGTCAGCCCCTCACCACCCTATCGGGAGGCGAGCGTCAGCGCCTGAAGCTGGCCACGAACATGGGTGAGAAGGGCGGCGTCTACGTGCTAGAGGAGCCGACCACCGGTCTGCACCTGGCCGACGTCGAGCAGCTGCTCGCGCTCCTCGACCGCCTCGTCGACGCCGGCAAGTCCGTCCTGGTCATCGAACACCACATGGCGGTAATGGCGCACGCGGACTGGATCGTCGACATGGGCCCAGGCGCCGGACATGAGGGCGGCACCGTGGTGTTCGAGGGCACACCAGCCGAACTCGTACGCAGCGGTTCTACCGTCACAGGCGAGCATCTCGCCACATACCTGGGCCTCTGACTGGAGTTTGTAAGAACCCTGTAAGATTTCCGTCATAGCCCACGGCTCATCATCTACACATGTCCGTCTCATTGGGTAAGGAAAGTCGAATCTCCCAGACGGTCAAAGGGCCCACCCGTATCCCGGGCGGGCCATCCCTGTCTGTCACCGCGGCGCCGAAGCACCTGACGCCGCACTCCCCGCTTTACTCCGAAGTCGTGGTCGCCCTCGCTCCCGCGCTCGACGCGCTGGGCGGCAACGAAGACGGCCACGTGCTCCGCACCGTCGTGATCGGCATGCAGATCGGGGGCCTGCTGGACCTGGGGCAACTGGCCGCCAGCGACCTGTTCTACGCCCTGCTCCTCAAAGATATCGGCGCCGCTGGCGCCCGCGCGCAGCGGTTCCACTCGTACGGCAACCTCAGCGACGACATGGCCCGCATGATCAACCACGCGGACCTGACCGACCTCTCCCAGACCGTGCCGCTCACCGCGGCCATCCTCAAGGGCCGCGCTCCCCTGCGGCGCCGGCTGCGTAGCGTTAGCGACCTGGTACTCGGTTCGCGCAGGCAAGCCACCGCGGTCGTGCGCGCAGGCTCACGCGTGGCCGCCAGCCTGGCGCTCGAGATGGGCTTCTCCCACGGCACCGCCGCCGCTCTGCGCAGTCAGACCGAGCGCTGGGACGGCCGCGGTCGCCCCGACGGGCTCTCCGGCGAGGCCATCCCCGTAGCGTCACGCATCGTAGCGGTGGCCGAGGAACTCGACCTGCTGCTCTCAAACCACACGCCCGCAGCGGCGATCACCAGGCTGGAGCTCGAGGCGGGCCGCCGTTTCGATCCGGTGATCGTCAAGCTCGCCGAACGGCTCATCATGCGCGGCCGGTTGCTCGACCAGTTGGCCGACGACGACTTGGAACAGCAGGTTCTGGATCAGGAACCCATGCAGCGCCGCCACGTGGCGCTGGCCGGGCGCGTGGATCGTCTCCTCACAGGCATCGGCAGGCTCATCGACTCGCGCAGCTCGTGGCGCACGCGCCACACCGAACGCGTCAAGCAGCTCGCCGTGGGCGCCGCGCTCTCGCTGCCGCTGCCGCACCGCCTAGGTATCAGCTCGCGCCGCCGGCTGGCGCGCGCCGCGCTACTGCACGACGTTGGCAAGATCTCGACCCCCGTGTCCCTCCACGACCAGCCTCGCGCGCTGACCGAACAACAGCTGCGTGAGTTGCAGGGCGACACCAAACTGGTGGACCGTGTGCTGCATAGGGTCCTCGACCTGGCAGACGCGGCGCTGGTGACCGAAACGTTCGTCATGGGCGAGATCCACTCGCACGACGACGTGCACTCACGGCCACTAGATCTCGAGCTGGAGGGTCACCTCATGTCCGCGCTCGTGAGCCTGGCCGATCGGTTCGAAGCGCTGCTCTCGCCGCGACCCCAGCGGGCAGGCAAGAGCGCCGCGGAGGCGTTGGCTGTACTGCGTCAGGACGTAGAAGAGCGCTTGCGCGTTTACGGCGAAGACGAGCTGGTGCAGAAGTACGAGGGTGTGGACCCGTGGGACCTGGCGCTGACCGCGCTGGAGGCGTACGTGGCCAGCCCCTCGGCGGCCAGCCTGCTCGTTCCCCGCAAGTTCGACGCCGACGCGATCGTCGTCGTGGACTGAGTCCCGGCAGTAGCGCCTGAAGAGTCTGAACGCGGCACCCGGCACGCCCGAGTAGCGTCATAGAAAGTCAGAACACCGCCTAAGAACGTAGTGAAACAGTAGTAGGCCGGCCCCTGGGGGCCGGCCTACAGTTAGCTAAGTTGGTAGCAGAACGGGCCGCAGCCTGATCAGTCGTTGTTAGAGGCTTCCTTGGCGGACCTGGCAGCCGCGCGGTCGCGTTCCTGGCGGCCGACGTCGGTCTTGAGGCGCGAGGCCTTACCGCGCAGGTCGCGCAGATAGTAGAGCTTCGAGCGCCGCGTGCGGCCGCGCCTCACGACGGTGATGGCGGCGATCAGCGGCGAGTTGACGGGGAACACGCGCTCGACACCTTCGCCGAACGACACCTTGCGAACGGTGATGGTGCTGCGGGCGCCCTTACCGTTCTTGCGGGCGATGACCACGCCCTCGAAGGCCTGAACGCGGCTGCGGCTGCCTTCGACCACCTTGTAGTCGACGCGGATGGTGTCGCCAGTGTCGAAGTCGGGGAGGTCGTCGCGCAGGAAGGGCTGCTCGATAGAGCGCAAGATCGCGCCTTTGTTGTAGTTCATCTCAAGTCTCCAGGGGGGCGTCTTGCACCCTAACGACGCTCCGGTAGTAGCGGGGCCGCTGCGCACCTGCACGCGAACGTGCCGCCGGCCGCCTCCGGGCGTCAAGCCTTGACATAGTAGCGCATGGGCCACCCTTTGTTCAATAGCGAAGCGCTACGCTGTAGCTCATGTCGCTCGCCAGCACGGGATTACACCACGTTACCGCCATAGCCACCAGGCCGCAGGGCAACATCGAGTTCTACGTGCGCCTGTTGGGCCTGCGGCTCGTGAAGCGCACGGTCAACTACGACGACCCTCAGACGTACCACTTCTACTTCGGCGACGCGCTCGGACGCCCCGGCAGCGTGATCAGCTTCTTCCCCTGGCCCGGATCGGGGCCAGCCGTAAGGGGCGCCGGCGAGTCGGTGGCGGTGGCGTTCCGCGTGCCGCCCGGGGCCCTGGCTCTCTGGGGCGACCGCCTGCAGCAGCACGGCCTGGCTCACACCGTGAAAGAGCGCTTCGGCGAGGAACTGCTGGCGCTGGACGACCCCGACGGCGTTCCACTGGAGCTGCAGGAGGCGCCGCTGACCGGCGCGGTTCCCGACAACTGGCCCGGCGCCCCGGTGGCCGCCTCGATGGCCGTGCAGGGGCTCCACTCCGTCACGCTACTCGCGCCCGAGCTGGACCGCACGGCTGAATTGCTCGAGCGCCTCGGCCTGCGGCACGTGGAGGAGGCGCCCGAGCCCGACACCGACGGCGTCAGGCGCCGCCGCGTCCGCCTGGCGGCGGACTCCAAGGGCTTCGCCACCAGCGTCGACCTGCTGGAGGCGCCCCGCAGCCAGCCCAGCCGCCTGGGCGCCGGCTCACTGCACCACGTGGCCCTACGGGTAGCCGACGAGGCCGCGCTGCAAGACGCCCGCGAGCTGCTGGCCGAACTGGGCCTCGCACCGACCAAGGTGAAGAACCGCAACTACTTCAAGTCCGTGTACTTCAAGGAGCCGGGCGGCGCCATCGTCGAGCTGGCCACCGACGGTCCGGGCTTCGTGGTCGACGAACCCGCCGACGAGCTCGGCTTGGCCTTCAGGCTGCCGGCCTGGCTGGAGCAGGAACGCGACTTCCTGCGCGGCCGGTTGCCGGTCACGGCCAGTCCGGAGTACGCGGACCGCTTCAGACCGCCCGAGTGATCCAAGCCCGGCCGCGCCGAGCCCCGCTCACCCCGCGCCGTGCGAGGCGGGTCATAATGGCTGCCACAGACGAAAGGTGACACCGAAGTCGATCGAATCGAAACTATGGACACGGAGCAGCATGTGGATCCCACGCTACTTGCATTGGTCGGCGAGACCGTTCAGGCGCTTAGAGACGCCCGCTACGAAGATGCCATAACGCTCGGGCGGCAGGCGCTTGACGAGTTCGGCCTGGATCCCGCCGCGGAGGTGGAGAGTAACGCCGCACAGCTCGAGCGCCTGCCGCCCGCAGCGCTGAAGGGCGCGGGCGACGTGCTTACCTCGCTGGCCATCAGCTCCTTCCGCAGCGGCGACTACGTCAGTGCACTGCGCTACTCGCAGTTCGAGCACCAGCTGCGGCGCCAGGCGGGCGACGAGCTAGGCGCGGCGCAGGCGCTGGTGGGGCTCGGCTGGTGCTACCAGACGCTCGGCCTTTACCAGCAGGCCCTACCCAGCTCGTTCAGCGCGCTGGAGATGCTGGAGCAACTCCGGCCCGAAGCGATAGCCGGGCCGCTCAACGTGATCGGCCGCGTGTACCTGGACCTGGGTCAGAGCCGCAAGGCGCTCGAGTACGCGCGCCGCGGCCTCGAAGCCAGCGGCGTGTCGCCCCAGAAGCAGCGCGACCGCTCCACCGCCCTGCGGATCATCGGGCAGGCGCACCACGCTCAGGGCGACCTCGCTGAGGCCGAACGCGCGTACCTGGAATGCGACGAGACTTCCGACGATTACGGCCGCTCGCTGGCGATCCTCAGCCTGGCCGAGCTCTACGTCGAGCAGAACAGGTTCGACGAGGCGCTGGAACGCTACCAGCAGTGCGTCGACGTTCTAAGCCCTCAGATGCGCGACATGGTGCTGTGCGAAGCGCTGGTGGGGCTCGGCAAGGTGTACCTCGCTCGCGGCGACGTCGAGCGCGCGCTGGGGCCCCTCACCGAAGCGATCTCTCAGGGGGTCTCCAGTGGAGCCCCTCAAGTGGCGGCGAAGGCGCACGCCACCATGGCTCAGGCGCTCAAGGAGCTCAACCGTCACAAGGAGGCGCTGGCGCACTTCGAGGCGTTCCACGAGCTGAACGAGCGCACCCTGCGGCAGCTCTCGGATCAGCGCACCCAGATCCTCACCGTGCAGCTGGAGGTCGAGCGCCTTGAACGCGACCGCGAGATCGACCGGCTGCATAACGTGGAGCTGGCGCGCGCCTACGCCGAGCTGGCCGAGCTGCATCAGAAGCTTGAGCAGCAGGCCGCCAGGCTGGAGCGGCTATCGCGCACCGACGAACTGACCGGGCTGCCGAACCGGCGCTCGTTCGATGAGCGGCTCGAGATCGAGCTGCAGCGCGCGCACCGAACCAACACGCTGGTAAGCGTGATGATGGTCGACCTCGACGACTTCAAGATGATCAACGACACCTACAGCCACGTGGTGGGCGACGCCGTGCTGCGCACCACGGGTCAGGCGCTCAGCGACTGCATGCGCGAGATCGACCTGTGCGCGCGCATAGGCGGCGAGGAGTTCGTGGTGCTGCTGCCCGAGACCGACACGGACGGCGCCCTGGTCGTGGGGCAGAAGGTCATCAGGCGCGTAACCGAACTGAACCGCGAGCTGCGCGGCGTGAACGTGACCGCCAGCGTCGGCGTGGCGACCCTGGAGCCTACCGACGACGAGGAGTCGCTGGTAGCCCGCGCGGACGCCAACCTGTATCAGGCCAAGCGCGCGGGCAAGAACCGCGCTCAGGCGTAGGCGAGGGATGTTCCGTGCCGTTCTGCTCTCCGTTGCCTTTGGCCTGGCTGGCCTCGGCCTGGTGCTGTGGTGGTTAGGCGAGGACCTCTCTTCGGCACTGCGCGTCCCGCTGTGGGCGTACGGCGTGGGGGTCCTGCTAGCGGTCCTCAACTACCTGGCTGGTTCGGCCCGGCTCATGATCCTCTCCAAAGTCGACGGCGAGGCGCTGCCCTTCATTAAGGCGCTGCGAGGCTACTCGCTGGGGCTGTTCAGCGCCGCCATCACGCCCGGCAGCGCCGGTCAGGCGCCCGCCATGGTCGTTTCGCTTGTAGCCGAGAACGTGAGCGCCAAGCGCGCCTGGTCGATGGCGGTGCGGGTGTGGATCGCGGACCTGATCTTCCTGGCGCTAACGGTGCCACTCAGCGTGCTGCTGCTGGCCCGCTCCACGGGCATCATGCGGGGCTACTACCCGGGGCTGGTGGCGGCGCTGGTGTTCGTGGCGTCGGCCACGGTGGTGTGGATCCTCATCTTCCGCATGCGCTGGATCGGCGCGGCGGTGGACCTCATCATGCGCCTGCCGTTCGTCAGGCGCTGGCGCGAGAGCTCAGTGAGGTTCGTGGGCCGCATCGAGCAAGCCGGCAAGTCGCTCTGGCGCGCCCCGGCCTTAGCGCAGGTGCTGGTGCACCTCTACACCGCTTTCATCTACCTCAGCACCTTCTTCACGTTCTACGTGGTGGTGGCGTCGCTGCGCTCGGGCGTGCCCGTCCTCACCACCATGGCCGCCGCGCAGGTGCCCATGGTGGCGGCCTCCTTCTTCCCCACCCCCGGCGGCGCGGGCCTCCTGGAGCTGGTGGCCGCCAGCCTGGTACGCGGCGAGAACACCGCCGCCGCCATCCTCGCCTGGCGCCTGCTCACCTACTACCTGCGCATGCTCGTGGGTCCGGTCATCGGCGCCCCGGTGCTGACAAGCGTACGCGGCCTCTTCAGCGGCGGCGCGCGGCGCGCGGAGGCCGCCGACGAAACATGAGACGGCAGGCGCCCGGCGCAGCCAGCGCGCTGGCGGGGACGATTGTCCTCAGGCCCGCGCTCGGGCACGCCGGTATCATGGACAAGATGGTCCGGATACCGCGCAGCCTTCACCACCACGAAGCAGCCCGTAACGGGCGGCGGCGCCTGTGCTGACCCCCACCGTTGGCGCGGCGTTCGTGGGCGGCGTCCTCTCGTTCCTCTCACCCTGCGTGCTGCCGCTCGTTCCCACATACCTGGCGTACGTGGGCGGCAGCGCCGACGCCAAGCGGCGCGTGCTGATCTTGAACGCGCTGAGCTTCATCCTCGGCTTCTCGCTCGTGTTCATCGCCCTGGGAGCCTCCGCCAGCGCGCTCGGCTCGGTCATGCGCGCCAACCAGCAGGTGCTGCTCACGGTGGGTGGAGCGCTGGTCATCTTCTTCGGACTCGTGATGCTCGGCATCATCCGCATGCCATGGCTTTACCGCGACACGCGCATGCGCTACGAGGGTGAGACCCGCACGCCCTGGGGCGCCATGCTGCTAGGCATGGCGTTCGCGGCCGGCTGGACGCCCTGCATCGGCCCCATCCTTGGAGCCATCCTCACCATGGCCGGCGCCGCGGGCACGCTCTCAGCCGGCGTTGGGCTGCTGGGCGCGTACGCCATCGGGCTCGGGGTGCCGTTCCTCCTATCAGCACTGCTGCTCGAGCCCTTCATGCGCTTCTCCAAGGGCTTCCGCCGCTGGCTGCCGTGGGTAGAGCGGGTTTCAGGCGTGATACTAGTGGTGGCCGGCATCCTCATGCTCACGGGCACTTACGAGACGCTCAACGGTTACCTGATCAACATCACCCCCGACTGGCTCATCAACAGACTGTGAGCCCACGCGGCGCCAGCAAGGCCACCGACATGACCGACACTCCCGCCATCCAACTGAACGGGCTCACGCGCCGCATGGGTAACCAGCAGGTCCTGCGCGGCGTGGACCTGGAGGTGGCGCCCGCTCGGCTCGTGGTCCTGCGCGGCGGCAACGGCGCGGGAAAGACCACGCTGCTCAAGGTTCTCGCCACGCGCCTCAGACCCACCAGCGGCAGCGCCAGGCTGTTCGGCTTCGACGTACTGAAAGAGCAGGCCGAAGTGCGCGCCCGCATGGGCATGCTGAGCGTCATGGGCGGCAGCTACCCCGTGCTAAGCGCGCACGAGAACCTGAGCATGGCGGCGGACATGACCGGCAAGGACCGGCAGCAGGTGGGCGCACTCCTAGAGAGGGTCGGGCTGGCGGAAGCCGCCCACAAGTACGTGCGCACATTCTCCAGCGGAATGAAGAAACGCCTCGGGTTGGCGCGCCTCATGCTGGTGGACCCGCCGCTGTGGCTTCTCGACGAGCCTTACGCGGCCCTGGACGACGCAGGCAAGCAGCTGGTCGACGAGGTGGTCAGCCAGGCGCGGGCGCGCGGGCGCACGCTCCTCATGGCCTCACACGAGTCGGACCGCGACGCTCTGACGCCCGACGCCGTCCTGCAGCTGCATGACGGGCGGCTCAGGCGCGCACCGGAAGAGGCGCCATGAGCGACCTGCACGTGGTCCTGGCAGTAGCGCGCAAGGACCTGCTACACGAGCTGCGCAGCCGGGCGGCCACCGTGGCCACCCTGTTCTTCTCAGCCGTTACGCTCGTCATGATGGCGTTCGCTCTCGGGCGCGAGCAGCACGTGCTGACCCTCGCGGCGCCCGGCGTGCTGTGGGTGGCGCTAACGTTCGCGGGCGTCATCGCCGCGGCGCAGAACTTCCAGGCCGACCTGGAGGAGGGAGCGTTCGAGCAACTGCTCCTCTACCCCGTGCCGCGCGCCGCCATCTTCCTTGGCAAGCTGCTGGCCAACTGGACGTACCTCACCGCCCTGGGCTTGCTACTAACGCCGGTCGCCATCGTCCTGTACAGCGTTCAGGCAGGCGCCGGCGCCTGGTACGTGATCCCGGCGGCGCTGGTGCTCGGCACGTTCGGACTCGCCACCATCGCCACCTTCTACGCGGGCCTCACAGCCAACCTGCAGGCGCGGGAGGCCCTGCTGCCCGTGCTCATGTTCCCGATCATCGTGCCCGTGCTGCTCGGGGCCGTGCGCGCCACCGAAGCCGTGCTGGGCCGCTCCGAGCTCGACCTGGCAGGAGGCTGGCTTCAGATGCTGGCGGGCTTCGACCTGGTGTACTTCGTGGTCTGCACGGCGCTTTTCCATTTCGTGGTGGACGAATGAGGCGCGCAGCGGTAGCGGCGCGTACGCTTGTACGGCCAAGCGTCACTGTCGCCGGCCGCCACCAGACAGGCGCCGCGCAGGACGTAAACTATAGGTTACGGAAGTCGTGCTCCGGAGGAGTGAACGCATGATCCAATCGACTCAAAGCAGCAAGCGGCCCCTGTGGCTCACCCTGCTCGGCCTCGCTGCCCTGGTCCTGACCCTCGTCGGAGCGTACCTGGCCCTATTCGCCAGCCCGCCCGACGTCAACCAGCGCGAGCTCATCCGCATCATGTACGCCCACGTGCCAGTGGCGTGGATCGGCTTCGTGGCGGTGGGCATCTCAGCCATCTGGGGCATGCTCTACCTCTGGCGCGGCAGGCCCATCGACGACGTGCGCGCGGTCGCCGCGGCCGACGCGGCGCTGCTCTTCTCGCTGCTCACCGTCATCGGCGGCATGACCTACAGCAAACCCACCCTCAACACCTTCTGGACGTGGGACGCCAAGCTCACCCTCACCGCCCTCATGGTGGTCCTCATCGTGGGCTACTACATCGTGCGCGGGCTGATCGACGAACCGCAGCGCCGCGCCCGCGTCAGCGCCGTCATCATGATCATCGTGCTGGCCAGCCTGCCGTTCAACTACCTGGCAGCGGAGTGGTTCCGCACCCTGCACCCCGCCAAGAGCGTCAACCTCGACGGCTCCGGCGTCAGCATGGCGCCGGAGATGCTGCGCGTGCTACTCATCAACGTGGCCGCCGCGGGCCTCGTGTTCCTGTACTTCCTGTCCGAACGCATCCGCATCGGTAAGCTCGCGCTCTCCGACGCTCACGCCCGCAGCGGCTTCGAGAAGCCCTCGCCCACCACCACCGGGGAGGTCGTCCGTGTTCGATAACCTAGGTCACTGGACATGGATAACCCTCGCATGGGGTCAAGTCGTTCTCGCCTACGTCATCTACCTCCTCTACCTGAGGAGGATGGAGCGCCGCATCCGAGAAGGAGAACCGCACGAATGAAGAACAAGAAGGCCCTGTACGCCGTTCTGGGAGTAGCCGTACTCGGCGTTGCCGGGTTCCTGATCTCTCAAGCGTTATCAAGCTCGCTCGTCTACTTCATCCTGCCCAGCGAGTACGCCCGCGACGCGCAGTCGTTCGAAGACCGCCGCGTCCGCCTGGGCGGACTGGTGCAGGCCGGCAGCGTTCAGTACGACGAGGAGCGGCTGCACCTCACCTTCCAAGTAACCGACGGAATCGCCGGCTACCCGGTGCAGTACGGCGGCGCGCCGCCCGACCTGTTCGTGGAGAACGGTGGCGTCGTCATCGAGGGCAAGTTCCAGGACGGCGTCTTCGTGGGCGACAACCTGCTCGTCAAGCACAGCGAGGACTACCATCCCCCCGAGGACGGCCAGCCGATAGACATCGAAGAGCTCAAAGAGTCGCTCCGCTGAGGGGTTAGGCAAATGGACCTGCAACTAGCACCCCTGGGAAGCGCGGGGGCGTTCCTGGCCTTCGGACTGGCGCTGTACGGCGCCATCGCCGGCATGATCGGCGCGCACAGGCGCGACGCTCGGCTCCAGACCTCCGCGCGCCTCTCGGCGGTGGCAGGCTTCATCGTTGCGTCGGCCGCCGTGGTCGTAATGCAGGTGGCGCTGCTTACCGACGACTTCAGCGTTTCGTACGTGGCCAACACGTCGCGCATCGCCTCCCCCACCTGGGTGAAGGTCGTGACCATGTGGGCCGCCCTCGAGGGCTCCATCCTCCTGTGGGCGTGGCTGCTCAGCGGTTACACCGCCCTGCTGGCCGTGACCGCGCCCCTAACGCCGCTGCGGCCCTGGGCGCTGTCGATCATGCAGTGGGTGCAGGTCTTCTTCTTCGGCGTGGTGGCGTTCATCGCCAACCCGTTCGACCTCGTCGCGTTCCCGCCGCTCGACGGCCCCGGCCCCAACGAGCTGCTGCAGAACCACTGGATGATGGCCGTGCACCCGGTGCTCATGTACCTGGGCTTCGTGGGCCTCACCGTGCCGTTCAGTTACGCCATGGCCGCGCTCATCACGCGCAGGCCCGGCACCGAGTGGATGACCCAGACGCGCCGCTGGACGCTCACGGGCTGGGGTTTCCTCAGCGCCGCCATCATCGCGGGCGGCTGGTGGAGCTACGAGGTGCTCGGCTGGGGCGGTTACTGGGCGTGGGACCCTGTTGAGAACGTGAGCCTCATGCCGTGGCTCACCGCCACCGCGCTCATCCACAGCGTGCAGGTGCAGGAGCGGCGCCGCATGCTCAAGCCGTGGAACCTCATCCTGGTCATCACCACCTTCTCGCTCTCCATCCTCGGCACGTTCCTGACCCGCTCCGGCGTGGTCTCCTCCGTGCACGCCTTCGGCGCCGGACCGGTCGGCCCGGCGTTCCTGGTGTTCTTCCTGATCGTCACGCTGTTCTCGTTCGGGCTCCTGGCCGTGCGCTGGGACGACGTGCGCGACCGCGCTGACCTCGACTCCTTGGTCAGCCGCGAAGGCAGCTTCCTGGGCGTCAACATCCTCTTCGTGGCGCTGACGTTCGCGGTGCTGCTGGGCACGCTCTTCCCGCTCCTGGTGGAGGCCGTCTCCGGCGACAAGGTCACCATCGGTGCGCCGTTCTTCGACCAGGTCACGCTGCCGCTCTGGATGCTGGTGCTGCTCCTCATGGGCATCGGGCCGCTGCTGCCGTGGCGCCGCGCCGAACAGCAGAGCCTGAGGCGCAACCTGCTGTGGCTGGGGGCGGGCTTCGTGGTCGCCGGCGGCTTAGCCGTCCTGTTCGGCGTGCGCAAGGTGTACCCGGCCCTGACTGTGGCGCTGGCTGGCTACAACCTCGTTAGCCTGGGGCTGCTCCTCTCCGGCGCGCTCATGCCGCGCTTGCGCCTGGCGCGCAGGCCCGCGCTGCAGGTGCTGCGCTCTTACGCCCACGAGAGC
>JBAYRM010000029.1:0-16795 GCA_041676665.1 Trueperaceae bacterium
CGCAGTATCAGCATCACACCCGCGAAGCCGACCAGCACGGCCGCCACGCGCCAGGCGCCCACGCGCTCACCCAGCAGCAGCGGCGCGAGGATGGTGACCACCAACGGTGACACGAAGAACAACGCCAGCACCGTGGCCTGCGGCAGCTGCGCCAAACCCCCGAAGAAGAGCGCGGTGCCCGCGAGCAGCATGCTGCCGCGCAGCAACTGCAGGCCCGCGCGGCGAGGCACCAGCTCCCGGGGCTTGTAACGCAGGAGCACCAGCGGCAGCATGGCTATCAGGTGGAAGAGGTAACGCGCCCACACCACCTGCAGAACCGGGTAGCGCTCGCTGAGGCCCTTGGCGAGGCCGTCCATTATCGGCAGCAGCACCATGGCGGCCAGCATCAAGAGAGTGCCGAGCAGGAGGTTGGTGGGTGGGGTGGCCGGCGTGGGTTTGAGTGGGCCGGCCATGTCGGCCTGATGATAACGATGAAGCGCGCGTTCAGGCCGCTGCGCGGTCGTTCTCGTAATATTGGACCGTGAGCCCGCCTTCCTCAGCTAACGCTCTGCTGCTCAACCGGTACGCGAGCGCGCGCGAGTTCGCTGACCTGGTCATGCCGACCATGGCCAGGCGGGAGGCCGCTAACTGCCTGCAACTGGGGTTACTCGACGGAATGCTGGCCGGGCTTTACGAGGACCCTTACCTCGCCACCGTTTCCGCGCCCGAGCGCAAGGACGCACCGCTTATGAACGTCATACAGACGCCGCCGTACCGCCTCATACTCGGCGAGCCCAGCAGCCTCGCGCCGGAGTTGGATGACCTGCTGGGGCCACTACTGAGCGGCCTCCCAGCCGATCTGCCGGGGGTGATAGGTCCGGTGCAGATCAGCGCGTGGTTCGCGGAGCTGTACGCCGCGCGTCACGGCTTGGAGCAGGTGCTGAGCATGTCGGAACGCGTGCACCAGTGCACGCGGGTCGTCATGCCCGTCGGCGTGCCTGGGAACATGGTTCGTGCTACCCCGCAGCATGCCGACCTGCTCGTGCGCTGGTGGCGCGCGTTCAACGCGGAAGCGGTGCCCAACGAACCCGACAGGGCAGTAGCCAGCGTGCAGCGCGACCTGCACGCCGAACCGGGCGGGCTCTGGCTGTGGCAAGTTGACGGCGAACCCGTGGCGCTGGCGGGCGCGCGCGGCCCGACGCCGAACGGCATCCGCATAGGGCCCGTGTACACGCCGCCCGACAAGCGCCGCAACGGTTACGCTGCTGCTTTGGTCGGCAGCCTCACCCAGAAGCTTCTTAACGAGGGCAGGGAGTTCGTCTTCCTCTTCACCAACCTCGCCAACCCCACCGCCAACGCCCTCTACCGCCGCCTCGGCTACGTAGGAGTGGCCGACCGGAGCATGCATGACTTCAAAACCTCAGCCGCGTAACCCAGGCCGGCTGCCCAACGACCCGACAAGGACGCGCGCCTGATGGGCATGCGCTCCCCGCGACTCACACCCGACCAGTTGCCGCCAGTGTCGCCAGGCACCATGCTGCGTGACCTGCGCTCGACCCTGGCGCTGGTGTGGCAGGCCAACCCGCTGCAGACCGTGCTGATCGCGGCCCTGAGCCTGGTGCAGGCGCTGCTGCCCGCCGCCACGTTGTGGATAGCCAAACTGTTGCTCGACGCTGTTGCTGCCGCCATCGCCGGGCAACTGGGCGACCCCGCGCAGGCGCTGCAGCGCATGTTCGGTCTGCTGCTCCTGCAGATCGGCGTTAGCGCCGCCGCTAGCGTCATCTCGGCCCTGCAGGGCGCCACGCGTGAGCTGCTCGGCGACTCGCTGCAGAACAGGATCAGTCAGAGGATCCTCGCCAAAGCCAACCAGCTCGACCTGGCCCAGTTCGAGGACCCCACCAGCTACGACGCGCTGCAGAACGCCTACCGTGAGGTGGGCTCCAGGCCGCTCGGCGTGTTCACGCAGATCGTGTCCCTGGTGCAGGCGCTCGTGACGCTCGGTTCGGTCAGCGCGCTCATGGCGCAGCTGGGCTGGGCCATCGTGCCGCTGGTGCTGCTGGCTTCCGTGCCCAGCGTGTTCGTCTCGTCGCGCTTCGGTACCGAGGGGTACCGCATGATCCGCCGGCAGGCGGCCGACGCGCGGCGGCAGAACTACCTGGGCAACCTCCTGACCAGCGACCAGGCCGTGAAAGAGATCAGGCTGTTCGACTTCGGCGATTACCTCATGGAGCGCTGGCAGCAGTACTACCTGGGGTTCAGGCGCCAACTCGTGTCGCTCATTACGCGCCGCAGCGGCTGGGGACTGGCGGCCTCGCTGCTCTCCACCAGCATGGTGGGCGCTGCCACCTACCTGGTACTGCGCCGCGCCGCCGCGGGGGCGCTCACCGTGGGCGACTTCGGCCTGTTCATCCAGGGCATCTCGCAGTTACAGAGCCAGTTCAGCAACTTGCTCTCGGGCTTCACCGGCATCTACCAGCACCTCCTGTACATGCGTAACCTCTTCGAGTTCCTCGAGCTGCCCACCGGCACCTCCGAGGCTGGCGAGGAGTGGAGCGGCCCCATCGAGTCGATCGAGTTCAAGGACGTTTACTTCCGCTACCCGCTCACCGAACGCGACGTGCTGCAGGGCATCAACTTCAAGGTGAACCAGGGGCAGATGCTGGCGCTGGTAGGCGAGAACGGCGCAGGCAAGTCGACCATCGTGAAGCTCATGACGGCCCTGTACCGACCCACCAGCGGCGTGATCCTGGTCAACGGTCAGGACGCCTCCAGGTTCAGCCCGGCCAGCCTGCGGGCCGAGATGAGCACCGTGTTCCAGGACTTCGGTCAGTACCAGATGACGGTGAAGGAGAACATCGCTCTGGGCCGCGGGGTAGAGGAGCTGGCGGCCGGCGGCGCGGAAACTGCGGTCGAGTCGGCCGAGGTCGACGCGGCCATCCGCGAGGCGGGCAGGCGCGCCGGGGCCGAGGAGTTCGTGAACCAGCTGCCCAAGGGGTACGACAACATGCTGGGCCGCTGGTTCGAGGGCGGCCGGCAGCTATCGGGCGGACAGTGGCAGCGCCTCGCGCTGGCCAGGCTTTACTTCCGCGGCGGTTCGGTGCTCATCTTCGACGAGCCCACCTCCGCGCTCGACGCCGACGCCGAGTACGAGGTCATCGAGACCCTCAGGCAGCAGGCGCGCGGCCGCATAGCCGTCATCGTGTCGCACAGGTTCAGCACTGTGCGCATGGCGGAGCGGATCGTGGTGCTCGAGGGCGGTGTTGTCACCGAGCAGGGCACTCACGATGAGCTGCTGGTGGTGGCTGGCACGTACGCGCGCATGTTCAACCGCCAGGCGCGCGGCTACCTGGAGGGGTACGACGACTAACCGGCACCGCGCAAGCGGCGCACCCGTCCCGGCGCGCGCTTAGCCTTCTTCGCGCATCTGGGCGTACATCCTTGCGGCCTGCTCGAGCGCAGCCAGCATGCCCTTAGTGGCCTTAGCGGTTACCTCGTTAGGCTCGAAGTCGCCGTCGTCGTTCACGAACTGCGTCACGAACGGCACGTTCACGGCGGGCTGCACGGGGTGAATGCGCAGCGCCTGCAGGGTCGGTAACAGGCTGATCATGGCGCGCGTGCCGCCAGATACACCGCCGTAGGTGAGGAAGCCGAGCGGCTTGTTGGCCCACTCCTTGCTCAGGTAGTCGATGGCGTTCTTGAGGGGCGCGGTGAAGGTGAAGTTGTACTCCGGCATGACGAACACGAACGCGTCCGCCGCCGCCACGCGCTCGCTCCAGGCCTTGGTGTGCTCGAAGGTGTAGCGCTGCAGGCGCGGGTGATTGGGCTCGGTCATGAGCGGCAGGTCGATCTCGGCGAGGTCGGCCAGGTCGATGTCGAACGCGCCGGACCCTTTCACCTCGGCCTCGAACCAGCGCCCCACGGAGAGGCCCACGCGGCCCTGGCGGACGCTGGCTATGACGATCATGAGCTTCGGTTTGGCGCTGGCGCCTTCGTTGGTGGAGTTGTTGGAAGCGTCTGCTGACATGGAGTGAGCGTATCCCCGACGCGGCCGAACGGCTGTTACGGGAAGCGGGCATTGCCGAAGCGCCGCGCTTGCCTTCACGGTGCCCGTGCTGGCCCCTAGTCAGCTCTTTCCTGTAAGAATCGGGGAGACAGCCGTACAGCGTCGGAAGGAGACAAACATGCCAACTACCAAGGCGACAGCCGTCTGGCAAGGCACCCTCAAGGAGGGTAACGGCACCATGAGCCTACCGAGCGGCACCTACGAGGGTCCGTTCTCGTTCCGCTCCCGCTTCGAGAAGGGCGCCGCCAGCGACACGGGCACTAACCCCGAGGAGCTTCTGGCCGCGGCGCACGCCGGCTGCTTCTCCATGGCGCTCTCAGGGCAGCTCACGGGCGCGGGCTTCCCGCCCGAGTCGGTCGACACGACCGCAGCCGTGACCATGACCACGGGCGAGGGCGGCGCCAGGATCACCACTAGCCACCTGGTGACCCGGGCGCGCGTGCCCGGCATCGACGAGGCCACCTTCCAGGAGAAGGTGCAGGCTGCGGCCGCAGGCTGCCCGGTCTCCAAGGCGCTCGCTGGTGTCGAGATCAGCGTGGAGGCCACTCTCGAGAACTGAGTTCTGAACGCGCCTAAGTCGCGGGCCCCGCAACCTCTGTCCCGGTTGCGGGGCCCGTTTGCTGGTCGTTGTTGGTTGGTGGGGACTGCTGCTACAGGCTACTTGTCGCGGCGCCGGTTACTGGTCGGTACCTGCAGCACGTACCATACGCCGTACAGGGCGATAACGATGATGCTGAGAGCGATCCACGGTTTCTCGTGCACCACGCCGAGGCGGTAGGCGCTCCAGCCTGAGAACGTGACGATCATGATGGGCGCGTAAACCTTGACCCAGCGCGGTATGCCGCGGCCAGCGCGGTAGTCGCGGATCATGGAGCCGAAGATGCGGTGGTTCATGAGCCAGTTGTAGAAGCGCGGGCTGGACTGCCCGAAGAAGTACGCGGCGATGAGGATGAACACGGTGCCCGGCAGGCCGGGAAGCAGGTAGCCCAGGATGCCCATGCCGATGGCGCCAACGCCGATGGCGCGGTACACCACCCGCAGCGCACGGTACTTGCTGATGGTCATCTCGGACGAGTAATCGACCCATTCGGGCGCGCGCTTGGTCCGGGCGTCGTTCGCGGCCTCGGCCGGCACTTCGAGAACCACGGACACCGTTTCGGTGTTATCGGGGATGGGCGGGGTGCTCACTACCCGCAGAGTGTACCCGGATTGGTGCTTGAACAGGGTAGGCGAGGGTCGTAAGGCGCCAAGCCGAGACCGCCACGGGTTCACATCGTGAACCTCTAGGTTACGGATGCGAGCACCTTGGTTACTACCTATTAGCACCGAACTTGCGTGGTCGCTCACTTGCGATTCTTGCGTGGGTGTCGTAAACTTCGCTTGTTCCGGAACAACCAGTCAGGTGTTTCAGAACGGGGGCTCCGGCTCCCAAATCAAGTGCCCGGAACCTCGGGCAAGTTGGGAAATGGTCGCAACATGGCAACAGGCAAGGTCAAGTGGTTCAGCAGCGAGAAGGGCTTCGGCTTCATCGAGCAGGGCGGCGGCGAACCCGACGTGTTCGTGCACTTCTCCGCCATCCAGGGCTCCGGCTTCCGCAACCTCAACGAAGGCGACGAAGTCAGCTTCGACGTCGAACAGGGTAAGAAGGGCCTGCAGGCCGCCAACGTGGTCGTCACGGCCTCCGCAGGCGGGCATTACTAAGCCCGTAACCGGACCTCTATAGCTCAAACAGTCCAAACCGCTCGGCGTCAGGTGGCAGGCAGCCACAGGGCCCGAGCGGTTTCTTTAGCGCTCGCTTAGTCCGGTCAGTTCCAGCGGCTTGCCCCGTCAGTTCCAGCGGCTTGCCCCGTCAGTTCCAGCGGCTTGCCCCGTCAGTTCCAGCGGCGCCTGCGGCGCCTGACGTGCAGCCGCGTGTCGCCCTCGTCGGCTCTGACGCCCAGGTAGAACTCCTGCACGTTCTCGTTGGCCCGCAGCTCCTCGGCGCTGCCCTCAAGCACGAAGCGTCCGCCTTCCAGCACGTAACCGTAGTCGGCTATGCCGAGGGCCTGGTTGGCGTTCTGCTCGACCAGCAGGATGCCCATGCCCTCCTTGTTGATCTCGCGGATGACGCCGAAGATCTCCTCGACCAGTAGCGGGGCGAGCCCGAGGCTGGGTTCGTCGAGCATGAGGAGCTTGGGGCGACTCATGAGCGCCCTCGCGATGGCGAGCATCTGCTGCTCGCCGCCAGACAGGGTGCCCGACTCCTGGCTTTGGCGTTCCGCCAGGCGCGGGAAGTAGCCGAAGATCCGGTCGAGGTCGCTCTTGACCGCCGCCCGGTCGTTGCGGTGGTAGGCGCCTAGGCGCAGGCTCTCGCCGACCAGGAGGTCAGGGAACATGCCGCGGTCCTCCACCACGTAGGCGATGCCGGCCTGAGAGATCCGTTCGGTGTCGGCGCGCGTCATGTTCTTGCCCATGACCCAGACCGTGCCCTTGCGCGGTTCGTCTTCGATGAGCCCCATGACCGTCTTCAGCATGGTGCTCTTGCCGGCGCCGTTGGAGCCGAGCACGGCTACGCAGGTGCCCGGCATGAGCTTCAGGCTCACGCCCTTCAGCACGCGCAGCTGCTTGTGGTAGCCGCTCTCGACGGTCCTGAGTTCCAACAGGGGCGTGGCCCCGTTACCGGTGGCGCTGGCGGAGCTCATGAGGCGGGTCCCGCCGCGGCGCTGGGGGCGCTTCCGGCGAGCCGGGTGGTGCCCAGGTAGGCCCTGACCACCGCCGGGTCGTCCTGCACCTCGGTTGGCGTGCCGTCGGCTATTAGAGTGCCGTGATCTAACACCAGGACGCGGTCCGCCAGACGGCTCACCACGCGCAGGTCGTGTTCGACCACCAGCATGGTGAGGTTGAGCTCCGATCGGAGCCTGAGCAGCGTGACCATCATGTCGTCCTTCTCCTCAACCGTCATGCCGGCCGCCGGCTCGTCGAGCAGCAGCAGGGTGGGCTCTGCCGCCAGTGCCCGCGCCACCTCGATGAGCTTCTGCACCCCGTACGGCAGCGCGCCCACGCGCATGTCGCGGTACGCCTGCAGGTCGAGCAGGTCCATCAGCTCCTCGGCCTTACGCCGCTGAGCCACCTCGTCGCGCACCCAGGAGCGGGTCGAGAGCATGGCGCTGAATAGGTTCGACTTCACGTGCAGGTGCCGGCCCAGCAGGAGGTTATCGAGGCACGTGAGGGTCTTGAACAGTTCGATGTTCTGGAAGCTGCGCCCGATACCCGCCCGGGCGACCTTGTGAGGCGGCATGCCGGTGATGGGTTGGCCGCGCCAGTACACGGTGCCTCGTTGCGGCTTGTAGAAGCCGCAGATGACGTTGAAGAGCGAGGTCTTACCCGCGCCGTTGGGGCCGATGAGCGCCGCCACCTGACCCTCCGGCAGCGCGAACGATACGTCGGAGATGGCGGTCAGGCCGCGGAAGGTGAGGGTGATGTCAGATAGTGTCAGTAATTCGGGCATCGTCAAAATACGGTTCTGTGCAGGGGGGCGGCGCGCTAAAGCGCGCCGCCCCAGCTGCTTCAGTAGCTCAGCGCTCGAGCCAGTCGGACACGGGCCTTAGGCCCACGGGGGTGACCTGCAGAAGCATCACGGAGTTGTTGCCCTGGTAGCCGTTGGCGAACGTGAGGTTGTGGTAGAGGCCGGTGGTGAAACCGTCGATGTTGTTGAGCTCCTCGATGAGGCGCTCGCGCGTGAGGTCGGGGCCGGCGGCCTCGAGGGCCAGCACCAGCGGCTGCGCGAAGGCGATACCCGCCAGCGCGCGGAACGGGTCGGTGGCGATCTGCGGGGCGTAAGCCACGATGACGTCGCGGTACAGCTGGTCGGCGATGGGGTCACCGTTGCCCTCACCAACGATGACGGTGGGCAGGCGCAGGAACACGGAGAAGAGCGCGCCCTGCATGCCCGGGTTGCTGAGCAGCGACGGGTCGAGCAGCGTGACGGTGGCCAGCATCTGCGGGCGGAAGTCAAGGCGACCGAACTCGTTCACGAGGTTGGCGGCGGCGGTGGGGTCGGAGAACATGAGCACGCTGTCGGCGCCTGAGCCGCGCAGGCGGAGGGCCTGCACCCCGAGGTTGGTGGTGCCGCGCTCGTAGCTCACCTTGTCGCCAACGGTGACGTCGTAGCCGGCGGCTTGCAGGTTGGCGATCTCTTCTTCCAGCCCTCGCAGGCCGGCCTGGCCGTAACCGTCGTTCTGGTAGAAGATCGCGATGTTGCGGCTGCCGAGTTCGGTAACGGCGTGCCGCGTCATGAGCACCGCTTCGGCCTCGTAGTCGGTGAAGGTAGCGAAGATCAGACCGTTGGAGTTGTTAGCGAACTCCTCGGAGCCGGACGCCGGTCCGATCCAGGGCACACCTTCGCGCTGGATGAGGGGCAGCGCCGCGAGCCCGTTGGCGGTGCCGACGCCGGCGGCGAAGGCGAACACGCCCACGCTGTCGATCAGCTCGCGCACGGCAGCCACGGTGCGGGCCGGGTCGTAGCCGTCGTCACGGGTGGCCAGCACCAGGTTGCGGCCGTGAATGCCGCCCTGGTCGTTGATGTAGCGGAAGTAGGCGTCGACGGCCGTGCTGACCGTGCCCCACGCGGCCGCCGGGCCGGACTGTGGGCCCCAGTTGCCGATGGTTATCTGGTCGTTGGTTACGCCCGTGTCCTGAGCGAAACCGATCGACGCAACTAAGCCGATAGCTATGAGCGCTAGAAGCCGCTTCATGTTGCTCCTTTCCCCGCATGCGGGTCCCTGCTGAGATTTTCGACGCACTCACGGTACCACGGGCCCCACGCCTGGAATACGGTCAGGGACGCCATATTAAGGAACAAAGAACGCGCGTCAGACACGCTTGACGTCTGGTCTGCCGAGGAGTCCGTGGGGCCTGAACACGAGCACCAGCACCACGGCCAGGAACGCGAAAGAAGCCTTGAACTCTAGCGAGACGTAGATGCCGACCAGTAACTCGAGCACGCCCAGCAGGTAGCCGCCCAGCACCGCGCCTGGCAGGGAGTTCATGCCGCCGATGACGGCCGCCACGAAGCCCTTGCTGAGCGGGTCGAGCATCATGGTTGGGTTGAGCAGGGTGGTCGGCGCGAAGAGCAGAGCCGCTGCGGTGGCGAGGATGGCCGAGGCGGCCCACGTGGCGACGAGCACCTTCTTCACGGGCAGGCCCATGGCCTCCGCCACGTCCTCGCGCTGCGCCACCGCCCGCATGGCGACGCCCAGCTTGGTGAACGTTAGCAGCGCCCACAGCGCCACCATTAGGATCACCCCGAACGCGGCGGTAACAAGCGAGACCACGCTAAGCGCGGCGCCACCCACGCGGATGATCGAGTCGGTCACCAAGGTGGGCACGACCTTGTTGTCGGTGCCGAAGAGCAGCGCGTCGAGGCCGCCGAGTGCCAGCGCCAGGCCGAGGGTCAGGATCAGGAGCCCGAGCTCGCTTTGGTTCTTGGCGGGCCGCACCAGAATCAGGTAGATGAGGCCACCGATGATGGCGGCCGCCACCAGGGCCAGCAGGAACGAGACGCCGAACGGGAGGTTCAGCTGCCTGAGCAGCGTGTAGGCGATGAAGGTGCCCACCACGCCGATGTCGCCGTGAGCGAAGTTGAGGATGCGCGTGGTGCGGTACAGCAGGACGAGACCCAGCGCGACCAGCGCGTAGACGCTGCCGACGCTGAGGCCGCTCACCAGCACCTGCAGGAAGTCGGCGAAGGTCGTCATAGCGGCCACGACTTCCAGAAGCGCTTGATCTTCAGCCAGCGGCCGTAGAGGCCGGCCGGCTCGAGCATCATGATGGCGATGACCACAACGCCGAACACGAGCTGGGACCAGTTACGGAAGCTCGCAAGGTAGGCGTCGAGGCCAGTGATGAAACCGGCGCCGAGCAGCGCTCCGGGCAGGAAGCCGAGCCCTCCGACGATGGTCATGAGCAGGAACTTGATCGAGAGCAGCAGGTTGAAGCTCTCGGGCGTGATGTAACCCACCAGCGGTCCGAACAGGGCGCCAGCCAGGCCCGCCACGCCTGCCGAGATGATGAACGCCAGCGTCTTGTAGCGTGCCAGCCCGATGCCGCTCATCTGGGCCGCCAGGTCCGCGTCGCGCGTGGCGCGGAACGCCCGGCCGATGTGCGAGCGTTCGAGGTTGAACAGCATCCAGGTCGCCAGGCCCGCTATGACCAGGACCAGGAAGTAGTAGTTGCGATCTGAGTTGAAGTCGATGCCGAAGAACTCCGGTCGCCACATGAACATGCCAGTAGAGGCGCCCACGAAACGCCAGTTGTTGAGGATCTGCTGGATAGCCAGGCCGAAGCCCAGCGTGGCTATGGCCAGGTACGGGCCCTCCAGCCTCAGCGCTGGCAGGCCTATAACGATGCCGAGTAGCGCCACTATCAGTACGGTCAGTGGCAGCGCCAGCAGGAAGTGCAAGCCAGCGTCCACCAGCGCGCCTTGCGCGTAGGCGCCCGCCGCCAGGAAGCCGGCGTGCCCCAGCGATACCTGCCCGGTGAGTCCCACCAGCACTGAGAGCGAGAGCGCCACCAGGGCGTACACGAGGAACAGCGACACGTTGTAGATGATGTAACCCTTGAACAGGAACGGCAGGGCGATGAGGAACGCCCCGGCCAGGCCAGCCACCACCCACGCCTGCGTGCCGCGAATGAGCCTCAGGTCATGTTCGTAACGTTCACGGAAGAGCACGGACCACCGTCAGGGAGAGGACGTTAGGGAGAACGCGCGGCTCAGGCATACAGCTCCTCGATCAGCTCTTTGTACTTGTTGGCGAGGCTCGAACGCTTGACCTTGAGGGTGGCCGTGACCTCACCGTCCTCGTGGTACAGGCGCTTGGGCAGGATGGCGAACTTCTTGATGGTCTCCACGCGCGCCAGTGTGCCGTTGACGCGCTCCACTTCGGCCTCGATCAGCTCGCGCACCTCGGGGTTGAGCGCCAGGTCCGTGTAAGTGGAGTACGACAGCTGCCGCTCCATGGCCCAGTGGGTGATGTTGTCCTCGTCCAGCACGAGCAGAGCTACCAGGTAACGCTGCTTGTCGCCGATGACCACGGCGTCGTTGATGTAGATGCTCGACTTGAGCTGGTTCTCGATCTTCTGCGGCGCGATGTTCTTGCCGCCGGCGGTGATGAGGATGTCCTTCTTGCGGTCGGTGATGCTGAGGTTGCCGCTCGCGTCCAGCTCGCCGATGTCACCCGTATGCAGCCAGCCGTCCTGGAGCGCCTCGGCCGTGGCGTCCGGATCGCCGTGGTACCCCTTGAAGTTGCCGGGGCTTCTGCTCAGGATCTCGCCATCGTCGGCGATGCGGATGTCGACCCCCTTGAAGGCGGGACCCACGGTGCCCAGCTTGCCGCCGGCGCGGTGGATGGCGATGATGCCGGTCGACTCGGTGAGGCCGTAGCCCTCGCGCACGTCGACCCCAATGGCTCTGAAGTACGAGAGGATCTCTGGCGCTATAGGCGCCGCGCCGGAGATGGCCACCCGCACGCGGTCCAGTCCGAGCCGCAGTCGCAGGAAGCGCAGCACGGCGAGGTGAGCCACCGCGGCTGCAACGCCGCCGTTGCCGGTGGCGCCCGGCCGCGTTCCGCGCACCGCCCGCATGGCGCCCGCGTAAGCCCAGCGCTTGATGATGTTGGCGTCCTTCATGTGCAGCTCGACAAGCGAGAACATCTTCTCCCAGATGCGCGGCACCGCGAAGAAGACGGTCGGCCTGATCTCTTGCAGGTTGGTGAGCACGGTGTCGAGGTTCTCGGTGAACGACACCGTGTAGCCGTACTTCAGGGGCGCCGTGACGCTGATGAGGCGCTCGACGATGTGCGACAGCGGCAGGAACGAGAGTAGCTCGTCCTTCTTACCCATGGGCACCGCGTCGGCCAGCGAGTCTACGGCCCACAGCAGGTTGGCGTGAGTGAGCATGGCCCCTTTGGGGTCGCCGGTGGTGCCGGAGGTGTAGATGAAGAGCGCGGTGTCGTCAGGCTGGATGGCTGCCAGGCGCTGTTCGGCCGGGCCGGGGTCGTCGGCGTACCGCCGCTGACCGCTCGCCACCACGTCGTCCCAGGCCAGCGTGTCTTCCACGTCTTCGGGCTCAATCACCACGACCCAGGCAACGGTGGGGCAGGCGTGCCTGACCGCCAGCCACTTCTCGAGCTGCTCGGCATCCTCCAGCACGAGGCCCACCGAGCCGGAGTGGTTGACGTGGTACGCCAGCTGCTCGGGGCTCGAGGTGGTGTACACCCCCACCGTGGCGCCCCCGGCGGTCTGAATGGCGAGGTCTGCGATGAGCCACTCGGGCCGGTTCTCGCACAGGATGGCCACGCGGTCGCCTGGCTGGTGGCCTAAGTGGATGATCTCGCGGGCCAAGCCCATCACGCGGGAGCTGTACTCCCGCCAACTGATACCGGTCCATAAGCCGAGGCGCTTAACACGAAGCGCTGTGCTGTCGTCGTTGCGGCGGGCTCGCAGCAGCGCCGGTACGCTGGGCGCGCGTGCCATATCAGGTTGCATGTGCCCGCATTCTACCCGGCGGCGTCATCGCCGCACGGACCGCGCCGCTGAGGGAGACAACTCTGAAGCGAACGGCCGCGATGAGCACGGCGGGAGCTATCAGACAGCCAGGAGCCTCACCCGCGGGGCGGTCTCGGCGTAGTCGGCGAGCACCTTACGCGTCCAGGCGTTAACCCGCTCCTCGGTCAGCTCGGGTTCGTTGTCCTCGTCGACCCCCAGACCGAGGAACATGTCGCCGCGCTGCGCGCGTGACTCCACGAACGAGTAGCCCGCCACCGGCCAGGCACCGATGCGCTCCACGCCCGTGGGGATCAGAGCGTCGTTCACGATCTCGAGCGCGTCGAGGTATGTGTCAGGGTAGCCAACCGCGTCGCCTGTTCCGAACAGCGCCAGCAGCTTGCCGTTGAGGTCAAGCGCGGCCAGTTCGGGCAGCCTTAGCTCCATGTCGGACGGGAGTTGCCCGATGTTCCAGGTGGAGAGGCCCACCACCAGCAGGTCGTGATCGGCCAGGACCCCCAGGTCGAGGTAGGCGAGGTCGCGGCACGGCACTGTGGTGCCCAACTCGCGCTGCAGCGCGAGCGCCACCTGCTCGGCCACCAGCTCGGTGGCGCCGAACATTGTGGCGTACAGGACGATGGGGCGCGGACCGCTCGCCTGGTCGTGGTCGTTCGGTCTGGGAGCGTTCACGGCTCTACGCTACCTGCCGGCCAGTCAGCCGCGGCGCCCAGGGTTAACGAACGAGCGCCGCCTCCGGTGTGGGAGGCGGCGCTTAGTTGCACATGTACCGGGGCGAGCGGCGCGCAGCCGCGCCCCGGACGCCTAGCGTGCCTTCACGCGAGTACCCTCAGCGCTTGGCCTTCGCTGTGCTCTTCTTGGCCGTGCTCGTCTTCTTGGCTGCGGTGGTGCTCTTCTTGCCGGAAACGGTGTCCTTCAGGCTCTTGCCGGCCTTGAAGGCGGGATACTGGCTGGCAGGGATCTTGATCTTCTCGGTGGTACCGGGCTTGACGCCAGTGCGCGCCTTACGCTTGCGGACCTCGAACGTGCCGAAGCCAGTGAGCGTGACCTTGTTGCCCTTGGCGATGTTGCTGGTCATGGTGCCTAGGAGGGCGTCAAGCGTCTCTTTGACGGCCTTCTTCGACAGCCCCGTGCTGTCGGCGACCTCAGTGACCAGCTCTGCTTTGCTAACGGTCTTGGACTTGGCCATGCGCGAGCTCCTTTCCCGAAACTCGACAGGAGTATAGAGCATCGGGGACGCGGAAAATGTGGATAGGTACCCTCGTACACGAGAAAACTGCCACTTCTGACCCCGCTCCCCCCTGGCGCTGGGCGCGCGCCTGGCCTCAAGTTGCGCTAGTGCCACGGCTTCTGCTAGAATCCTTCTTCTGGTAGGCGGGCGAGTCCTGTGGGAGTCGTCCGGTCAGGCCTGGCAGGTTGGCTGAACGTGCGGGTAGTCCACACGCGCCCGACCTGCGCACCGGCAGACCGCTGCTGAAAGCGAAGTTGTGAGGGCCGCCTCCGGGCGCAAGGCCCTGGAGGTCTAAGAATGTTCGCGATTGTCAAAACCGGCGGTAAGCAGTACCGCGTATCCGAGGGCGACGTCCTCAAGGTCGAGAAGCTCGCCGCCGAAGCTGGTTCCGAGGTCGAGCTGCCCGTGCTGCTCCTCAGTGGCGACGACGTCAAGGTCGGCGCCGATGCCGCCAAGGCCAAGGTCACCGTCGAGGTCCTCAGCCACGGCCGCGGCCCGAAGCTCGATATCTACAAGTTCAAGGCCAAGGCGAACTACCGCCGGCACATGGGTCACCGTCAGGATTACACCGAAGTCCGCGTCAAGAGCGTCGGCTAAGGCTCACGAGGAAGGTATTAGGACATGGCACACAAGAAAGGCGTAGGCAGCACTCGTAACGGGCGCGACAGCCACTCCAAGCGCCTCGGAGTCAAGCGCTTCGATGGCCAGTTCGTTCTCGCCGGTAACATCCTCGTTCGGCAGCGGGGCACCAAGTTCAAGCCCGGCCAGAACGTGGGCCTGGGTAACGACTTCACGCTGTTCGCTTTGCGTGACGGCTTCGTCAAGTTCCATAACAAGGGCGCCAAGGGGCGCTTCGTAGCCATCGAGCAGCAGACCGAGGCTGTCGCGGCTGACTGAAGCCGCGCATAATCACTTACGTAACTGACGCGGCTCCCTTGCGGGCCGCGTTGTTCTTTGCAGGACCACGGAGAGCCCAATGGCGTTCAGGGACGTTCTAGACATCACTGTGCAAGGCGGCAAGGGCGGCGACGGCGGCCTGTCGTTCATGCGCCTCAAGTACATCCCCAAAGGCGGCCCAGACGGCGGCCATGGCGGACGCGGCGGCTCCGTGTACCTGCGTGCGGTCGACGACGTCACCTCGCTCGCACGCCTGGTGGGCAGGAGCCAGTTCCGAGCGCCGGTGGGGCAGCAGGGGGAGGGGCGCAACAAGGCGGGAGCGTACGGTGCCGACATCTACGTCGACGTGCCGGTAGGCACGGTAGCGCACGACCTCGACACGGGTGAACTGGTCGCCGACCTACTCCAGGTCGGCGAGGAGGCGGTGGTGGCGCGCGGGGGCGAGGGTGGCCGCGGCAACGCCACGTTCGCCACCTCCACCAGGCGGGCGCCGCGCTTCGCTGAGTTCGGTACCCCCGGCGAGAGCCGCAAGCTGCGACTGGAACTCCGCACGATCGCCGACGTGGGGCTGGTCGGTTACCCCAACGCGGGCAAGTCGAGCCTGCTGGCTGCGCTGTCCAACTCGCGGCCCGAGATAGCTTCGTACCCGTTCACTACTCTGAGCCCGAACCTCGGCGTGGTCGAACGCGACCGCGGCCTCGAGCGCTTCACCATGGCCGACATCCCCGGCATCATCGAGGACGCTCACCTGGGTAAGGGGCTCGGGCTCGACTTCCTGCGGCACATTTCGCGCACGCGGTTGCTGGTCTACGTGCTCGACGTGGCCGAGGAGCCTCTGCGCACGTTCGAGTCGCTCCGCTACGAACTCCAGGAGTACGATCCCGAGCTGCTCACGCGGCCCGCGCTCGTGGTGCTGAACAAGGCGGACCTGTTCGAAGGGTTGGAGGAGTACCTGGCAGAGGTCGAGGCCGACCTGGCCGAGTCGGGTCTACCCGTCATGGTGGTGTCCGTTCTGAGCGGCGCTGGCCTGAACGAACTGCGGCACGCTCTGTTCGACCTGCTGCCGCCCAGACCCGAGCCCGTGAAGGCCCGCGAGGGCCGCGTAGTCAGCGTCGACCCGTTGTTCGTGCGGCGCCACATGAGCGGCAACGGCTGGGTCGTTACCGGCACTGAGGTAGAGGCCGTGGTGGCGCGCTTCGACGCGACTAACCCGGAGGCGGTTGCCTACCTGCAGCACCACTTCAAGAACCTGGGCGTCTACAAGCTCTTGAAGAAGGCGGGCGCCGCTACTGGCGACGAGGTGTACATCGGCGCCGCTGCGTTCGACTTCTTCGACGACACCGCTGCCGAGAGCGAGACGCTCACCCAGGACGACTCGGAGCGCGCCGGCCGGCGCTACCTGGACGACGCCGACAGCGACCTAGGAGCTGGCGCGGATGACGATGAGTGGGCTCCTGCCGACGAAGACGTTGGGGAGCTCTAAGCGCGTGCTAACTTTGCCGTACGCCGGGCCTCGGGGGCGCGGCCCAGGGCGCCGTGAAGGTGCTCGGGGCCAATCGATCCGCCTCCCCGTTCAAGGTGCGCCGGTGCGCCGCATGAGCAACGCAGAAACCACGGAAGAACTACTGGCCCAGATCGTTACTGCGCACCCGGTGGGGGCGTACGCCGAGCGCGTTCGCGGCATGGTCACCGAAGGCCGCTTCGCTCACATAGTGCGCGTTACCAGCCTGGCGCTTCGTTTCGCGGGCGCCAACGGCCTGAGCCCCGAGCAGGTGCTTCAGGTCGCTAGCGCTGCCATCTTGCACGACGCGGCGCGCGACCTGAGCGACTCCGAACTGCTGCAACTGGCCACGCCGGAACTGGAGCTCGAACGGCGCCACCCGCTGGCGTTGCATGGCCGCGCCGGCCGCGCACTGGCCAGCCAATGGGGCGTCACCGACCAGGCTGTGCTCAACGCCATCGAGGGGCACGTTTTCGGCGTGCCGCAAGACGACCCGGTAGGCATGGCGGTGTACGTCGCCGACGTCTCCGAGGAGGGCCGCGGGGTGAACGAGCAGATCAGGGAACTAGCCATGAGCGACTTGGCG
>JBAYRM010000030.1:0-16771 GCA_041676665.1 Trueperaceae bacterium
ATGGCCTGAAGCCAGAGCGCCTTAGCCACGCCCAGTGAACGCGCGGCGGTCTGCAGCACGAAGCCGCGGTAGAACGCCTCGAAGGCGATGTAGTAGAGGAAGTACGCGCCCGCCCA
Source organism: Trueperaceae bacterium (assembly GCA_041676665.1). Lineage (GTDB taxonomy): Bacteria > Deinococcota > Deinococci > Deinococcales > Trueperaceae > JAAYYF01. The sequence goes on from JBAYRM010000030.1 coordinate 117, forward strand.
CACTGCCAGCGTTACGGCGCTCTCGCCAGCCCAGGCTCCGGGCCACGGGTAGGTGAGCGCCAGGCCGGGGTCGCTGCTGGCTAGCACGATCACGGGCACCGCCACGACCGACAGGCCGAGCACCGCCAGCAGCCCGAAGCGGGCGTCGCCCCACGTGAGACCGGCGCTGTCCAGGCGCCCCACCACCAGGCGGTAGATGATGGCCGGCACCAGCAGCAGGAACACGAGCGACCAGCCGACCGCGGTGCCAGCCGTGACCGGGTCCTGCGTGGCGAACTTCAGGAGAGTCGGTCCGGGCGTGGCCATGTACCAGAAGCCCGCCTGCAGCACCAGCATGGCGAACAGCAGGAACCAGGTGCGCGTCTGGTCGGGCGCGAACAGCTTGGTCAGGTCACTCAGTAGCAGCCGCACGGCGCGAGCGGCGCTCCTCATAGGTCCTTCTGGAACATCCTGTACGTCTTGTAATGCACGCCGCCGGTGGCTTGGATGGCGTTGTTGATGTTGCGATTATCCTCGAGCGTCCAGCCGAGCTCGCCTTCCTTGATGCCGTTCTCGGCCCCTCTACGCATGACCTCGTCGATGAGGAGGATATCGAAGCCGCGGTGGCGGTGCTCCGGCAGGACCCCGAGCATGACGAGGCGCACGCGGTCCACGGTCTTCCTTAGCCGCAGCAGGTGGAAGATGCCGGTTGGCAAGAGCCGGCCAGTGTTGAACTTGGCCAGCACCTGGTTGAGGTCGGGGATGGCGATGCAGACCCCTACGGGTTCGCCCTGGTACTCGAGGAACAGCGCCATCTCGGGGATCACGATCATCTTGAGTTCCGAGGCCAGGTGCGCCATCTCGGCGTCGGTGTAAGGCACCTGGCCCCAGTTCTGCTCCCAGGCGGCCGTGTGGATCCTCTGAAGCAGCTTCACCTCCTCGGCGAAGCGCTTCATGTCAGCTGGCCGCACCACGGGCTTGTAACGCTCGCGGGCGCGGTTAGCGATGCGCTGCAACCTTTCGGGCGCATGCCCGGGGTTGGGCATGTGGAACGCGAACAGGTCCTTGGCCTTCTTGTAGCCAGCCGCTTCCGCCCAGCCCGGGTACGGCGGCGGGCTCTGCGGCATCATCACGTACGGCTTCTCGTCGAACGCGTTTATCTGGAAGCCCGCCCCGTCGTTCATGGTGGGGTTGGCGGGGCCCCTCACAGCCTTGCGGCCCAGCGCGCGGGCGCCTTCCTCGATCGCGGCGTACAGCGCGCCGGCCGCCTCCTCGTCGTCGGCCTCGAAGAAGCCGAAGAAGACCAGGTCGTCGCCGTGCGTCTGGTTGTGGCGATCGTCGTCGATGAGCGCCACGCGCCCCACCGTTTTGCCGTTGCGCTTGGCTAGGTAGAGCGTGCGGCGGGCGTGCTGCCAGAAGGGGTTCTTGTTCTCGTCGAGGAGCTCGTGCTGCGAGATGCGCAGGGGCGCCACCCAGTTAGGGTCGCCCTTGTACTTGCGGTACGGGTAGGAGACGAACTCGCGAACCGCGGCCCGCGAGTCAGCCCGCTCGATACGGACCACGCCGGGCGGCCGCTAGATGACGCCCAGCCGCCGGCCGACCAGCGCGAAAGCTTGCAGGAGTCGGTCGAGCTGGTCGTCGGTGTGGTTGGCGTTGACGCTCGTGCGGATGATGGCCTGGCCGCTGGGGACGCCAGGCGGCAGCGCAGGGGTGGTGAACACGCCTTCGGACCACAGGCCCTTCCAGAAAGCCATCGCCAGCTCGTCTGGCCCGACCAGAACGGGAACTATTGGGGTCTGGGAGCCCAGCGTGTCGAAGCCGTGGCTGTTCATGCCGTCGCGGAGCCGCTTAACGTTGCGCCACAGCTGCTGTTGGTGCTGCGGTTCGGTCTCGATGATATCTAGTGCCTTGAGGGCCGCCGCCATCTGCATGGCTGGCAGAGCCGCCGTGAAGATGAAGGGCCGGGCCACGTGCTTGACGTAGTTCACGACCGCGCGGTCGCCCGCCATGAAGCCGCCCACCGAGGCGAACGACTTGGAGAACGTGCCTACGATGACGTCGACCTCGTCCTCGAGCCCGAAGTGCTCGCCTGTGCCGCGACCGCCCTCACCCAGAACGCCGCTGGCGTGCGCGTCGTCGACGATGAGGCGGGCGCCGTAGCGCTGCTTGAGGCGCACCAGGCCCGGCAGGTCAGCGATGTGCCCACTCATCGAGAAGACCCCGTCGGTGACGATGATGCGTCCGCCCGGGCGGCCCTCGTCGGCGCGCAACAGCTTCTCGAGGTTGTCTAGATCGCCGTGCTCGTACTTGCGGAGCGTGGCGTACGACAGGCGCGCGGCGTCGTAGAGCGAGGCGTGGTTCTCGCGGTCGTAGTAGATGACGTCGTGGCGACCGGCCAGCGCCGACACCACCGAGAGGCAACCGAGGTAGCCGGCGGAGAAGGTCAGCACGGACTCTTTACGGAAGAACTCCGCCAAGCGCGACTCCAGCTCCTCGTGCAGCGTGAGGGTGCCGGTGAGGAAGCGCGACCCGGTGCAACTGGTGCCGAAGTTGTCGAGCGCACGGCGCGCGGCCTCTTTGAGGCGCGGGTCCTGCGTGAGGCCCAGGTAATCGTTAGAGCCGGTGATGACCATCTGACGCCCGTTGACGTCGACGGTGCCGCCCTGCTGTGACGCTATGGGCTTGAAGTACGGATGCATGCCGGCGGCCACCGCGTCATCGGCCCTCCGGAACTCGAAAGCCTTAGCGAACGCGTCGCGTACGGGACGCGTGTCCGGCAGGCTGTCTTCGCGGCGCACGACCTCTGACAAAGGTTCCTCCAGCGGGCAGCTCAGGTGGGGGCTCGCGGCTCCCTTCCGCGGCCTACCGAATAGGCCGTAGAGCTTGCGTCACCCTATACAAATGCAGCCCGTTTCGCAAGGTGTACATACTACTTCGTCGAACTCGTCTACCGCTAGGCGCAACGTGTCCGGGAGCGCGCTGGCACCCGCCTGAACGCCTGCTCGGAACGCCGGCTTGGGCCGGGTGAGTGTCGGCTGTAACCACAGGACACCGAACCCGCAGAGCGCCCACTGGTACACTGTGCCCGTGCCGTCCTTGGCAACAAGTAAACCAACCTCGCTCCGCTCGGAGACGTCACCACCCAAAGGGGTGAATGCCTTGCACCCAACGCTCGTTCCGGTGCGGACTCGGTCCGCTACCACTCTCGATGCACCTCTCGTTCACGAGCTGTACGCCGCGACCCCTGCCTACTTCGAGATCATCTCGATCCCCGTACCAACGCTGCAGGAGGTCGCCACCGACATCGCCACCGCCATACAGGACCCGCGGCGCTTCGTCGAGATAGTGCTTCTTGAGGGGTCCGAGAACGAGGCCATCGGCGCCGCGGCAGGCTGCCCGTCAGATCCGATCACGGGCCAGCCCGTAGCCGGTTATCTCGACTACAAGCTCGACTACCCGCAGTCGGGCGACGCCACCGTCAACCTCCTGCTCATCCGTCACGGGCTGCAGAACTACGGCGTGGGCACGGCGTGCGCCGAGGACCTCGAGCGCCGCTTAGCCGGCAGAGCGCAGCGCATGCTGGCCAGCATCTACGGCGATAACCCCAGGGCGCGCACCTTCTGGGAGCGCCTCGGTTACAAGTTCGCCATAGACGCAAAGCCGCTCCTGGAGTGGTACGCCAAGCAGATCGACTGAGCCAGCCTCCACCGGGTCCCTGCTCGCTTTGGCCCCTGGCCGCCGCTTTGGGCGCATGGCCCGGGCGCTGCGATGATAATCTTCGCCAGTGCTAGAGGTCGTCAGCGTCTCCCTCGGATCCACGTCCAGAGACACAGATCAGGTGATCACCCTCCTGGACCGGCAGGTGCGCGTGCGCCGCGTCGGCGTGGGCGGCGACCTGAAGCGCGCGCGTGAACTGATTCAGGAGCTGGACGGCAAGGTGAACGCGTTCGGTCTCGGCGGCATCGACCTCTACGTGGCGGTCAGGGGACACCGCTACTACTTCAAGCAGGCGCTGGCGCTGGCGCGCAGCGCCAAGCGCACCCCGGTCGTGTGCGGCGCCGGCCTCAAGAACAGCCTCGAGCGGCTGACCGTTAGGCAGCTTGCCCCAACCATGGACGTGGGCTCCAAGAGCGTGCTGATGGTCTCCGCGGTCGACCGGTTCGGCATGGCCGAAGAGCTGGCGCTAAGCGCCAAGAGCGTGCTGTTCGGCGACCTGATCTTCGCTCTCGGGCTGCCGATACCGGTGCGCTCCATTGCGACCCTCGAGCGCCTGGCGCACACGCTCCTGCCCGTGCTCGTGCGCGTGCCGTTCAAATGGCTCTACCCGGTCGGGACCGCGCAGGAGAAGACGACCGACACCGAACGGTTCGCGCGCTTCTATCACGAGGCCGACGTCATAGCCGGCGACTGGCACTTCATCAGGCGTTACGCACCGCACGACCTGAGCGGCAAGGTGCTGGTCACCAACACCACCACGCCCGCAGACCTAGAGTTCATGCGGCAGCGCGGCGTGCGCACGCTCGTGACGACCACGCCCCGGTTCAACGGTCGCAGCCTCGGGACCAACCTCCTCGAGGCCGCGTTCGTGGCCATGGACGGCGCTGACGGCGAACTGCCGGCAGAGCGCTACCTGGAGCTCGTGGCGCAGGCCGGGCTCAAGCCCACGGTGCTGGAGCTGGCCACCGGTGCCGGAGACACAGTGTCTGATGCTAAGATTATGCCGTCTTGAACCGTGCTGCCGCGCATTCGGCGTTGTTCGCCAGGCCGCGCGGCGTACCAACCGGAACCACGGAGGAAACCGATGATAAGCGTTACTGACCTACGGACCGGCACCAAGGTCGAGATGGATGGCGGCCTCTGGGAGGTCGTCGATTACCAGCACCAGAAGATCGGTCGCGGCGGGGCCAAGATGGTCGCCAAGTTCCGCAACCTGGAGTCCGGCTCCATCGTCGAGCGTTCGTTCAACGCCACCGAGAAGCTGCAGGACATCTTCATCGAGTACCGCGAAATGTCTTACCTGTACGCCGACGGTGACCAGTACACGTTCATGGACCTAGAGACCTACGAGCAGCCGACCCTGTCGCGAGCTCAGATAGGCGACGGTGCCCGCTTCCTCAAGGAGAACGTGTCCGTAACGGTCGACTACTACCAGGGCCGGCCCCTCAAGGTCACCCTTCCGAACATCGTGGAGCTTGCGATCACCAGAACCGACCCGGGCGTTCGGGGCGACACGGTGTCGGGCGGCTCCAAGCCCGCCGAGCTCGAGTCAGGCGCCACCGTCAACGTGCCGCTGTTCATCGAGGAAGGCGAGACAATCCGCGTCGACACGCGCTCCGGCGAGTACCTGGGACGCGCCTGATGGAAACCAAAGAGATCCGGCAGCTGCTGAAGGCCCTGGCTGAGTACGACGCCAGCGAGTTCACGCTGGAAACCGGTGACTACAAGCTCACCGTCAAGCGGGGGGCGCAGGTCATCATGACCGCCGCTCCCGCCGTGCAGGCCGCGCCGCAAGTGGCGGCGCCGCAGGCGACGGCAGCCGCTGCGCCGGTGGCGGAGGTCGCTGCGTCGGGGGCCGAGGCCGCCACCAGCAGCAACCTCATCGACGTCCTGGCGCCCATCGTGGGCACCTTCTACGCCGCGCCGTCACCCGACGCGCCGTCCTTCGTGAAGGTGGGCGATCGCGTGAAGCAGGGCACGGTGCTCTGCATCATCGAGGCCATGAAGCTCATGAACGAGATCGAGGCCGAGGTGTCGGGAGTGGTCCGCGAAGTGGCCGTGGGTAACGAAGACCCGGTGGAGTACGGCCAGGTGCTCTTCCGCATCGAGCCGGACTGAGTGGCCGGCGCGGCTGGCGGTACGGAGACTGGCGTGCCGGACGTTAATCACGTGCCCGAGATGTACAAGAAGATCCTCATAGCCAACCGCGGCGAGATCGCGCTGCGTGTGCTCAGGGCCGCGCGCGAGCTCGGCGTGCGCACGGTGGTGGTGTACTCCGAGGCCGACGAGAACTCGCTGCCGGTGCTGCTGGCCGACGAGGCCATCTGCATCGGTCCGGCCGCCACCGCCGGCAGTTACCTCAACGTGCGCAACATCCTGGCGGCGGCGGTTGTTACCGGCGCCGAAGCCATTCACCCGGGTTACGGGTTCCTGGCCGAGAACGCGGAGTTCGCCGAGATGTGCGAGGAGCACGGGCTCGATTTCATCGGCCCTCGCCCCGACAGCATCCGCCGCATCGGCGATAAGGCGTCGGCGCGCGCGCTGGCGGAGGAGGCTGGCGTGCCAATCACGCCCGGCAGCGCCCCGCTGGCGAGCATCGACGACGCCCGCGGTTTCGCCGAGCGCATCGGCTTCCCGCTGATCCTCAAGGCCTCCGCTGGCGGCGGCGGGCGCGGCATGCGGGTGGTGCAGAGCATGTCGGACCTGGAGCGCCAGTTCGTTAACGCTCAGGAGGAGGCCCGCGCCGCCTTCGGCAACCCCGAGCTGTACATGGAGAAGTACCTTGAGGAGCCCAAGCACATCGAGATCCAGCTGTTCGGCGACGGCAACGGCGAGGTGGTTCACCTCTTCGAGCGCGACTGCTCGATCCAGCGCCGCTACCAGAAGGTGCTGGAGGAGGGCCCGAGCCTGCTGGCGCCGGAACTGCGCGAGCGCATCGCGGAGTCCGCGGTGCGGCTCGCGAAGCACATCAACTACCGCGGGGCCGGCACCTGCGAGTTCCTCGTGGACCGCGCGGGCGAGTACTACTTCTCCGAGATGAACACCCGCATTCAGGTCGAGCATCCCGTGACCGAGATGATCACCCGCAAGGACCTGGTGCAGGAGCAGTTACGCGTAGCCAAGGGGCAGGGCCTCTCGTTCAGCCAGGCAGACGTGAGCGTCGAGGGTCACGCCATCGAGGTCAGGGTGAACGCCGAGGACCCGGACCACGACTTCAGGCCCAGTGCCGGTGTCATCACCGACGTACACTGGCCTGGCGGACCGGGCATCCGCGTCGATTCGCACGTGTACGCCGGCTACCGGATCCCGCCTAACTACGACAGTATGGTGGCCAAGATCATCGCCTGGGCGCCCACCCGGGAGGAGGCGATCCTGCGCATGGAGCGCGCGCTGAAGGAGACCGTGATCGAGGGCGTGAAGACCACCATCCCGTTCCACCTGAAGGTGCTCGACAACGCGTTCTTCAGGCGGGGCGACGTGTACACGAACTTCATCGCGCGTAGGATGAACCGATGAACGAGAACACCGAGCTGGCCATCTCGCCGGACGTCCTTTACGGGATAGTCCAACTCGCCCTCGAGGACGTGGAGGGTGTCAGGCCCATCCAGCCGCCCGCGCGCGTGGGTGAGTTCCTCGGTGGGCGCCGCAGCCGCGGCATCGCGGTCGAGCGCGACGGCTCTGAGGTCTGGGTCGAACTCACTTTGGCTGTCGCCTACGGCAAGGTCATCCCCAAGGTGGCGGTGGCCGCCCAGCGCGCCGTGCGCGAGGCCGTGTCGTCCATGACGGGTCTGGAAGTGCGGAGCGTAACCGTGGCGGTAGAGGACGTCGAGCTGACCGAGGAGGACCTGGCGCGTGGGTAGGCGCCTCGCTCGCGAGCTGGCCTTCCGAACCCTCTTCCAGTCCGACCGCGGGGGCCAGTCGCTGCTGGACGTGTGGAGCAGTGTCCGCCAGGAGCTGGCGGAGGAGCAGAGCGACGGCGCCGATGGCGGCGCCTACGGCGAGGAGGCCGACGCCCCGACGCTGGCGTTCGCCGAGCGGCTCCTGAAGGATTACGACGCGAATCAGGACGCCGTAGACGCGCAGTTGGCCGAGTCGATAACCGGCTGGACCTTCGGCCAGATGTCGCAGACCGACCTCAACGTGCTGCGGGTGGCCGTCACCGAGATGCTGCACGGTGAGGAGGCGCCCGAGGTCGCCATCGAGATGGCCGTTAGGCTGGCCAAGAAGTTCGGTGGCGACGAGTCGGGCCGCTTCGTGAACGGCGTGCTCGCCAAGGTGCTTCGCGCCCGGGGCCGAACCGGAACGGCGGCCGATGGCGGCTGACACCGAGGCGCGCCGGCTCGACGGGAAGCAGGCGGCGGCAGACTTAGTTGAGCGGCTCGGAGCCGAGGTGGCTGCGCTGCCGTACACACCTAAACTCGTTTTCGTTCGCGTTGGTGATGACCCCGCCAGCGCCTCTTACGTACGGTCCAAGGAGCGCTTAGCTGAGCGGGCGGGCGTGGCGTCCGAGGTGGTGGTCTTGCCTGCGACCACGAGCGAGCGCGAGCTTCTGAGCCTGATCGGGCGACTGAACGCCGATCCGGCCGTGGACGGGATCCTCGTGCAACTGCCCCTGCCTGGCGCTGTGAACACCCAGGCGGTGCTGGACGCGGTTGACCCCGCCAAGGACGTTGACGGGCTGCACCCATACAACGTGGGCTTGCTGTGGTCGGGCCGCCCCGCGCTGGTTCCCGCCACGCCGCTCGGCGTGATAGCGCTGCTGGAGCGCTACGAGGTGCCGCTCGAGGGGCGCAAAGCGCTGGTGATCGGGCGCAGCGAGCTGGTGGGTAAGCCGCTGGCGGCGTTGCTGCTGGCACGCCACGCCACGGTGATCATGGCGCATAGCCGCACTAGCGACCTGGCGGAGCTGGCCAGGCAGGCTGACGTGCTGGTCGCGGCGGCTGGCAGCCCGGGCCTGGTCGGCCCGGCCATGGTGAAGCCTGGCGCCGCTGTGCTGGACGTTGGCTTGACGCGAGTGGAGGGACGCATCGTGGGCGACGTGCGCCCTGAGGTGGCGAGCGTGGCCGGCTGGCTCACCCCGATGCCCGGCGGCACCGGTCCCATGACGGTTGCCATGGTGATAGCGAACACGCTGACAGCAGCTCGGCTGCGTAGGGGACCATGAACGACCTGTTCTCGAACGTTCCGCTTATCGCTGCGCTGATGGCCACGCTCATCGCGCAGCTCTTGAAGGTGCTGCTGGTGCTTCTGGCTGAGAAGCGTTGGGCGTTCGACAGGCTGCTGGACACGGGCGGTATGCCTTCGTCGCACAGCGCGGCTGTGTCGGCTTTAGCGATCAGCCTGGGCGTGATTCACGGTTGGGGCAGTCCCGCTTTCGCCATCTCGTGTGTGCTCGGGTCGATAGTCATGTACGACGCGACCGGCATCCGGCGGGCCGCCGGGCGGCACGCCGAGATGATCAACGAGATGGTGAAGGAGCTTAGCCACCTGTTCGATGAGGGGTTCCAACCGCAAGTCCTCAAGACGCTGTTAGGGCACACTTACCCGCAAGTGATCGTGGGAGCGCTGCTAGGGATCACCACGGCCGTGGTGGCCACTCTGTGAGTTGAAGTTGGGCGCCTGAGCCTTGGGTTCTATGAGCGCGAGTGCGGCCGCCAGTTCGGCGCCCTCCTCGTGTGGCGGCGCGGTGCGGGCTACCACGGCGGCGCGGACGTGGCTGGCGCCCGCCGCCGTTAAGGCGAGCCTGGCGGCGGTCAGTGTGGCGCCGGTGGTGAGGACGTCGTCGACCAGCAGTACCTGCTGGCCGTGCAGCCGGCGCACCTCGAAGGCGCCCGCCAGGCTGGCGGCGCGGGCGGCGCGGCCCTGACCCACGAGCTTGGCTGTGACCTTGCGCCGCACGAGCAGCGCCTCGTGGTCGACCTGCAGCCGCGCAGCAAGGGCGGCGGCCAGCAGCTGCGCCTGGTCGTAGGTGCGCTGGCGGCGCCGCGCCAGGGAGGTGGGTACGTGCGTTACCACCTGGGGTTGCCAGCCCCAACCCTGCATGCGGGAGTGCAGCAGCTCGGCCAGGAAGCCGGCGAGCCTGCGGGCGCCTGCGTACTTGAGTGCGTGCACCAGGCGCCGCAGCACGCCGGCGTGCGGGCCGAGCCAGATGGTTTCGGAGCTGGCGGGCGCCAGGCGCGCCACCGCACTGCTGAGGAGCTGCGCGCACGGACTGCAGATGCCCTCGGGGCCGCAGCTGGCCGAAAGGCAGGCGGGGCAGCGCAGCGTGGCTGCGAACAGCCCAGCCAGCGGTGTGGTGAGGCGCGTGAGGCGCGAACGGGCGGTGGGCGCGTGCTGGCGAGTGAGGTCCCGGAGCCCCGCCAGGCACGCGCCGGTTTCCGCCGTCCCGCGCGGCGCCGCCGGGGGAGGGAGGTAGCCGGCGGCGCTGCGAGGCGCTGCGGGCGGGGAGCTCCGCCTGGGTACGAGCGCCTGGTCGACCCTACCGGCACGTGACGAGCGGACGCGGCGTCGGGTCATGCACGGACTGTAGCCGGTCGCGGCGAGGGCGGGAGGCGCCGGTTTGGCTGCTGCCGCCCGTGAGTAGGCTCGAGCCAAGTCGGAGCTCAGTTCGGTCTGGCAGCCAGCCCCCGCACGAGCTCCAGGATGCGCGCCGCACTGTCGCTGTCGGGCAGGCCGTCCAGGGCCCCATCCAGCTGCTGCAAGCCGCTCCGGAGGCGCGCCTCGGCCACGCTCTGGGCGTACTCCAGCGAGCCGTGCTGCCGCATGAGGGACAGCACCTCAAGCATCTGCTCCTCGAGCTTGGCGCTGCGCGGCTGGTCCAGCAGCGCGACAACGCGCCGCCGCTGCTCCGCGTTGACTGCCGCAAGCAGGTGCGCCAGCATCAGCGTGCGTTTGCCCTCGTACAGGTCGCCAGCGAACTCCTTGCCGAGCTCGGCGCCTTCGGTGAGGTTGAGTACGTCGTCGCGGATCTGGAACGCCACCCCGAGGTCAAGACCGGCCGCCTCTAGCTCCATAGCGGGGCTGACGCCGGCCGCCAACGCCCCGAGGCGCAGCGGCGAGACCACCGTGTAGTACGCGGTCTTGAGGCTCACCATGGCGAGGTAGTCAGGCTCTGTGACGTCGAAGCGCCGCTGCGTGACCCAGGCGAGGTCCAGGTGCTGGCCGGCGGCGGTGTGCATGATCATCCTGGAGAACTCGTCCAGCACGGCCGCCCGGTCGTAGCCGCCGTCGGCAGGCAGCGTATGGAGGAGGCGCCACATGGCAACGTGCATGGCGTCGCCTACGTTCAGCGCTACGGGCATGCCCGTTACCTTGTGGAGCGCCGGTGCGCCGCGGCGCTCGTCGGAATCGTCCTCGATGTCGTCGTGAACCAGTACCCAGTTCTGGAACAGTTCCAGCGCCTCCGCCAGGGTCGTGGCGGCCGCCGCGCCCGCAGTGGCCGGCTGTGCGCCGTGAGCTTTGGCGGAGAGCAGGAGAAGCCGCCCGCGGATACCTTTGCCCGGCCTGTTCGGGTAGTCGGCGAGCAGGCTCTGGAAGCGCTGCAGCTCGCCGCTCACGTCGCCCGTGACCGCCACTAGGTCGGTGGGTGGCAACAGCTCTGAGAGCGGCATGCTTACAGCGGCCACTACGCCGTCCCTGATGCGCTTCGCTTCGTCCACGACGGCGATCATACGCCGTTACAGAAGAAGTGGCCGCCCGGGATCCCGGGCGGCCACCAACGCCTGCGTGAGTTGCGCGTGCCTACCTGAACAGCACCGCAGTGACGAACCAGGTGGCGACCAGCATGCCGGCGATGAACAGCAGGACGTAAGGCAGCGAAACGGCGTAAGTGCGGAAGATGAGCGTGAACACCTCACCGCGGCTTAGCTTCCGGCGTTCGGCGGCCCTGCGGACTGCGCTTTCTCGGTTCGACATCTTCCACCTGCCTTTCTGACGGCCTAGTCTAGCGGTTGATGCACGCCTTGAAGTGGCCGGGGCTCACTTCCTCAAGCGGCGGCACGACCTCGGCGCACTCCTTGGTCGCGATGGGGCAACGGGTGCGGAACACGCAGCCAGAGGGCGGGTTGATGGGGGAGGGGATGTCGCCCTGCAGGATGATGCGCTCGCGCTTGACGGTGGGGTCCGGGATGGGGACGGCCGACAGCAGCGCCTCGGTGTACGGGTGAATCGGGTTGGCGTACAGTTCCTTGGCGGGCGCGATCTCCATGATGCGGCCCAGGTACATGACGATGACGTGGTCGGAGATGTACTCCACCACCCCAAGGTCGTGCGCGATGAACAGAAGCGTGAGGCCGAGCTCTTCTTTCAGGTCCTGCAGCAGGTTCACGACCTGCGCCTGGATGGAGACGTCGAGGGCTGAGACCGGCTCGTCGGCCACGATGAACTCGGGGTCGACCGCCAGGGCGCGCGCGATGCCGATGCGCTGGCGCTGACCGCCGGAGAACTCGTGCGGGTAGCGCCGCATGTGTGCGGTCGAGAGACCTACGCGCTCGAGCAGACCCGCGACCTTATCCTCGCGCTCCTTGCCCCGCGCCAGGTTGTGGATGCCCATGGCTTCGCCGATGATGTCGCCGACGGACATGCGCGGGTTGAGACTAGCGAACGGGTCCTGGAAGATGATCTGCATGCGCTTGCGGTACTCGCGCATCTGACTCTTCGAGAGCTTGGTGACGTCGGTGCCGCCGAAGTTGACCTCGCCGGAGGTGGGCTCGATGAGCCTGAGGATAGAGCGGCCCACGGTGGTCTTACCCGAGCCGGACTCGCCCACGAGGCCGACCACTTCGCCCTTCTTGACGTTGAAGCTGACGTCCTCAACGGCCTTCACGTTCGCGACCACGCGCGAGAAGATGCCGCCACGGATGGGGAAGTACTTGCGGAGGTTCTTGACCTCGAGCAGGTTCTCCGACTCCTCGGTGATCTTGCGCTTTACCTGATCGGGTCTGGTGGTTGCGTCGCTCATGCCGGTATCTCCGCCTTGAGGTCAAGTTCGTTCCAGCGGACGCAGCGGACCATGTGGCCGTGGCCGGTGTCTTCGAGTTCAGGGATAGCGACCTTGCACTTCTCCTGAGCGAAGCGGCAACGCGGATGGAACGCGCAGCCCTCTGGCAGGTACAGCGGGTTCGGAACGTTGCCGGGAATGGCCTGGAGCCGCTCCTGGTGCTCGGCCGCCTTGTCTACTCGTGGGATGGAGTTGAGGAGGCCCAGTGTGTACGGCATCTTCGGGTCGGCGAAGATGTCGTTCACGTGCGCTTCCTCGACCGCACGGCCGGCGTACATGACCACGGCGCGGTCGGCGACTTCGGCCACCACCCCAAGGTCGTGCGTGATGAACAGGATCGACATGCCAATCTCGTCCTGCAGCTTGCGCATGAGGTCGAGGATCTGCGCCTGGATCGTGACGTCGAGCGCCGTGGTCGGCTCGTCGGCGATGAGCAGCTTGGGCCCGCACGAGAGCGCCATGGCGATCATGACGCGCTGGCGCATACCGCCCGACATCTGGTGAGGGTAGTTCTTGACGCGCTTGCCCGGCTCGGGAATGCCTACCAGGTCGAGCATCTCGGCCGCCAGCACCATAGCCTGGCGCTTGGACTTACCCTGGTGCAGGACGATGGCCTCGGCGATCTGGTCGCCCACCGTGTACACGGGGTTGAGGCTCGTCATCGGCTCCTGGAAGATCATGGAGATGTCGTTGCCGCGGATGCGGCGCATCTCGCGTTCGCTCTTCTTCACCAGGTCCTCGCCCTGGAAGAGGATCTCGCCGCCCGCGATGCGGCCCGGGGGGGTGGGGATGAGGCGCATCATCGAGAGGCTCATGACCGATTTGCCGGAGCCCGATTCGCCTACGACGGCCAGGGTCTCACCGCGATCGAGGTGGAAGCTCACCCCGTCGACGGCCTTGACCGTGCCTTCGTCGGTATCGAAGTAGGTCTTGAGGTTCTTGACCTCAAGGAGCCGGTTGCTGTCTGCCACGTTCGTACGCTCCTCACGAAGTTCTAGCTGGTTATGGCGCCCCGTTCCGCCTGCAGGCGCTGTGAACCAATCACGGGGCGCGCCGAGCTGAATACAGCGCAGCGCGCCCTGCAAGATAATGCGGAATTATGGAAATATGCTCAGCTCCTACCCTCTACCCTTAACGCCGTTTGCGTGGGTCGAAGGCGTCACGTAAACCATCGCCGAGCAGGTTCCAGCATAACACTGCCATGAAGATGGGGATGCCAGGTATCAGCAACCACGGTACGAACTGGATACTGATTCCGCGAGCCGTGGCGTCGCGCAGCAGGAGTCCCCAACTGGAGGTGTCGACTTCGGATGGCCCCAGCCCCAGGAACGACAGGCTGGTCTCACCCAAAATGTATCCGGGAATCGACAGCGTGAGGCTGACGACGACGTAACTGGCCGTGGAGGGCAGAAGGTGGCGCCACAGCACGCGCGACTCGCTGGCGCCCAGCGCCTTGGCCGCCTGGGCGTAGTCGAGCTCACGGGCCGAGAGGATGAAGCCGCGGATGATGCGCGCGAGACCGCCCCAACCAACCAGACCCAGCACGAACACGATGAGAATGTACGTCTGCGACGAGGTCATCTGCAGCCCGAACGCTTGCGCCAACGGGTTTCGTGGGTCCCGCAGCAGCGAGGCGAGCACGATGAGCAGGAACAGCCCCGGGATGGCGGCGAAGATCTCGACCAGCCTCATTATCAGGTCGTCGACGAAACCGCCGTAGAAGCCGGCCAGTCCGCCTAGCAGCAGTCCGAGCGTGAGAGCCACCCACACCGCAAGGAGGCCCACGGTGAGGCTCACCTGCCCGCCGTACAGCACGCGTGAGAACACGTCCTTACCGAGGTTGTTGGTGCCCCACAGGAACACGCGTGCAGGGTCGTCTACCCCGAACAGGCGCAGGTCGGACTGGAAAACGCCCAGGATCTTGTACGGCTGCGAGGGGCGCCGCACGAAGAATTTGATGGGGAACTTGGTGGTGGTGTCCTCGTCGTACACGCGCTGGCGCGTGACCGGGTCGCGGCTCTCGACCACGTCGTAAACGAAGGGGCGAGTGAGTCGACCGGTGTCGGGGTCGATCCAGTGAACCTGCGTTGGCGGGCGGAAGGACGCGGTTGGCGAGCGCCTGTACTCGTTCAGGCCGTAGGGCGAAAGGAAACCCGCGAAGACCGCGGTCAGGTACATGAAGACCAGGATCCAGCCGCCGACCAGCGCCGACTTGTGGCGCGAGAACTGCTCCCAGATTATCTGGCCCTGCGACTTGCTCTTGCCAGCCATGATCGGGCCCGCGGTGGTGACCGCCTCGAGCTGGTCTGAAGCGGCTTCGGCTATGAAGTCCTTAGCTTCGGTCTCCTGTGGGTCTCTGTTGAATTCGTCTGCCATGTCAGGAGCCTCAGTTGTACCGGATCCGTGGGTCTACCACGGCCAGTAGCAGGTCAGAGAGTAGGTTGCCGATCATTAGCAGCAGGGTGGTGATGACGATGAGCCCCAGCACGATGTAGATGTCTTGCGAGTTGAGCGCCTCGAGGAACGTGGGGGTAATGCCGGGCCACGACATGGTGACCTCTACCAGGCCCGCGCCACCGACCAGGTCGGGTAGCAGCCCGCCGATGCCGGCCACGAACGGGATGATGGCGGGGCGCAGGGCGTGCTTGTAGGTGATGCTGCCCTGGCCGAGGCCCTTGGCCTTGGCGGTGCGAATGAAGTCGGAGCCCAGGTACTCGACCATCTGGGCACGCAGCACGCGAGTGAAGCCCGCCATACCGGCCGTGGCGACCACGAACGACGGTATGAACATGTGCCACATAATGTCCCAGAACTTGCCCCACGGCGTCATGGTCAGGTGGTTACCGCTGGTCATGCCCGCCACGGGGAACAGTAGCTGGTTGAAGTCGAAGGCGTCCTTAGTGAACGACCTCGTCACGAATATCAGTAGGATCAGCACCTGCGCGAAGAAGAAGTTAGGTATGGCCAGCCCGAAATAGGAGAGCATGCTGACCACTTGATCGCCTAATGAATACTGTCTGACCGCTGAGTAGACCCCCATTGGCACCGCCACCACCCACAGCATGAGGATGGAGAGCAGCGCCAGGTACATGGAGTTGCGCATAGGTCGCGCGATGCGGTTCATGACCGGCTGGTTAGATACGAAGGACTGCCCCAGGTTGCCCTGCAAGAGGTTGCGCATCCAGCGCACGTACTGCACGGCCATGGGCTGATCGAGACCGAACTGGGCGCGCATGCGCTCGATGGTCTCGGGCCGTACGTTCGGCTCAAGCGCCTTCCGCGTGAGGAAGTCGCCGGGCACTAGCTGGCTGATGAGGAACGCCAGCATGGTGGCCCCGATGAACGTGGGGATCAGCTGGAAGAAGCGCCGGATGATGTAAACGAGCATCAGATGGCGTCCGCACGGGCCGGCGTTACGGCCGTAAGGGTTCGAAACTGGTTAGAGAGAATGGTCATCAAAGATAGTCGTCTCTTCAGGGTTGGACTGGGCGGCGTGAATGCCGCCCAGTCCGAGAAACCTAGGGTTTAGCTGGCTTACTGGCCCTTGAAGAGGAGAGCGAGCTCCCAGGCGCCGAGCAGCGGGTTGATCTGGCCATCTTCGTGGAAACCACCGAGGCTGGAGCTCCAGCTGTAGTGGGCCATGGGGCTCACGAGGTAGGCGATCGGCATCAGGTCGGCTTCAACGGCCTGGATCTCGAAGCCAACTTCCTTGGCGGCTTCGGTATCGAGGGTCTCGCGACCGACGTTGAAGAGCTGACCCATGAGGGTCTCACCGGTGGTGAGGCACTCGGGGCTGGTGTTGTACATGTGCAGGTTGGTACCGCAGGGGATGACGTTGACGCCGAACGGCCAGTCGCGCGAGCCGCCGGTGAGGCCGATGAGGATGGCTTCGAACGGACGGTCTTCGCCGACGGAGAGGAGCTGGTCGACGAGCAGGTTGAAGTCGATGGCGGAAACGGTC
>JBAYRM010000031.1:0-16647 GCA_041676665.1 Trueperaceae bacterium
GAGGACAACCCCTTCGTCGATCGCAAGGGCGCGCGGCCGGAAATCTGGTCCTATGGCCATCGCAACCAGCAGGGTGCTGCGCTGAACCCCTGGAGCGGGCAGCTCTGGACCCACGAGCACGGCCCGCGCGGCGGCGACGAAATCAACATTCCCCAGCCCGGAAAAAACTACGGCTGGCCGCTGGCCACGCACGGCATCAACTACAGCCTGCTGCCAATTCCCGAGGCGAAGGGCACGACCGTGGAAGGCACCGAGCCACCGCTGTACGTCTGGAAGAAGTCGCCCGCCATCAGTGGCATGGCCTTCTACGATGCCGAGCGCTTCCCCGCCTGGAAGCACAACCTGTTCATCGGCTCACTGTCGGCGCAGACCCTGATCCGCCTGCAGCTCGACGGCGACCGCGTCGTCCACGAGGAGCGCTTGCTGGAGTCGATGGGCGAGCGTATCCGCGACGTCCGTCTCGGACCGGATGGCTATCTGTATCTGCTGACCGACGACAGCGATGGCCGGTTGCTGCGGCTGGGGCTGGAAGGGGAGTGAATTTCCTGCCGTCCAGGGAGCGATTGCGCCACATGTCGGTCCACTGACCAGGGCCGCCATGGCGGCAGCGTGCGCAGTCCACTGGACAGGAGGCAGCAGTGGCGGTCGTCATCAGCGGTGTATTCGGCATTCTTCTCGGGCTCGCACTCATCATCGGCGGCGTACGGCTGTTCGATCTCGGCGGCACCTGGTACTTCGCCGCGGTCGGCGCGGGATTCCTGCTGGTGGGCATTCTGCTGCTCATGCGTCGGCGCGCGGCGCTGTGGCTCTATGCGCTGTTGATGCTCGCGGCGCTCGGTTGGGCGCTGTACGAGGTCGGGCTGGACTGGTGGCAGCTGGCGCCGCGCGGCAGCCTCATCGCGCCGTTCGGCCTGTGGCTGCTGATGCCCTGGATCGTTCAGCGCCTGAGCTGGCAGCACTTCGGCCTGCGCGCCTGGGGCGGCGCGGCGCTGCCGCTGCTGCTGGCCGTCGTGCTCTGGGGCACGACGGCGGTACTGGCCCTTGGGCGCGACGTGAACGACGTCAAGGGCATGCTGCCGCCGCCGCTGGCCGAGGCGCCGGCAACCGGGCCGGGCGAAGTACCCGACGGCGACTGGCACGCCTACGGCCGCACCCAGTTGGGCCAGCGTTATTCGCCGCTGGCGCAGATCACCCCGCAGAACGTCGAGCGCCTCGAGCCGGTCTGGCACTACCACACCGGTGACCTGCGCCGGCCCAGCGACCCCGACGAGACCACCTACGAAGTCACGCCGCTGAAGATCGACGATTCGCTCTACCTCTGCACGCCGCACAACCTCGTCATCGCGCTCGACGCCGAAACCGGCGAGGAGCGCTGGCGCTTCGATCCGCAGGTGCCCGACTCCAGCAACCGCCAGCACCTGACGTGCCGGGGACTGTCCTACCACGTCGAGCGCCAGGCGCCAGCCGAGCAGCAATGCCGCCAGCGGCTGTTCATGCCGACCGCCGATGCCCGCCTGCTGGCGCTGGATGCGAAGACCGGCAAACTCTGCCCCGGGTTCGGTGAGGGCGGTCAGGTGAACCTCTGGGCCAACATGCCCAACGTCAAGGAAGGCTTCTATTACTCGACCTCGCCGCCGGTGGTCGCGCGTGGGTTGGTCATCATCGGCGGGGCGGTAAATGACAACGTGCGCCGCCACGAACCATCCGGAGTGATCCGCGCCTACGATGTGCGCAGCGGCGAGCTGCGCTGGAACTTCGACCCTGGCAACCCGGAGCGGACCGAGCCTATCGCCCCCGGCCAGACCTACAGCCAGAGCACGCCGAACAGCTGGAGCATCTCCAGCGCGGACGAGGCGCTGGGGCTGGTCTACGTGCCGTTCGGCAATCAGGTGCCCGACCAGTGGGGCGGCCGGCGCAGCGAGAACAGCGAGCGCTTTTCGTCCTCGGTGGTCGCGCTGGAAATCGAGACGGGGCGTCTGCGCTGGGTGTTCCAGACGGTACATCACGACCTCTGGGACATGGACGTGCCGGCGCAGCCGAGTCTGGTCGATATCCAGACCGAGGCCGGGCCAGTGCCGGCGCTGGTGGCCCCGACCAAACAGGGCGACATCTATGTCCTGGATCGCCGCACCGGCGAGCCGATTCTGCCGGTGCGCGAGGAGCCGGCGCCGCAGGGCGCTGCCGAGGGCGACTGGACGGCAGCGACGCAGCCGGTGTCGGCGCTGTCCTACCAGCCGCCGAAACTGACCGGTAAGGACCTCTGGGGCGTGACGCTGATCGACCAGATGCTCTGCCACATCCAGTTCCATTCGCTGCGCTACGAGGGCCGTTACACGCCGCCGTCGACCCAGGGCACGCTGGTCTATCCGGGCAACTTCGGCGTGTTCAACTGGGGCGGGGTGGCGGTCGATCCGGTCCGGCAGCTGGTCTTCAGCGCGCCCGCCTACCTGGCGTTCACCTCGACGCTGGTGCCGCGTACCGACGACAGCAGCACGCTGGTGCCCGACAAGCCGCCTTACCTCAACGAGAATTTCGGCTCGCCGTTCGCCGTCGAGCTCAAGCCGTTTGTCTCACCGCTCGGTCTGCCCTGCAGCGCGCCGCCGTGGGGCTACGTCGCCGGCGCGGACCTGCGCACCGGCAAGACCCACTGGTTGCGCACCAACGGCACCGTACGCGACCGCGCGCCGCTGCCGTTGCCGTTCAAGATGGGCGTGCCGAGCCTCGGCGGGCCGATGCTGACCGCTGGCGGCGTGGCCTTTCTCAGCGGCACGCTGGACTACTACCTGCGCGCCTACGACAGCACCTCCGGGCGCGAACTGTGGAAAGCCCGCCTGCCGGCTGGTGGACAGGCGACGCCGATGACCTACCGCAGCCCCTCGGGACGGCAGATGGTCGTGGTGGTCGCCGGCGGCCACGGCTCACTGGGGACCGATGCCGGGGATTCGGTGATCGCCTACGCATTGCCGCGTTAACCGCGCGGCGCTGCTAGAATCGCGCCTTTGTACATACAGGGCAGGACCATGGCCGCTATCGGGCGCTACAACAGCATGCAGGTCGTCAAGCACACCAGTTTCGGCCTCTATCTCGACGGCGGCGCGGACGGCGAAATCCTCCTGCCCAAGCGCTATATCCCGAAGAACGCGCCGACCGAGGTGGACGACTGGCTCAACGTCTTCGTCTACCTCGACAGCGAGGACAAACTGATCGCCACCACCGACAAGCCCTAGGTGCAGGTCGGTGAGTTCGCCAGCCTCAAGGTGGTGGAAATCAACCGCGTCGGCCTGTTCCTCGATTGGGGGCTGCCGAAGGACCTGCTGCTGCCTCACTCGGAGGAGAAGCGCCCGCTGCAGGTCGGCGACTACTGCGTGGTTTATGTCTACGTGGACAAACGCACGCGGCGCATCACCGCCACCGCGCGGCTCGACCGCTATCTGGACCGCACGCCGCCGCGCTACGCCGTCGGCGAGGCGGTGGACCTGCTCGTGGTCGAGGCCACCGAGCTGGGCTTCAAGGCCATCATCAACGGCCAGCACTGGGGGCTGATCCACAAGAACGAAGCGTTCAAGTTTCTGCGCCCGGGGATGCGCGAGAGCGGCTTCATCAAAGAGCTGCGCGCCGACGGCAAGATCAGCCTCAGCCTGCAGCCGGTGGGCAGCGAAGCGCTCGACGCGCTGCAGGCGCTGATCCTGCAGAAGCTGGAAGAGGGGCAGGGCGTGCTGGCGCTGAGCGACAAGAGCCCGGCCGAAGAGATCGCGCGCCAGTTCGGTGTCAGCAAAGGCAACTTCAAGAAGGCCATCGGCGGTCTGTACAAGCACGGACGCATCGTCATTCACCCGGATCGCATCGAGCGCGCCTGAGTGTGTCGCGGCGCGGCGCGCTAGATGTCCAGGCGCGCCTGCCGTCCGCCGCCGGCATCCTGGCGCAGGGGTTCTCCCGCGTCTTGCGCGTAACTCAGCTCGCCATCGACCAGCCGCGCCGGTGCGGTGAACGGGTGTGCGATCAGATGCTGCTCGTCCTGAATGTGCAGCACCTCGATGCCGCGCACCTTCAGCACATCGGAAACCAGCGAGCGGTGGCAGCGCCACCACAACACCTCGGCGCACATCATCGCGGTGCGGCGCTCGCCGGCCAGCGCCAGCAGGCGTTCCAGGCCGCGGGCAAACTCTGCGCTGGCCAGATGGTCGGCATAGCCGCGAAACGAAGCGTTGCGCCACGCCTGGTTGACCGAGTCGGCCGCGGCGCGACGACGGCCTCCCAGCTCCGGTAACCATTCATAGTCGATGCCGCGGACCGCGAGCGCTTCGCGCAGGGCGTCCGAGCCGAACTGCGGCAGTCGGCGTGAACCTGGATGGCGGCGCACATCGGCGATCGCCTCGATGCGGTAGTGCTCGAGCAGGGCGATGAACTGCTCGAGCGGGCGCGTCGAATGACCGATGGTCCAGACCGTGATCGGCATGCTCATGCCGGGTCAGTCCAGCTTCGTCAGTGCACCGGGTTTGTGCATGGCGATGTGATCGGTCTTGTCACTCTTGATCTCGTACTGCGGCTCCTCCGGGCTGGCGCGCCGGGTGTGCCCCTTGTACTGCGTATCGGCCGTATGGACCTTGATGATGGTGCCGCTGACCCGCCCCGCCTCGGAATTCCAGCTGACGTGATCGCCCACCTTGAATCGATTCATGGCCTTGCTCCGTGGTGACCTCAGTTCTGTTGGGACAACGCCTGCCAACGGAAGATTCGCGGCCGGCCTCCCGCCGCCCAGATGCCTCGCCGTTTGTCGGAAAAGATTGGACTTTTAATTGAAACAAACTGCGCCGCCAATTCAAAAAAATGACGCCTTTAGACGGGTAAATACGTTCTAGCAGGCCAGTAATTAATCCCTTAGATTGCTGGCAAGTTGCTACTTTGCAGTGGCGAATTAATAGCAACTATTAAGGCGTGTCGATATTTTGGCGACTGCAAATGGTCGTTTGGATTTCCATTATTTTTTGGAACCTATTATAAAGCCGCCACGCAACGATTAATTCGGATTGTTCAGGGGTGGAACAGCGGGTTTTCCGATTGCTGACTGGTTCATTCAGTTGTGACAAAGCGGCTTCCCGACAAGCAGTGCCACCCACGACTCAATTGACCTCCCGCACTTTTTTAAAGGCCGCGAAGGCGCCTTTAGACGTATTAAGTTTCGGAGAGAAAGATGTCTATCAACGTTTTTGCCGGCTCCCGTAAGGCGCTCGTAGCTTCCATCGCCCTGGCTGCCGTACTGGGCGGCGTTACCGCTTCCTCTGCAGTGTTCGCCGCTGATGCGCTCAGCACTGCGTCGACCACTGTGACCCTCAGCGCGAAGATCAACGGCTTCACCAACACCGATTGGCTCAATGGCGTCTGGCGCGCCGCGCCGGCGCTGTCGATTCCGGCCTCCACTGCCAATAACGCCGCGTTCAAGGTCGGCGCCAGCGTGCGTCTGGCCGATGGGCAGGTGCGCAAAGTCACCAAGGTCTATGTGGTGGGCAGCAACCTCAGCGTGTTCCTCGATGGCGCGGCTGTCGACGGTAACAAGGTGGGTGCGCCGAACAGCGTGAGCGCGGTGACCTTCACGACCACCGAGTCGACCACCAGCTCGACGACGACTCCCACCAGCGGGACTTCGACCACTGTTTCGAGCGGCATCACCTACGCCTCCAGTATCAACAGCTTCACCAGTACCGATTGGCTCAATGGCGTATGGCGCAAGTCGGCCGGTTTCTCCATTCCGGCAACTAGCGCAAGCAAGAGCGCGTTCGTTGTGGGCGCTACGGTAAAACTGGCTGATGGCCAGCTGCGCAAGATCAAGACCGTGCAGGTTGTAGGCTCCAACATGAGTGTTTGGGTCGACGGCGCGGCAGTAAACGGTAGTGTGGTTGGCTATCCGAACAAGCTGACGGTTGTTTCCGGTAGCTCGACCGAAACCGCAATTACCGCACCGACGCAAACCACACTCGCTACCAGCGGCCTCAACAACTTCACCAATACCGACTGGCTCAACGGGGTATGGCGCAAGTCGCCTGGTTTCTCCATTGCCGCCACGGCTGCCAACCAGGCTGCGTTCAAGTTGGGCAATTCGGTGAAACTGGCCGATGGTCAGGTGCGCAAGATCACCGCCGCCTACATTTCCGGCAGCAACATGAGCGTCTATCTGGATGGCGCGGTTCTGGACGGCAACGCGGTGGGCTATCCGAAGACCATTTCCGCTATCAGCGGTACCAGTACCAGCGGCACTGTCACCAGCCCGACTGTTTCGGAGCCGGTCGTTAGCGCACCGGCTGAATCCACGGCACCGGCCGACACCACCAACGGCCAGCCGCGCCTGGTCGGCGTGAACCTGTCCGGCGCCGGCTTCGGCCCGTCGGTGGTACCGGGCGTGCACGGCACCAACTACACCTATCCGGCCGAGTCGTACTACAAGAAGTACGCCGATCTGGGCATGAAGCTGGTGCGCCTGCCGTTCCTCTGGGAGCGCATCCAGCCCACGCTGAACACTCCGCTCAATGCCACCGAGCTGGCGCGTCTGAAGCAGTCGCTGGACTTCGCGCACAAGCACGGCGTGAAGGTCATCCTCGATCTGCACAACTACTACCGCTACTTCGGCAAGCTGATCGGCTCCAGCGAAGTACCCATCAGTTCGTTCGCCGGCGTGTGGAAGCAGATTGTTCAAGAGGTCGTCAGCCACCCGGCCGTCGAGGGTTACGGCCTGATGAACGAGCCGTACTCCACCAACGGACTGTGGCCGCAGGCCGCACTGGCCGCTGCCAAGGCGATCCGCACCCTGGACAGCCAGCGCTGGATCTACGTGGCGGGTGATCGCTGGTCGAGTGCCTACCACTGGCCGCACTACAACACCCAGCTGATCAACGATCCGTGGATGCGCGATCGCAAGAACAACCTGGTGTTCGAAGCGCACATGTATGTGGACAAGGATTTCTCCGGCAACTACTTCGACAAGGCCGAAGTGTTCGACCCGATGATCGGCGTGAACCGCGTCAAGCCCTTCGTCGAGTGGCTGAAGAGCAACAACCTGCGTGGCTACATCGGCGAGCACGGTGTGCCGGACTTCTCGCCCTCGGCCATCGTCGCCACCGACAACCTGCTGGCTTACCTGCGGCAGAACTGCATCCCCAGCACCTACTGGGCGGCAGGTCCCTGGTGGGGTGAGTACGCGCTCTCGCTGGACGTGACCAGTGGCAAGGCCCGCCCGCAACTGCCGGTTCTGCAGAAGCATGCCAAGGCGGGCAACAGCTGCAGCAGCATCGGCCCGCTGTAAGCCGACTCCGCCAGCGCAAACAGGAACGGGCCTCATGGCCCGTTTTTGCGTTTCTGGCGAACGTGCAGTTCGTCGGGGCGCGCTGCGCTGAAAATGACCGGGTGGTCAAGCAGAGAGCTGAACTGTGCCGTTTCGCTTGTTTTTCCGCCCAAGCGCCGCAGGCCGCGGTTGGCGCCGCTTTCGTGTGCTGAGCGGGCGATCCGCGCCGGGAGCGTTGGGCGGACGGGCGCTTTGCCTCGCGCCAATCGCCATCGTCAGCCCGCGGACCGCTGGGCCAGAACCACGGAACTCGAAAAATGGGGTCCGGTCACCTTCTATGTGCACGCCGTGAACCGCGCGGCTCGTGGCGGGATAAGCCCGCAACGCTGTGTTTCAGCGGACACAGTCATTCGGCCAAACTCATAGAAGGTGGATCAACATGACGACACCCGATGAAGACATCACAGGTTATGGCGGCCTGCCGCAATCAGGCTCGACGCCGGACAGCGCCGCTCCTGGCAGCTCGCATGGCGCCGCGGATGCCGATCTGAAGGCGAAGGCGCGAGAAGTCGGCGACGAGGTGAAGCAGCAGGGCAAGGCGCAGCTGGACAGCTACTGCGGCACGGCCGCCGACGAGCTGGAAAAGGTCGCACGCAGTGCCCAGGCCGCGGCGGACGAGCTGCAGCACCAGGACAACGGCCTCTCAACGTACGTCTCGGAGATGGCGCAGGGCATGGTCGAACTGGCCGACAACCTGCGTGGCAAGAGCGTCGACGAGCTGGTCGGCGAGGTCAACCGTCTCGCCCGCAACAATCCGGCGCTGTTCATCGCCGGCAGCATCGCCGTCGGCTTCGGGCTGACCCGCTTCGCCCGTGCCTCCGGGCAGCGCGCGCAGGCGCATGAGCCAACGGTCGACTACGGCCATTCGGACGCCCTGCGGCCGCATCCGACCTCGCCGCTCGGGCGCGCCAGTGCGACGCCGGGTACCCCCGATCTGCCGAGCCAGATGGAGCTCGACGAGCGACTGTCCAGCGGTCAGCCGGCCGCTCCGGTGGGCAGCATCAGTAACGCCGGTGCGACGACTACGCCCGCCGGGGCACGCCGGCATGAATCCGGCGCGACCAGCTACCCCACCAATGGCAAAGGCACCGACGGAGGGCTGATTCGATGAACGAACAACGCAACCTCAATACGCCATACGAACCGCTGCACACGGAACAGGACACCTCCGTTGGCGGCCTGCTGCGCCAACTGACCCGTGAGGTGCCCTCGCTGTTCACCAAGGAACTGGCACTGGCCAAGGCCGAACTCAGCGAATCGCTTCGCGCCACCAAAGCGGGCGCCGCCAGTGTGGCGACCGGCGGCGCGGTGCTGCTCGCGGGGTTCATCATTCTGTTGCTGGCGGCGGTGTACTTCCTCGCCACGATGATGGAGCCCTACCTGGCGGCACTGATCGTCGGCGGGGTGGTGGTGGTCATCGGCCTGATCATGGTCTCGGCTGGCAAGAAGAAGTTCGAGGCCTCGTCGTTCAAGCCCGACCGCACCCTCCATTCCATCCAGAAGGATAAAGAAGCCGTCAGGGGGCATGCATGATGAGCACGCACAACCAGATCGACGTAGAAGCGCAGAAGGACCCGGACACCCTCGAACGGGAAATCGATCAGCAGCGCGCTGAGATCGGCAACATCGTCCATGCGCTGGAAAGCAAGCTGTCGCCCGGCCAGATGATCGACACCGCTCTCGGCTACGCCAAAGGTGGCGGCGGTGAATTCCTGCACAACCTCAGCGATACGCTGAAGGCCAATCCGGTACCGACGGTCTTGACCTCGGTCGGCCTGCTCTGGCTGATGGCGGGCCAGAATCGCCGCCCGGATTACCACGCCGCCAGCGGCCCGTCCGCTACCGACAAACTCGCTACCAAGGCCTCGAACCTGAAGCAGCAGGGTGTCGGCATGAAGGACCTCGCCAGCCAGCTCGGACACAGCGTCTCGCACTCGCTGGGCGATGCACGCAGCCGCGTCGGCGAGTCCGGCCGGAATGCCGCCGACAGCCTCAAGCACACGGCGGAGCGCGCTCGCGGCGGTTTTTCGCAACTGCTTGACGAGCAACCGTTGGCCGTCGGCGCGATGGGCATCGCCCTTGGTGCGCTGCTCGCCGCCACGATGCCGCCTACCCGTCGCGAAGACGAGCTGATGGGCGAGACCAGCGACAGGGTGACCGGCAAACTGCGCGACAAGGCGCGTGCCGGTTACGCCCAGGCGAGCGAGAAGGGCCGGGAGATGGCGGATGAGGTGGTCGGCAAGGTCAAGCAGAACCTGCACCACGACCCGAGCCGTCCTACCTCTGGCCCGCATTAAGGGTGGCAAAGAAGTTATGCGGTCGGGCTTGAGTCCGACCGCATAACCCCCGATAATCCGCCGCCTGGCGCCGGTGTAGCTCAGTAGGTAGAGCAGCGCATTCGTAATCAGGGCAGCAATGTCAAGGTGACGGGTCACGGAGCTAAGCACGGCAAGGCTTTCGGGCCGCCAGTGAGGTACGACGGGGTTGTAGCAGACACGGTTTAGACAAGTTTTTAGGTTTCGCCGCTTTAGCTCAGTTGGTAGAGCAGTTCATTCGTAATGAAAAGGTCGCCAGTTCGAATCCGGCAAGCGGCACCAAAAAGTGAGAAGGGCAGCCCACACGGGCTGCCCTTTTTGCTTTTCTGCGCTCAGGCGGCCAGCGCGTCGCGGCTCTTCTTCAGGTAGCGCAGGACGAGGCCGCCCAGCTTGCCGAGGTCGAGCTCGTCGCGGACGAACGTCGGCCGCATCAGGGCCCCGTGCACCTCGGGGTCTCGCGCCAGCTCGGGCGGCAGCGGGACCGCGCACTCCTCGACGGACAGGACGTAGGGGCCGGGGTCGTCCAGCAGGTCGGGGAGGCTGACCCATGTGTGGAACCAGCCGTCCGCCCACTCCGTGGCGTGGGCCTCGGGCCGGTCCCCGTCGGCGAGCGGGCCAACCGATATGGTGAAGAGGTCCCGCGCGCTAGCCGAGTGGGCGACCCTGATCCGGCAGGGTCTGACCTTCGGCGCACGCATCATCACTCTTCCCCCGCAGGCTCGACCACGGTCACGGTCGCCAGCCACTCGGCCGACTCCTCCTCGTTCATCTCGGCGGCGTGCGCCTTCTGCCGGGGCGGGACCTCGATGCCCTTCTTGCGCATGTCGTGGGCGTACCACCTGACCGACTTGGCCGTGGCCTGCGCGCCCTCGATCTGCGCATTGACCATCTCGGCGATCAGCGCGTGCGGGTAGCCTGCCGGGTCCATCAGGAACTCGCGGGCGAGGCGGCCGATGCCCTTGCCGCTGGGCTTCTTCTCAGTCTCTGTCGGGGTGTCGATCGTCTCGGCGGCCTCGGCCTGCGGCTGTGCGCGCTGCTCGGTCACCTCGGGCTCGGTGCCTTGCCCGAACGACGCCAGGTCGATGCTTCCGGCTGCCGCGACCTGCTCGATCCGCGCGATCAGCTTGGCCTTGGTCGCGAAGGTCTTGGGCCCTGCCGGCTCGTCTGCGATGGCGTTGTGCAGGGCCAGCAGGGACTTGGTGCTCATCTCTTGAAGATTCATCTCACGCTCCAGGTTGTTGGTGTGTGAGTTCATTAGGTCGCGTTCGTGGGATTCCGGGAGCGGGGCCCCCCCTCAAAAAGTTGCCCTCTGACTGTCGATCGGCGCGCGTGGCCTCGCAACCGCATGAAAAAAGAGGGGATGCCCAAAAGGCATCCCCTCCGGAACACGGTCGGGACAGCTGTTAGGACCTACCCGACCGTGGGCACCAAGCGGTCAGTGGGCGTGCGCGAGGGGCTGGCGCTCGGCCTGCGCCCAGGTCTCGCGGTCGAGGTAAGCGTCCCAGGCGCGGCTGTACGGCATGCCCGCCAGCGCGGCGGCCTCGTCGAACTCGGGAGAGAACGGGGCCACGCCCACGCGGGTCGCCTGCTCGGCCAGGGCTTCGAGTAGGTCGGCCCCGGTGCACAGGGCGCGGGCCATGCCGCCGAGGGCGACGGCTACCGGGTGGCTGGCCTCGTAGGCGGGCTGCTTATTCATCGCCGCCCCCGATCAGGTCGCGGTCGATGCCGCGCTCCCGCATGGCGAGCTGCACGGTGTCGAGCGGGTTGGACTTGCCGGCGGTCCAGGTGCGGATGGCGACCAGGATGCCCTGGAGGCGCACGTCGCCCAGCTTGATGTACTCCTGCACCTTGAGGAAGTCGTCCAGGCGCATGGCGTGGGCCAACTCGGCGGGACCGACCGGGCGATCCTTGCTGGGCATGCGGTCGAGCAGGGAGAGCACGGCGGCGGCCAGCGGCACGTTCTGGGTGGCGACGGCGACCTGGGCCATGTGGCCGAGTTCCGCGGGGCCGGCGTAGGCGAGCTGGTTCAGGTACTCGGTGCGGCGAGCGTCGTCGAGGGCGGCGCGGCTCAGCACCTTGACGGGGCTGTCGTAGAACGGGCGCTGGGCGATCAGGCGGGCGTGCGCGGGGCCCGCCTCCTTGAGCATCTTGTCGAGCTCGGCCTTGCTGTTGTCCTTGATCTGGCGGACGGCGGCCACGGTCTCGTTCTGCGCGAAGCGGGCGAGGTCGCCGGCCGAGACGCCGGGGGCGCTCTTCCAGCGGCTGGCGATGTCCTTCTTGCGAGCTTCGACGTCCTTCTGCAGGCGGTCGATGACCTTGAGGACGCGGCCGTGCAGGCCGTCGAGGGAGGATGCGAGCTCGCCGATCTGGGCGGGCGTGAGGAGGGGTGCGTCTGCGAGGATGGTCATGGCTTCTGGCTCCTGTGAGGTTGGTCTCCTCCGGTCGCCTCCACGAGCGCATCCCCGAGCCTTCGGGGTGGTCACGCGCCAATGCGCGACCGGATGCTGTCAATGTGTCGTGCGGGCGGCCCGGAGCGAGCCAACGTTTGCCACGCCGTGTTCCAGTGTCGCTGCCGCCATCACGGCGGCTTGCGGATCAGGGGCTTGCGGTCGTCGGCGTCCCGACAAGCAATCAGTCGTCCTCGTCGTCCAGTCGTCCGACGGGCCTGCCGCCGAGGCCCCCACAAGATAGGCAGAGGCGGATGCTGACGACGTCCTCGGAGAAGTGCGGCCTCGAGCAGCGGAGGCAGCGGACATAGCCCACTCGCCGCACCACGCGGGGAGGCTCGACGTTGGGGTCCATCACGGACGCCCGACGCGCGAGGTCTCCCGAGAACGGCCACGGCTCGGGCTCGATGAGCGCCCTCGCTATCGCCCTGTCCTCGGGTGCGTGCTTGGGGAGCCAGCGGTAGGTCGGGAAGTTCGCGCTGTGGGCGCGAGCCTGGACCGTGGCGGGCTTCATGCCGAGGTGCTCCGCCGCCTGGCGGGCGCTGGGGTAAGCCACCCCGTCTACCTCGACGGGGTATCCGTTACACCCCACGGTTCAGGCTTCCGTTGGCGCGGGTGCCCTCGTACTCCGCGGACATGGCCTCCCAGACGTCCTGCGGCAGCCGCGGGATCGGGCCGATGCAGGTCATCTCCGACACCCTGGCGAGGCCGTCACGGCCGCCCAGGTCGGCCACGGTCCGCGGCGCGGTCAGGTCGAATGTCTCCAGGTTACGGTCCAGCATCTCCGCGTGGTACAGGACCTCCTCGACGGTCAGGCTATCACTCGGCATCGTCTTCCCCCTGCGGCCGCGCCGCGTTGTACTTCGACAGGAGCGCCACGAGCTGGGCACGCTCGTCGGCGGGCATGGCGAGGAGGCCCTCGGCCGACAGACCCGTGTCCTCGACCTTGACGCGGAGGCGCTCGGCGAGCTGGTCGCCGTAGCGGAACTTCATCAGGACCTCGAGGAGGCGGTCCGAGTGCTTCCGCACGGTGAGGGGGCGCTCCTCGCCTGTCTCCGGGTCGGCCACGGTCGAGAGCCGCCCCTGGTGGATTACAGGCTCGTCCACGCCGAGCACCGCGCGGCGGTAGGACTCCTCCAGCACCGAGTCGAGGGCCTCGTCGATCGCCTTGTCCCAGGCGGCCCGGAACTCCATGTCGTTGGCCCGGTGGTAGAAGGCCGTCGAGCGCACGATCCCCACGGCGGCACTTGCCTGCTTGGGCGAGCACGTGTCGGCGAGGACCTCCAGGAAGCGCGCCTTGCGCTCCGGCGTGAAGGTGTTGGGGATGGAAGGGCGGCTCACGTCAGGTCTCCGAAAAATGGCATACGGAGTTATCGTGTCGTGCTTATGCGCGCAGGCACGCCATCGTTCATCTATGCGCATCAACCACTTGGGAGGCTCTGGCCCGCGAATCGTTGATTGGTGGGTCGGGCGGCCGCGGTATTCGGCCCGCGCGCGAGGGCCTCAGCGCCCCAGGTTCGGCGCTTCGCGGTGCCGAACAATGCTGCCGATCTGGCCGTGTTCCCCGCATCGGTCGCCACGGTCGGCCACGGTCTCGGCGCGCCCGGGCTCTCCCTCGAACTCAGTTTGTTGCTCCGTTGCTCTACGTTGCTCGGTTTTCATTAAGGCCGAAACGATGTTTATGACGTCTCAGTGTCCGGCCCGTAGACCGGCCGTCAGTGGCTTATCCGGGCTTTCAATAAGTAAGAGCAACAGGAGCAACAGAGCAACAAGCCTTGCGTGACAAGGACTTAGGACGCTGCTACGCAGTTCGAGGGCAGAGCAGCCGGGGCAGCGGTTTGTCTACCGTCCGGCTTTCTCAATAAGTAAGAGCAACAGGAGCAACAGAGCAACAAACCTTGTGCGGCAAAGCTTTGGAGCGCTGCCCGGCAGTGCGAGGGCACAGCATCGCAAGCAACGACGTGGCCGAATGCGGCCCGGGAACAGAAAGAGGGGCCTTTGCCCCTCTTTCTTCTTAGCAGTTCGAGAATCAGTCGCGCGCTCGCATCTCCTCCCGCGCCCGTTCGCTCGCGGGCGGCACCCTGTTCACAAAGTAGAACCGACGCGCCGGGAGCTGACGGAAGGCGTCGAGAACACACTCGGGCAGCGGCTCGAAGGGCCACTCGGGGAGGCACGGCGAGACCACCTGGAACAGCGCGTCGTCGAGCCGCGCCTGGGCCTGTTGCCAATCCTGCCGATACCAGAACTCATCCGAGTCCAGGTCCGCGAGGTCGCGCTTGGCGACGACCGCCTTCGCGGCCCAGTCTGCCTCGCCGTAAATCCGGAACCAGTCCCAGGCGTTCCGGACATCGGCCGGCGATATGAAGCGCGGGTAGTTGGCGCGCAGGGCGCGTGCGAGCTCCTCTATGTCCTGGTCCGTGGTGTGCCCCCAGCGGTCGTCCTGCAAGAACCTGCCGATGAGGGCCCAGGGCTCCATCTCCTGGATGGCGGCAGCGATGGCGAGAGCGCGCCGGTGTGTGAGCGTCTTCCTGTTCATTCCTTACCCTCCTCTGAATCGCGCGACCTGGCCGACGGGCGCTCGTAGCCGCGCCCCTGCTTGCCCTCGGGGCCGGCGCGCAGGTTCTTCTTGTGCACCCATCCTAGGGTGCGGGTCATTACTAGCTTCAGGCGCTGCGAGTCGGCCGGCGTCTGCTCGGAGGCGCGGATGCCGAGCGCGTCGGACAGCAGCGCGGACGAGTGCGCCCTGTCGATGGGTCCGGTGGGCCCCAGGCGCCCGTCGGGGCCAATGCCGTCCAGGAAGTCGCGCAGTACGTCGGCCCACGGGTCCTCGGTCACGCGGTCCGACTGCTCGGCGGCAGCTTCGGCCCAGAGCTCCTGCGGCAGGAAGAGCGACTCGCCCTGCACCTCCCGCACCGCCGCCTCGGCCCAGAGCTGGTCGCGATCGGCCACGAGCGCTTCGAGGTCCAGCAGGCCGTCGGTCCCAACCGTGACGGGCCAGAAGCGCCTGTTGCCGGTCGGGTCCTTCAGATAGTCATCGCGGTTGGTGGTCCCCATGAAGATGCACTGCCTGGGCAGGTCCTCCACGAGGCGACCGTAGGGACGGCGGATGCGGTCAACTGCGCAGGAGACAAACGCCTTCATCGACTCGACAGCGGACTTGGACAGCGCCGACATCTCGCCCATCTCGATGATCCACTTGCCCTCCAGGGCGAGCGGCGCATCCTTCGACTCGACGTTGCTGAGCGTTGCCGGCTCGGCGAACCAGTCTTCATTCGGCGCTAGCAGCTTGATGAACGTGCTCTTCCCGCGGCCCTGCTCAGCGCTCTCCAGCACGACGACGTTGTCGAACTTGCACCCAGGCTGGCGTACGCGGCGCACCGCCGCGATGAGTGCCTTGGCGCCGATGGCCCGCACGTAGGGCGTGTCCTTCGCACCAGCGTACCGGGTGAACAGGCCGTCGATCCTCGGCACGCCGTCCCACTTGAGCCCGTCCAGGTAGTCGCGGACCGGGTGGAAGTGGTGCTCGCGCACGACCGTCAGCACAGCCTCGAGCACGTCGTCCTTTCCCCAGCTCGCCTCGGTGCCCTCGACGAGGTACCACCGGATAAGGCGCAGCACGTCATCGTTCACACGCCTGCCGACGTCCACGCTCCACGGAAGCTCGTCGGCGGTCAGGTATGCGGCGCGGTCGAACTCGTTGAACTTGAGGCCGAGCTGAGGGTTGATGTGACGCACCAGCTTCAGGCAGTTGTGGAACGAGGTGTCCGGCTTGCCGTTCTTCATGCGCCGCAGGCTGGGGAGGCCCGCCTCGTCCTGCTCTACGACCTCGAAGTCGTCCTCAGCCTCGCAGCGGTCCAGCGGGGTCTCTCCCGCCTCGGTGACGAGGCCGAAGAGGTGGGCCACGGTGATTGCCCGCCCTCCGCGGGACGCGGTGGCGTGCAACGAGTCCCAGCGTTTGCCGATCACCTCGCCGTGGTCCTCATAGCCGACGCCGCCCGTGGACCACTCGATGAACTCCTGCCGGCCCTCGCCGGCCGTGGCGTGGTGGCAGGCCATCATGAGCTCGCGCCACCTCAGCTCCTCGGCGAAGTCGTCGGGGTCCAGCTTCTCAAGGTTCGCAGCCAGTGCCTCGGGTGTCAGCTCACCCCAGCGGTCGTGCCCCGCTCCTTCAGGCCGCTCGAGGCGGCGGACCCTCAGAAGGTCGAGTAGCGCTTGCGGCGCGTCGGGCGTCTCGTCGGGGCCTAGCAGCCAGAACTCCGACTCGTAGCGGCGCCCCGTCTCGGGGTGCACGGCGCCCGGCGCGACCACCTGGCCGCCGACGGTCTTGAAGTCGATGCCCGGGTAGGCAGCGACGTGTGCCACCGTGGCCAGGTCGGCGGGCTTCCTGAGGTAGTAGTGGTGGCCGCCCCCGCCGGTCATTACGTGCGGGCAAACGAGCAGCTACCTCCGCCACTGGCAGACCTCGTTCGGTCACCTGTTTGACTGCTTCGATTTTGAATTCTTCGGGATAACGCGGGTTGCTCATGGCACCTCCTAGTGGGCCGTATTATGA
>JBAYRM010000032.1:0-15714 GCA_041676665.1 Trueperaceae bacterium
GTGAGAGACGCCCTGCGGGGCGAGGCGTCCAGCGACCTGGACTGGGTGGTTGAAGACCCGCGCGCGGCCGCGTTGGAGCTGGCGGCAGCGCAGGGCGGCTCGCCGTTCGAGATGGACGCCAGCAGGCGCCACTGGCGCGTGGCCCTGCCCTCGGGCATGCTTCACGACTTCGCCCCGGTGCGCCAGGGCGCCAGCGACCTGCTGGGCGACCTGCGCCTGCGCGACCTCACCATCAACGCCATGGCCGTGTCTGGCGCGGGCGAGCTGATCGACCCCCTGGGCGGCCTGGCGGACCTGCGGGCAGGGGTGGTGCGCATGACGTCGCGGCAGGCTCTGGCCGCTGACCCCGTCAGGGCTCTGCGGGCCGTGCGTTTCGCGGCCACCCTCGAGTTCCGGCTGGAGCCGAACACGCTGGCGGCCGTGACCGAAATCGGTCGGGCGCAAGCCGAGCAGTCCGCCGAGTTGCCCGCCTTCGAGCGCGTGGGGGCCGAGCTCTCCAACCTGATGGCGGCCCGCATGGCCGCTAAGGGGGTGCAGCTGCTCGGCCAGGTCGGCATGCTGGCGGCCTACCTGCCGGAGCTGGAGGCCGCCCGCGGTGTGGGGCAGGGACGCGGCTTTCACCACCTCGACGTACTGGATCACTCGCTCGAAGCGCTCAATCAGCTGCTGCACGGCTTCCCGGACGCCGACGCCGCGCTGCGCTGGGGCACCCTGCTGCACGACGTGGGCAAGCCAGCCACGGTTGGCCGCGGGGCGCTGGGCCGCGTGACCTTCTACGGTCACGACAAGGTAGGTAGCCAGCTGGCCACGCGGGCGCTGCGGCGCCTCAGGCTGGAGGCCGAGCTGGTCGAGCGGGTGGCCGCGCTGGTGCGCTATCACATGCTGCCGCTGCCGCGCGGCGAGCGAGCAGCCCGGCGCTTCGTGCATAGGCGGCGCGCGCTGTTACCGGACCTGCTGAAGCTCATGATCGCGGACCGCGAAGCCGCGAGGGGGCCGCTGGCGAGCGCGGCTGGCCGCGCCGCTTACCGGGTGGCGCTGGGGCAGGTTGTGGCCATCATGGGTGAGAGCCCACCGCAACCCCCGCTGCTGAGCGGCAACGAGGTGATGACGCTGTTGAACCTGGCGCCCGGCCCGCGCGTGGGCGAGGCGCTGGCGCTGGTGGCGGAGGCAAGGGCGCTGGGCGACGTGGCGAACGAGAGCCAGGCGCGTGAGCTGCTCCTGCGCTACGCGCGCGCCCAGGGCTGGGACCGCTAGTTCGTTGGACCTCGGGTGCTGTTCAGCCGAGCTGCTCGAGTAGGCGCGCCATCTCCACGGCCGTAACGGCCGCCTCGGTGCCCTTGTTACCCACCTTGCCGCCGGCGCGGTCCAGCGCCTGCTCCATGGTGTCGGTGGTGAGGACCCCGAAGATCACGGGCACACCGCTGTCTTCAGCCGCCCGCGCCACGCTGGCGGCCACCATGCTGCTCACGTAATCGAAGTGGCTGGTGGCGCCGCGCACGACGGCGCCCAGCGTTATCACCGCGTCGAATTCGCCCGAGCGCGCCAGCCGCTGAGCCACCACGCCTATCTCGACCGCGCCGGGCACCCACGCCACGGTCACGTCGGTGTCGTCGGCGCCGTGCCGGCGCAACCCGCTGAGGGCGCCGTCGAGCAACCTGCTTGTAACCAGTTCGTTGAAGCGGCTCACCACCACGGCGAAGCGCAGGCCGGAAGCGTCGAGGCCGCCTTCGAGCACCCTCACCGCCAGCACCTCACTGCAGGCTGACGTCGAGAACGATGTCCTGCACGTCAGGTGTGACCTCGTACAGGGTCTGATCGCCGGCGAAGCGCACCGTGAACACGTTCCAGCCAGCCTGGAACTGCAGCTCTACGCCCGCAGCCGTGAGCGTCACCGGGCGATCCAGGAACAGCAGCGTGTAGAAGCCGATGGGATCGTCGAGGTTAGTGATGCCGATGTAGGTGCGGTCGACCAGCATGTCGAAGACGTTGTTGGCGTTCTCGTCGACGTACATGTTGATGCGCGCCACGGCCACGTTGGCGTCGTCGGGCGCCACGCGGTACTCGTTCTGCAGACCGGGCAGGATGACGCTGCCGCTGCGGAACGGCCGCAGGTGCTCGGCCGGGATGGTGTCGGGCACGATGCGGAAGGTGCCGCCTACGGGCACCACGGAGGTTACCTGCAGGCCCCACACGTTGTCGGCGTCGACCACGTGGATGGCGACCAGGGTGTTCTCGGCCAGAGGCTCCGAACTTTGGACTATGCCGCTCAACACTGCGCCCTGCTGCGCGAACGCCACAGGCAGAACCAGGGCGAACACCAGCAAGGCGGTGACTAGCAGTCGTTTCATTACAGTCTCCAAGTCAGAAAAGGGTAGCACGGGCTTCCTGGGGGTCGTCGGCCCGGGTTCGCACGATAGAGCGCGCCAAGGCGAGGACCTCGGGGGGCGCCGCGCAGAGACGGGCTTCTCATCGCCCAGAGTCATATCACATCATCCTCGGCCCAGGTTGCAGCGTAGGTGAGTGAAGGCACAAGGGCGTTAACCGGCCCCTCACGCTGTTTAGTGCCCGTGGTAACCGTCCGGATGCGCCATGTGCCAGGCCCACGCCGTGGCCACGATCTCGTCGAGGCTCTCCCGGGTCGGGACCCAGCCCAGCTCGGCGCGCGCCCGGCTGCTGTCGGCCACCAGCACCGGCGGGTCGCCCGCGCGGCGGGGCGCGGCCACCTCGGCAATAGCGGCCCCGGTGACCTTGCGGCATACGTCGATGACCTCGCGCACCGAGTAACCGCGGCCGTTGCCCAGGTTGTACACGCGTTCGTCGCCGGGCTGCAGCGCCTCAAGCGCCAGAACGTGCGCCTCGGCCAGGTCGAGCACGTGCACGTAGTCGCGCACCGCGGTGCCGTCGGGCGTGGGGTAGTCGTCGCCGAACACCGCTATGTGCTCGCGCTTGCCGGCGGCCACCTGCAGCGTCAGGGGAATCAGGTGGCTCTCGGGCCGGTGATCCTCGCCCCGCAGTTCGCTGGCGCCGGCGGCGTTGAAGTAACGCAGCGCCGCGAAACCGAACTCGGTGGTGCGCGCCAGCCACGAAAGCGCCCGCTCGATCATGAGCTTCGACTCGCCGTACACGCTCTCGGGCCGCAGCGCAGCGCTCTCAGGAATGGGCACCGAGTCCGGCGTGCCGTAAACGGCGGCGGTGGACGACAGCACGAAGCGCTTGACCCCCAAGCGCGAGAGGTGCCCCAGCAGAGTGAGCGTGCCGGCCGTGTTGTTACCGAAGTACTTCATGGGGTCGCTCATCGACTCGCCCACCAGCGAGAACGCCGCGAAGTGCAGGACCGCCTCGGCGCCCAGGTCGTTCACGGCGTAGCCGACCAGGTCGCCGTCGGTCACGCTGCCATGAAGGAACGGTACGCCGTCCTGCACGGAGTCGCGGTGACCTGTGCTCAGGTCGTCGAGAACGATGGGCTCGTGGCCCCGCTTGAGGAGCGTTTCCACGGTCACAGAACCGATGTAGCCGGCGCCGCCGGTGACGAGTACCTTCATGCGCAGAAGTGTAAGCGATGACCCAACAGTTCTGGACAGATGCCCGGTGGTTACCGGCTTACGGCGCCCAGGCACCGAACCTGACAGCGTGAAAGGGCGATAATCGGCGCTACAGGAGGACCGCATGACCACCCCATCCACCCAGTCAAGCTCGGGCGCGTCCGCCGCCGGCGCGGACCAGATCTGGCTCGACGGCAAGCTGGTGCCCGCCGCCGAGGCCAAGGTTTCGGTGCTGACGCACGCGCTGCACTACGGCACCAGCGTGTTCGAGGGCATACGCGTGTACAAGACGGAGCGCGGACCCGCCGTGTTCCGGCTGCACGAGCACGCCAGGCGCCTACTCGACTCGGCCCGCATCCTGCTAATGCGCTCACCCGTGAGCGTGAACGAGATCGAGGACGCCATCCTCCAGACCGTTCGCGCCAACGGGTTGCAGTCGGGTTACGTGCGGCCGCTGCTGTGGTACGGCGCCGACAGCCTCGGCATCAACCCCGGCAACAACCGCGTTCACTTCATGGTGGCCACCATGCCGTGGGGCAGCTACCTGGGCGACGAAGTCGTGCGCCAGGGTGCCAAGCTCATGACCAGCTCATGGCGCCGCAGCCCGGGCGACGTCATGCCCACCAAGTCCAAGGCTGGCGGCAACTACATAAACTCGGTGCTGGCCAACCAGGAGGCGCGCGACAACGGCTTCGACGAGGCGCTGCTGCTCGACAAGCAAGGCTTCGTGGCCGAGGGCTCCGGCGAGAACGTGTTCTTCTTCTTAGGTAACGTGCTGCACCCAGTTGCCCACTCCGTGAACCTGCGCGGCATCACGCGCGACAGCGTCATCCGCATCGCGCAGTCCATGGGGTATGAGATCGTGCCCACCATGGCCACGCGCGACGAACTGTACATTGCCGACGAGATCTTCCTGGTCGGCACCGCCGCCGAGGTCACGCCGGTGGCGAGCCTGGACCGCAGGCCCATCGGCACCGGCCGCGCGGGCGAGCGCACCCTGGCCATCCGCCAGCGCTACTTAGACGTCGTGACCGGCAAGGTGCCCGAGTTCGACGACTGGCTGGCTTACGTCAACCGCAAGTAACGCCGCAGCACCCAGCGCAGGGGGCCAGCCTTGACGGGCTTGGCCCTCGCGCTGGTGTTCGGCTCGGCGTTCGTGCACGCCGCCTGGAACCTGCTCGCCAAGAGGGCGGCGGGCGGCGTGGAGTTCGTGTGGCTGGTGGCCCTGCTCGTGAGCCTGTGCTACGCGCCCGTGCTGGGCGTGTACCTGTGGTTCGAGCGGCCCGAGTTCACCCTGCAGCATGCGCTGCTGGCGGTGGGTTCCGCCGTCATCCACGTCTTCTACTTCGTTTCGTTGCAGCGCGGTTACCGGGCGGGCGACCTCTCGCTCGTTTACCCGCTGGCGCGCGGCAGCGGGCCAGCACTGGCGACCCTGCTGGCGGTCTTGTTCCTAGGCGAGCGGCCCGGGCTGCAGGCGCTGCTAGGCACGCTGCTGGTGGTGCTGAGCGTCTTCGTGCTGGCTGGCAGCGGCGGAAAACGCCAGGGCGGCGCGGCCTCGCGGCGCGCGGTGCTGTACGGGCTGGCGACCGGTGTGTTCATCTCGCTGTACACCACGTGGGACGGTTACGCCGTGGCTCACGCGGGCGCCTCACCGCTAGTGTTCATGCTGGCGGGCGAGGCTGTGAGGGCGGCCGTGCTCGCCCCCATCGCGCTGCGCAACCGGCCCGAGGTGGCGCGCATCTGGCGCGAGGCCAGGGGCGCCACGTTCGGCGTCGCGCTACTCAGCCCGCTGGCTTACCTGCTGGTGCTCACGGCCATGCAGTTCACGCCGGTCAGCCTGGTGGCGCCCACGCGCGAGATCAGCATCCTGATAGGCACCATCTTGGGCGCGCGGCTGTTGTCCGAGGGCCACTGGCGTCGGCGCCTGCTGGGCGCCGCGGGCATGGTGGCGGGCGTGACGCTGCTGGCGCTGGCCTAAGCAATCCGCCGCGGATCGCCGCCGCGGCCCCAGCAGTAACGTCCCAGGTTAGCTGAGTTCAGCCCTGACCAACATCCCAGCTGCTGATTACTTCGGTCGGCGCGCTGGAGCCACCTTGAGCACCGGGAGCACTAGCGGTGTCCAGCCGAAACGGGTGATGGTCTGGTGCACGTACTCCCGCAGATATGGCCAAGCGTTCACCTTCAAATTGACGTTAGTGAAGATCTCCAGGAACCCGTCTGTCGGCTCGAGCTCGCTCTTATAGCGCAGCCCAAAGCGGACCTCTACGTGCCCAGCCAGGTCATCCCCATCCCCCTTTTGGGCTTCGACTCGAAGGCGTGGGTAGGCCTCGAACGCGTACCCTTCTACGCTATCCACGCGCGCGATGTCGCTCCCATACTTAACCAGGAGCTTAAGCTCAGGGGCTTCCGGTCGGTACGCGCTGCTATTCGAATCGGAATTCACGAGACGGACGTCTACAAGTTCGATGCCCTGTATGAACTCGGCGTACTCTTCCGGCGAGGGCAGCTCTGTGGCCTTTTTGCCGGCAGAGGCAATCGTTTCTTTAGTGGGTTTCTGGGCCATGTTGCGGTACTCAGGCCGCCCTTTCACGTATGTCTTGGGTCACCGCGTAGACGCCGTAGTTTTCGTTTTGCGGGCTAAAGACTATGTAGCTCGCTGGATCGAAATGATAGCGCTGGTTAGCGGCGTGAGCGTCACTCACGGCCTGCATTACAAACTCGTCCAGGTCTAGATCCTGCTCAGCTGCCCATTCATCAACCTCGCGAGGCAGCGCCACAAGCAGATGCTCCTCATCGTCACTAACCTGCACAGTTGTGTCTCCCTGCTTGACGGCCATGAGCAGGTCGGCGTCAAACTCGCACAGGTAACGCATAAGGCTCTCGAGTTTGTGATCACCGGCGCGCTCCAGCTTCGCAACCGCAGGTTGTTGAACTTTCAGACGACTCGCCAGCTCGCTCTGGGTAAGACCAGACCCCTCACGCAGTTCCTGCATTACCAGCGCCAGCTCAAGGCGCAGGTGCACAAGCTTGCCCTCCAAGAGTTCTCTACGCTCGGCGGTAGCCGCATCAATAGAGTTGTTCATTAGCAATCACCTCGGCTCTTCAGGTCCGCATAGCGGTTATCGGACCGTTCAATATCTATCTTGAGTAGTTTCTGAGTCTTCTTCTTGAAGGCGTCCAGGAACACGGCGACGTCATTGCAGTCGACGTAAATGAAGCGCGGGTTGTGCATAGATGACTTCACTTTCATCTCCAAGAGCGGCCCCTTAGCACTTTTGATGCGCTCAACTTTGGGCACCACTTCTCCTTGTGGATCAGTCACGTTCTCTAGCTTCTTCACGCCGTGAGCCTCAATGAACTTTAGGCAGCTCATAAGTTGACTGTTCTCGCCCGTCGTCAGCGCGGGCACTTTTGGTTTGCGCGTCACTTGCTTGGCGTTAGCGATACCTGAGAACATCTCCTCAAGCTCCTTAGGGACCCTGCCGGCCCTAGATTCGTAGAGCCTCCATCGTTCAGGCGCCGCGCCTCGGCGGGCCACCTGTTGGCGACGCTTATAGTCTCGCAGCATCCGCCAACACTTGCACAGTATTATTCCTTCCGAGGAATGTCAAGGGTTTATATAGCATTACGGATAGATAACCATCGACGTCCTCCGGCCACAACGACACAGCAGAAGCCCTCCCCGATCATCAATTAGGCGCCTGATGCTACCGCGTAGCTGGAGACAGTAGCCAGCTTCACATAAGTAGGATTTGGGACGGAAGCCACCATGATTAACGTGACACGTCGGTTCGGGTTGCCGCCGGGCTGTTTACTGGCAACAGTGGCCTGGCAGGTACGCACTGGTGGTTGCGTTCGGGGGCGCTGCGCCCTGGCTGGTCGAAGACCCTACTGCTACGGGGTCGCGCACCCACCTAGCGCTTACCGGTGCGGTCGCTGGCGGCGCCCCACGGCGTCCAGCGCTTATCCTGACTGAAGCGGCGCCCGGCTCAAGTCGACCACTTACGTTAGGGAGCGCGTTTCGGGCGCTTAACGGAGGCGGAGATGACCAACTCCATACCCACGGCCGTCAGCAGCTTCGTTAACGCTAACGGCGTCACGCTGCACGTCCGCGCCGACGGGCATACGGTCGGTTCGAGCCCAGCGGCTCCCATCTTGTACCTGCACTCGCTGGGCGCCGACCTACGGATCTTCGACCAGGTGGTGGCAAGGCTGCCGCAGCGCCCCCACTTACGCCTCGACCTGCGCGGCCACGGCCTCTCAGGCGCCCCCGCGGGCGACTACGCCATCGCGCAGCTAGCCGACTACGCGCTGCGGGTGCTGGACGCCGCTGGCGCCGATAAAGCGGTGCTGGTCGGCGTGTCGGTAGGCGGCATGGTGGCGCTGCGGGCCGCGCTCGACCACCCCGAGCGGGTAGCGGGGCTGGTGCTCTCCAACACCGCCGCCAAGCTCGGCGAGGAGGACGTGTGGCGCGCGCGCATGGACACGGTCTTCGAGCAGGGGGTGGCCAGCCTGGCCGATAGCACGCTCCTGCGCTGGTTCCCGGAGGAGTTCCGGCACGCCAACCCCGCCATGACGGCGGGCCTGGGCAACATGATCGCCCGCACCAGCGCCGCTGGTTACGCGGGCGTGTGCGCCGCGCTTGGCGCCGAGGACCTGAGGGCGCGCCTGCCGGAACTGAAACGCGACGTACTAGTGGTGGGCGGCAGTCACGACCTGAGCACCCCGCCGCCGGTGGTAAGCGAGCTGGCGCGCGCCCTGCCCGCCGCCCGGCTAGAGATGGTGGACGGCGCCGGGCACCTGCCCATGGTCGACGCCCCGGAGCGCTTCGCTGCGCTCCTCACGCAGTACCTGGAACACGTCAACGACAAGGAGAACCGCCGTGGCTGAAGCTTCCGCCTGGAGTGAGATGGTGAAGGGACCCGCGCAGGAGACCGCGCGAGGAGGGGCCGACGGCGCCACCGACGTGGTGATAGTGAGCGCCGTCCGCACGCCCATAGGTCGGCTGGGCGGCGCCCTGGCGGAGGTCAGGCCCGACGACCTGGCGGCCATAGCTATCAAGGAGGCGGTGGCGCGCGCCGGCGTGGACCCGGCAGCCATCGAGGAGGTGTACCTGGGCTGCGCCAACCAGGCGGGCGAAGACAACCGCAACGTGGCGCGCATGGCCACGCTGCTGGCGGGCCTGCCCGACAGCGTGGCGGCGGTGACCGTTAACCGCCTGTGCGCCAGCGGCCTCTCCGCCGTGAACAT
Source organism: Trueperaceae bacterium (assembly GCA_041676665.1). Classification (GTDB taxonomy): domain Bacteria; phylum Deinococcota; class Deinococci; order Deinococcales; family Trueperaceae; genus JAAYYF01. The sequence goes on from JBAYRM010000032.1 coordinate 8,793, forward strand.
GGCGGCGCGCGCCATCCGCGCGGGCGAGGGCAGCGTTTACGTGGCCGGGGGCGTCGAGAGCATGACGCGCGCGCCCTACACCATGGCCAAGAACGAAAGGGCCTTCGGTCCGCCCGGCAACCGCACCGCCTACGACACCACCCTCGGCTGGCGCTTCCCCAACCCGCGCATGGCCGAGCTCTTCCCGCTCGAGGCCATGGGCGAAACCGCGGAGAACATCTACGAGGCCTACGAGGGCCGCATCTCGCGCGAGGAGCAGGACCGCTTCGCGCTGCAGAGCCAGACGCGGGCCGTGGCCGCCATGAACGCGGGCCGCTTCGAGGCGGAAACCGTGGCGGTGGAGGTACCGCAGCGGCGCGGCGCGCCTAAGCGCGTGACCCTCGACGAGCATCCGCGCTACCGCGTGACCGACGAGGGCCTAGAGCTCGACACCGACGCCGCCTCACTGGCGGCGCTGCGGCCGGCGTTCCGTCAGGGTGGCAGCGTCACGGCGGGCAACTCCAGCGGCCTCAACGACGGCGCCGCCGCGCTCGTGCTCATGAGCCGCGCCAAGGCCGAGGAGCTCGGGATCGCGCCCCTGGCGTACTGGCGCGCTTCCGGCGCTAGCGGCCTGAGCCCACGCGTCATGGGCCTCGGCCCGGTTGAGGCTAGTCGTAAGGCACTCGCGCGGGCCGGCATCAACGCGCAGCAGGTCGACCTGGTCGAGCTGAACGAGGCGTTCGCCGTGCAGGCTCTGGCGGTGCTGCGCGAGCTGCAGCTCTCGGAGGAGATAACCAACGTGAACGGCGGCGCCATCGCGCTCGGCCATCCGCTGGGCTGCTCCGGCGCGCGCATCCTCACCACCCTGCTGCACGAGATGCGCAGGCGGCAGAGCGAGGGCGCCAGCATGCGCTACGGCCTGGCCACCCTGTGCGTGGGGGTCGGGCAGGGTGAGGCAACTGTGATCGAGTTGGCATGAGACATTCCTAACGTTTCACATGTTGCCCCCATGAAGGCTCACTAGGCTTGGGCACCATGCAGCGCTCCGACCTCTCTCGTTCCGCTGATACCACCGCCGCCACGGCGCGAGCACGCGCCCAGCGCACCCGCCTCGCGTCCGCTTCAGCCGCCGCGAAGACCACCCGCTCCGAGTCCGAGCGCACCCGCGTGACCACGCTGGCGTCGCGCCTCGCCCTCCTCATCGTGGTGGCCCTGGCAGGGGTCATAGCCTGCGCCGGACCCACCACCGGCGGTCACGACCACGTGCACGCCTCATGCTTCCAGCTGGTCACGGGGCACGGCTCGCAGCTCAGCCTCTCAAGCGTCAACACCGACGACGTTGAGAACCCCACGCAGAGCGGACCGCCGCCCTCCCCCACCCGCGCCTGGTCCGACGCTGCGCGCTGGCCGGGCGGCAACCTGCCCGCAGCAGGCGACGACGTGGTCATTCCCGTTGGCGAGGTCGTGCTGCTCGACGTGAGCACGCCCCAGCTGAACTCGCTGATGATCGCGGGCGGCCTGGTGTTCGACCGGCAGGACCTCGAACTCAGCGCCGGCACCATCGAGGTGCGCGGCGGCCTGTACGTGGGCTCCGCCCAGCAGCCGTTCACGCAGCGCGCGGTGATAACCGTGGGCAGCGAGGAGCTGGGCGAGGAGTCGCCCTGCTTCGGCTACAACTACCTGGGCCTGGTGCACGGCACGCTCGAAATCTACGGCGACCCTGCCGGCCCGGCCTGGACGCGCCTGGCTGGCTCAGTAGCTGCCGGAGCGACCAGCATCGTGGTCGACGACGCCACCGGCTGGCGCGTGGGCGACCGGATCGCTCTCGCCTCCACGGACTTCTACTCCAACACCAACGGCGAGGCCATGGACCGGCGCATCGAGGTGCGCACCATCAGCGCCAAGAGCGGCAACACCCTCAGCTTCGAGGAGCCCCTCAAGTACGCCCGTTACGGCGAGAACCAGACGCTTGGGATGGCCGGCTTCCCCACCACGGTGCTCGAGTCACGCGCGGAGGTCATGCGCCTCGACCGCAACGTAACCGTGCGCGGTGTAGACGCCACCGCGGACGTCGCCAGCCCGGCGCACCGCTTCGGCTCGCACATCAAGGCGCTGGGCGAGAGCCGCGTGCGGCTGGACTCGATAGAACTCACGGCCATGGGGCAGTCGGGCGTGCTCATGCGCTACCCCGTGCACTTCCACTTGCAGGGCGAGGCGGCGCTGGGCAGCTTCGTGCGCAACTCCAGCCTGCACCACCTCTACAACCGCTGCATCACCATCCACGGCAGCTCCGGCGTGCTGTTGGAGGGCAACGCGGCGTACAACACGTACGGTCACTGCTACTTCTTCGAGGACGGCGCCGAGACCCGCAACGTGCTGAAGGGCAACTTCGGCATGATGGCGCGCGAACCGGCGCAGGAGTACCGGCTCATACCCACCGACGGCGGGCACATGGGCCCCTCCATCTTCTGGATCACCAACCCCGACAACGTGCTGGTGAACAACGTGGCCGCGCACTCCGCGGGCAGCGGCTTCTGGTACTCGCTGCCGGAGCACCCCACCGGCCCCTCGTACAACATCTTCGACGGCGCCAACGTGTGGCCGCGCCGCACCCCGCTGGGCAGGTTCGAGGGCAACCTGGCGCACTCCAACCAGAACGACGGCCTGCACGTGGACCGCGGCCCCAACCAGGAGACTCTGGCGGCCGAAACGGCCTCGTACCGCCCGCGGGTGGACCCCACGAACAGGGACTCCGACCCGGCGCCCGCGTACTTCGAGAACTTCGTGGCGTACAAGCACCGCGGTGAGGCCGCCTGGTTCCGGGGCGACCACACCCACTTGGTCGGCGCCCTGCTGGCCGACAACGCGGTGGGCGCCACGTTCGCCTCCAACGCGTCGGGCATGAGCGACAGCGTGGTGGTGTTCCGCAGCGCCAACCTGGGTCACGCCGAGCCGTGGGAGCCCACCGAGAACGGCGTGCCCATTCCGCGCCCCTGGGACAGCGGCAAGGATTTCCCGCCGCGCGGCTTCCAGTTCTACGACGGCCAGGTGTACGTGAAGGACTCGTACTTCGCGGGCTTCGAACCGTTCGGCCAGCGCCTGGCGGGCGCCATCAGCTTCCTCGACCACACCAGCTTCTCGCTCAGCCCGCTGAGCTTCGCGGAGGGCCTCTCGTTCCACGAAGGCACCACGCGCGTCATGTTCGCCGACATGACGGCGGGCGCCTACATGTCGGTGGAGGAGCGCGCCAAGCGGGCGCAAACTAACGACTCCGGCAACGACGGCTACGCCAGCGGCATGTTCATAGACTTAGACGGCTCGATCACGGGCGCGGCAGGCTACGCGGTCACGGTCAACAACCCGATGATGCTCCAGCCCGGCTGCAGCTACAACGCCGAGTGGAACGCTCAGGTGTGCGCCGAGCGCTTCGCGTCGCTCACTTACAACAACACGAGCGGACGGGCGCTGGAGCTGGCGCCCTTGAGCCTGCACCAGGGCAGCGTGGGCAGCGCCGCCTCTCACACCATGTTCGGCAGCCCCAAGGGCGGCACCAGCGTGCCCAACACGCACTTCCGCGCGCTCGTGCCCCTGGGCAACGAGTTCCATTACCAGCACGGCGGTAACCCGTCGGACGAACTGACGATAGAACTGGGCGGCGTGAACCCGGGCGACTCGCTGATCGTGAGCCTGCCGTACGCCGGCAGCTCGCCGTTCGTGTACCGCGACTGGTGGATCCACCAGAACAACTTGGTCCAGCGCTACGGCTCGCTGAACCTGCTGCGCAGCGCTACAGACACGGGCTACTTCTACGAGGAGGGGCGGCTGTACCTCAAGCTGCAGGTGAGAGAGGGCCGCGACTACGCGCACCTGACGGTGTGCCGCGTCGAAGTGTGCAACTAGCCGCGTAGCTCTTCGTCGCCGGTGTCCAGCAGGTCATCGTCGCCGGAGGCCTGCATCTCCAGGTACTCGAGCTGCTGCCGCAGGGCGGCGCGGCGCTCGGGGCTGCGGAACGCCTGGCCCTCAAGCGGCTCGGTGAACACCACCAGCAGCTCGAAGTTGCTGCCCGCGAAGGTGCTGCGCACCACGTGCACGTGCAGCTCCAGCTCGTCCTCTAAGCGGGTGGGCAGCGAAAGCACCTTGGCGCGCTCGCCGGTGAGGAGCACCATGGCCACGTCGGCGGCGCGGCGCCCCTCACCGAAGCTCACCTTCACGCCGGTAGGCAGCACCATACGCAGGATGTCGACCTGCGCCTGCTGAACGCGGCGCTGGAACGCGCTCTGCGGGTCCGCGCTGTGGCTATGTGGAACGCTGTTCACGCGCCTGCTCGACCGGCCCTCAGTACGCCTTGGCGAAGACGACCTTGCGGGGGTAGTCGCTGCGCTCGCCGCACTTCACGCAGGTGCTGCCCTCGGCGCTGGGGCCCTCGAGGGGAATGCAGCGCGCGGTGGCCTTGGTCTCCTCCTGGATAGCGTCCTCGCACTCGGCCTTGCCGCAGTGGGTGGCGTACACGAAGCCGCGCTCCACGTACTGCCTGAACTCGTCGTAGTTACCTGCGTGGAACGTGTGGTCGGCGCGGAAGCTGGCGGCGCGCTGGAAGAGCGCCTGGTGGAACTCCTCGAGGGCGCCAGGGATCTGCCCCGCCAGCTCGCCCAGCGGCACAGAGCGCTTGTCCCCCGTAATGCGGTCGGCCAGCAGCGCCACGCCCTGCTCCAGGTCCTTGGGTCCCAGCTCCACGCGCAGAGGCACGCCCTTCTGTTCCCACTCGTTGAACTTGCGGCCGGGGCTGAGGCCCTCGCGGTCGTCCACTTTCACGCGCACGCCGGAGCCCTTCAGCTCGCCGGTCAAACGATTAACCGCCTCCATGACCGATGTCTTCGCCGCTTCGTCGTTCGCGCGGTAGATGGGCACCACCACCAGCTGCACGGGCGCCAGCCGGGGCGGCATTATGAGTCCCTTGTCGTCGCCGTGCGTCATGATGATCGCCCCGATGAAGCGGGTGGAGAAACCCCACGAGGTGGTGTGGGCGTACGCCTGCTCGTTGTTGACGTCGTTGAAGGTGATGTCGAACGCGCGCGAGAAGTTCTCACCCATGTAGTGGCTGGTGCCCGACTGCAGCGCCTTCGCGTCGCGCATCATGGCCTCGATGGTGAGGGTCATCAGCGCGCCAGCGAAGCGCTCGCCTTCGGTCTTCTCGCCCTTGATAACGGGCACCGCGCCGAACTCCTCGGCGAACTCGGCGTAGATGTCCAGCATGAGCCTCGTCTCGGCCAGCGCCTCCTCGGCGGTGGCGTGAGCCGTGTGCCCCTCCTGCCAGAGGAACTCGGTGGTGCGCAGGAACGGCCGCGTGCGCAGCTCCCAGCGCATGACGTTGACCCACTGGTTGTAAAGGAGCGGCAGGTCGCGGTAGCTCTGCACCCAGCGGCTGTAAGCCTCGCCGATGATGGTCTCCGACGTGGGCCTGATGGCGAGGGGCTCCTCGAGCTCCTTGCCGCCCGCGTGCGTTACCACCGCCAGCTCGGGCGCGAAGCCCTCCACGTGCTGCGCCTCACGCGCGAAGAAGCTCATGGGGATGAGCATGGGGAAGTACAGGTTCTCGTGCCCGCTGGCCTTGAACATGGCGTCGAGGTTCTTCTGGATGTTCTCCCACAGCGAGTAGCCGTACGGCTTGATGATCATCGAGCCGCGCACTGGGCCCTGGTCGACCATGTCGGCGCGGTAGACGATGTCGTTGTACCAGCCGCTGAAATCTTCGGCGTGAGTGGGTAGGGCGTTGTTCTTGGCCATGACGGTATAGCTTAGCAGGGCGAAAGGCGCCTGGTTCAGGTGACGACCAGCGGCAGTTCGGTGCGCTGGATCAGCTCGTCGAGCACCCCGCCCAGCATCTCCTCCAACCAGCGCAGGCGCGAGTGGCTGCCGAGGAAGATGGCGTCGCAGCCGTGCTGCCGGGCGACCTTCACGATGGTGTCGGCCACTGGTCCGTGCGCCGAGACCAGGTCCGACTTCACGCCCAGGCGCGCGAGGTACGCCCCGGCGCGCGCTAGGGCGCTCTCCTCCACCTTGCCGCGCGGCAGCGTGGCTCCCGCCTCTGCACGGCCCGGCTCGGGCGTGAGGTCCACGCCGGCGGCGCGCCGCTCAACGTGGAGGATCACGGGCTTAAGCCCGCGGCTGACCGACAGGTAGGCCAGCGCGAACAGCGCCTCGTTGGCCTTGGCGCCCGCGTCGTACGCCAGCAGCGGCCGGTTCATGCCGGCCTCGGCGGCGGTCGCCAGCACCAGCGGCTTGGGTGAGCGCCTCAGCAGCGCGCCAGCCACCTTGCCCATGACCGGCAGCACCAGCACGTCGGCGAACCGGGCGCGCGCCTGCACCTCGCGCACGGCCTCCCGAAGCGAGTCCGCTTCGCTGACGGCGAACTGCCCCTCCACCGCGTACTCCTCGCACGCCGCCTCGAAGCGCTGCCTGGCGCTCAGCGAGTACTCCTGCGCGGCCTCCTCGAAGCGCTCCTCCAGCAGCAGCCCGAACGCCACGGCGCCCTCACTGCGGGCCAGGGTCAGGCCGTGCCGCAGCACCGCGTCGTCGCTGCGGTCGCCCGGCAGCACCAGCAGCACGCTGTTCAAAATGGTCGCCACGCTCTCCTTGCTGGTGAGCAGGTCGGCGCGCTCCTCCAAGTCGGCTATGCGCCGAGCCGCCAGCCCTTCGGCTAGCAGCGGGCCGCCTATGGACCAGCCGAACTCGCGCTGCAGCTTGCCGCGGTGCTCGGACAGGAAGAGGTACATGTCGGCCTCGGTGCGGCCGGGGAAACCCTCCAGCAGGTCGTGCTGCCGTATGGCGCGCGCCACGGGCAGGTACACGGCGTCGTACCAGTGCTCGACCGCCTCCTGCCAGCCGGTGGGGCGCGCCAGGTCGATGCCCATGAAGTAGCGGTGCACGCTGATGTGCTCCAGCA
>JBAYRM010000033.1:0-15352 GCA_041676665.1 Trueperaceae bacterium
GCGGGAGCACGAGGACATCGACGGGCGCGACATGACGCCCGAGGTGACCACGCCGCTGCCTTACGCCAGGCCCACGTTCCAGAACCACCCGCGCGTGGTGCTGGTGGACTTCGGCATCAAGCATTCGATCATGTACAAGCTCGAGCAGGCCGGCGCTGAGGTCATCGTGGTGCCCGCCCGCACCACGCCGGCACAGATCATGGCGCTCAACCCGTACGGGCTGGTGCTCTCCAACGGCCCTGGCGATCCCGCCGGTCCGCGCTACGCGCACGACACGGTGTGGCAGATGCTGGGCCTGCTGCCCACCTTCGGCATCTGCCTGGGGCATCAGCTTCTGGGCCTCGCGGTCGGTGGCAAGACCTACAAGCTGGCGTTCGGGCATCACGGCGCCACCACCCCCGTCAAGAACCTGGTCACGGGCGGGGTCGAGATAACCGCGCAGAACCACAACTACGTGGTCGACCTGGAGTCCATCCCGGGCGGCCAGTTCGTGGCTACGCACGTGAACCTCAACGACGGCACGCTCGAGGGCATGGCGCACACGCGCTACCCGGTGTTCAGCGTGCAGTACCACCCCGAGGCCAGTCCCGGTCCGCACGACTCTTCTTACATGTTCTCGCGCTTCATCGAGGAAGTGAACGCCTTCGAGGGCGCCACCGCGTTGCCGGCTGCGCGCATCGGCGTTTAGCGCTTCAGCTCAAGCGTAAAGCTCTTCCGAATCGAGCCAGATGGTGGTGGGGCCGTCGTTCACCAGCTCCACCTCCATCATGGCGCCGAAGCTGCCCGTGGCCACCGGCACGCCCAGTTCTCTCAAGTGCGCGCAGAACCTGTCGTAAAGCGGCTCGGCTACCTCCGGGCGGGCCGCGTAGCTGAACCCCGGCCGGTTGCCGTCCCGCACGCTGCCGTAGAGGGTGAACTGGCTGACCACCAGGCACTCGCCGGCCACGTTAGCGATGTCTAGGTTCATCTTGCCGGCGTCGTCTTCGAAGACGCGCAGCTTCGCGACCTTCTGAGCCAGCTTCACAGCCAGCTCCTCCGTGTCGTCCGGCTTGACGCCCAGCAGTATCAGGAACCCGTGCCCGCAGGAACCCACCACCTGGCCCTCAACCCGCACCTCGGCGCGGCTCACGCGCTGGACTAGCGCTCTCATTCGAAGCCGTTGCCGGCGGATGGCAGCGCCACGCCGCCGGAGGGTTCGCCTTCGAGTTCTGCCAGGCGCTCCTGCGCCTCCGTCAGGACAGCGCGCACGCCGCGCAGGGCCGCCCACAACTCTTCGCGCTCCGCTTCGTTCAGGTTGCCGAGGGTCTTCTCCTGCAGCATCTCTAGCAGGCCCAGGCTGCGCTGAGCCGCCTTGACACCCTCCAGTCCCTGCCGGCGCGCCTGCCGCAGGGGGTTGGTGTCGTCGCCCAGGGCCGTTTCGGCTGAGGCGCGCAGCGCGTGAACCATGCCTATGAAGCGTACGGAGGCGTCGTAGCTGCCCCGGCCGTCAGCTTGCTCGTGGGTGTGCTGGTCGGCCATCAGAACAGGCCTCCCTGCTCCGCTGTGTCTATGTGCACCATCTGGTCCTTCGCTGGCAGGGCGTCGAGCTCTGCCTTGAGTGTCTTCATGTCGTTCCACATGAGCCATTTGGGGGCGCCGCGTTCACGGCTGGCGTTGCGCAGCAGGTAGGCCGGGTGGAAGAGCGGGAACACCCGCAGCCCGTGCCACTCGTGCCAGCGCCCGTGCGTCTGCGTGATGCCGAGCTTGGAGTTCAGGAACCACTGCGTGGGGACGTTACCCAGGGGGGCGATGATCTGCGGCTTGATCAGTTGGATCTGCTCCAGCAACACCGCTTCGCTGGCCTTGACCTCTTCGGGTTTCGGGTTGCGGTTGCCGGGCGGCCGGAACTTGACGATGTTGGTGATGTAGACCGCATCACGCGCGAGCCCGACCGATTCTAGGATCTTGTCGAGCAACTGCCCGGCGCGGCCCACGAACGGCTCGCCGCTCAGGTCCTCGTCTTCGCCGGGCGCTTCGCCTACCAGCATCAGGTTGGCGTCCGGGTCGCCCACGCCGAACACGAGGTTGTCGGAAAGTTCGGCGAGCGCCGGTGGCTTGATGGCCGCACGGCGCTCGAGGTCAGTCAAACTCACGTGGTGAGTCATACCACGCACCACCGGCGCGTGCTTATCAGGCGGTGGTGTCCTTAAGCTCCGCGCCGCTGGAGGGGCGGCGGCTACGCACTTCGCGCCTGATCTTGGGCTCCAGCCCGATCATGAGGAAGAAGTTCTCGAGGGCGTTCTCGCGCCCTTTGATCTCGGTGTGCGACTCGTCCTCGGAGCCCGTCACGAACGGCAGCTCCTCGTAAGCCTTAAGCGCCTCCAGCGCCACCTCGTCCGGCGCCTTGGTCTCGGCTACTTCGGTGAGGTAGGCGTACACGTTGCGGCGCGCTTCGGCGTGGCGCTTGAACGCTTCTGGGTTGTCGGTCTCTTCGGCGCGCAGCAGGTCTTGGCGTGCGATGCGTCGGTAGTGCTTCAGTCCGCGCTTGATCTCCTCCGAGGTGAGAACGACCTTCACGTCCATATCCGCTCCTTCCGGGGCCGGTGGCGGTCGCAACGCTGGCGCCGCCCGTGACCCTTCGCTGTGAGGTGGGGCTTCGGAAGCGGCGGCCCACACAGGTCGAGACCGGTTGCACCGGCCGACCTGCGCGGGCCGCCGCGCATCATGCTTGGATGCTCCTGCGCGGTATCGGGATCTCGGTTTCGGTGTCTTCTTCCAACAGACCTGACGCGTAGCGGGTCAGCGAGTCAAGCTCCTGATCGTCTGACCGGTAACCGCAAGCCGAGCACTCGAGTTCGTCGAAGCCCTCCAAGTACCGGAAGGTGACCGTGTCCGTGCTGCTGCAGCGGGGGCACTCAACACCTTCCCTGAAACCTTCGGCATCGACCTCGAACCTCAACGGAGCTACTCCTTGCCGGCGCCACTGGCGTCTATGCAGCAAGCATAAACCAGCCGGCGGGGCAGTAGGTGTGCCGCGGCGCGCTCCGGTACCAACGCCAGGGGAAAGGAGGTGGAGCGGCGCCGCTCCTCAGCTGGTCACGCCTGCGGCCGCGTCGAGCAGCTCGCGGGCGTGCTGCAAAGAGACATCGGTGACGGTGCCGGACAGCATGCGCGCCAGCTCGGCTGGCCGCTCGGCTGGCGCCACCCGCCGCGCCCTGGTGACGGTACGCCCGTCGGCGCCGGCCTTCTCGACGACGAAGTGCGCGGTGGCGTAGGCGGCTACCTGCGCCAGGTGGGTCACCACCAGCACCTGATGTGAGCGGGCCAGGCGCGCCAGCAGTCTGGCTACGAAGGTGGCTGTTTCGCCGCCGACGCCGGCGTCGACCTCGTCGAACACGAGCGTAGGCACGTCGGAGCCGGTCACGAGGTTGAGCGCCAGCATCACGCGCGAGAGCTCGCCGCCCGACGCGACCGCGGCGAGCGGCTGCGGCGCCTCGCCGGGGTTGGCGCTGAAGTAGAACTCCACCTCGTCGGTTCCGTGCCGGTGCCTTCTGGCGGCGGTGGTTATGCGCGTCTCGAAGCGCGCGCCCTGCATGCCCAGCTGCTCCAGGAGCGGTTCGACCTCGGCGCTCAGCGCTGCGCCCGCCAGACCGCGAGCGTCGGCCACCTGCGCCCCCAACTTCACCAGGCGTTGCTCGAGTTCCGCGGCCTCCGCCGCTAAGCTGCCGATCTCGTCGTCGGCGCCCTCCAGGTCCTTCAGTTCTGCGCTAGCTTCGCTGCGGTAAGCGAGCACCGCCGCTATGTCTGGTCCGTACTTTCGGCACAGCCCCTCAAGCGCCGCCAGGCGCGCCTGGACGGCGTCGAGCCGGCGCGGGTCGGCCTCGAAGTCGGCGAGGAACGCCTCGACCTCGCTGCTCACTGCGCCCAGCGCGGCGAGCGCCTCCTTGACCTCGGCAGCCAGCTGAGCCAGCAAAGGGGAGTAGCGGCCCGCGGCTTCGAGCTCCCGTCCGGCTTCGGCAGCGAGGGTGAGGGCGCTGGCCTCGTCGCCCGCCAGGGCCGTCTGGGCGGCCGCGGCGGCGTTCAGGAGGCGCTCGGCGTGCTGCAAGGTGGAGAGCTCGGTCAGCAGCTGCTCGTGCTCGCCCGCCGCTGGGGCGACCGCGTCTATCTCGGCGAGTTGGAACGCCAGCGCGTCGAGGCGCCTGGAGCGTTCGCGTTCGGCTTCGCGCAGTTGCTCGAGCCGCCGCCCCACCTCAGCGGCGCGGTCGAACGCCGCGCGGTACTCGTTGAGTGCGCTGCGCGCTTCCGGCGCTAGCAGTCGGTCGAGCTGACGCCGCTGAGACTGCAGCGACTGCAGCTCGTGCGCCGCATGCTGCCCGAACACGACCACGTTGGAGCCCGCGCGCTGAGCGAGCTCGGCTACTGCCACCAGTTCGCCGTCGACGCGGGCGGTGTGCCTGCCGTTGGCCGCCAGCCGGCGCGCGGCCGACTCCAGGTGTTCGCCCTCGAAGGTGGCCTGCACCAACGACGCCTGCGCGCCGCCGCGGATCATGCCGACGTCGGCGCGACCCCCCGTGAGGAGCTGCAAGGCGTCGATCAGGATGGACTTGCCGGCACCCGTTTCGCCCGTGAGTACGTTCAGGCCAGGCGCCAGGGCCAACTCGAGTCGGTCGACGATGGCGAAATCGTGCAGTTCGAGCGTCTGCAGCACGGCGTCCAGTATAGGCGGCCACCCGGCACGCACCCACCGGTCCCAGCCCGCTCGCGGTAGGCTCGAGCCGTGATGCAAGGAACCGACCTCGTTACCTGGGTGGAGTGCCCCCGCGACGCGTGGCAGGGCCTGCCTGGCCTGGTGCCCACCACCGACAAGGTCGCTTTCCTGAGCGAACTGCTGGACGCCGGGTTCGAGCATCTCGACATGGGCTCGTTCGTCTCTCCCAAGCTGGTGCCGCAGCTGGCCGACACTGAGGAGGTGCTGCTGGGTCTCGCTCCAGCCGGAGCGGCTGACCTGCTCTGCATCATCGGCAACCAGCGCGGACTGCAGCGCGCCCAGGCCGCTAGCGGGGTCACCAGCGTCGGCTACCCGCTCTCGGTCAACGACACGTTCCAGCGCCGCAACCTGGGCATGAGCCTCGAGGAGTCGTGGCCCCTGGTCGAGCGGCTGCGACTCGAGAGCGCCGCCACGGGGCTCGAGCTGGTGGTCTACCTCAGTATGGGTTTCGGCAACCCGTACGGCGAACCGTGGGCGCCGGACGATACGGCGGAAGCCGTGGCGCGTCTGAGGCGCCTCGGGGTCTCGCGCATAGCTTTGGCCGACACCGTGGGCAACGCCGACGCTAGTAGGGTGAGCGCCGTGCTGGCGAGCGTGGACGAGCCAGCGCAACTGGGCCTGCACCTCCACGCCCGCCCGGGCGCCTGGGAAGTACAGGTCGAGAGCGCCCTCGGTTACGGCGTGAGATGGTTCGAAGGGGCGCTCGGCGGCATAGGGGGCTGCCCGTTCGCAGACGACGAGCTGGTCGGCAACCTGCCCACCGAAGCGGTACTCCCGTTCCTCACAGCCGCCGGGATGCGCACCACCGTAGCTACCGCCAAGCTGCCCGCGCTGGCGGCCCGGGCGCGCGGCCTGGCTCACGCCGCCGGGGCCCAGTAAGACTAAGAGCCGCTGTCGGCAGTGAAGAGCGCTAGCTCTTGACGCACGGCCTCAGTGAAGCGCACGCGCGCCGCGTCGATCGGTCCGGGCAGGGTAGCGCCGGCAGCGGAGACGTGCCCGCCGCCGCCCAGAGCCACGCAGATGCGCTGGGCCGACACGCCGTCACGGGTCCTGACGCTTACCTTGACCTGCTCGCCGCGCTGTTTCAGCAGCGCCGCGACCTTGGTGCCCTCGGCGTAGCGGATGAGGCCCACGAAGTCGTCGGAGTCGTCGTCGCCAGCGCCTAAGTCAGCGCGCATGGCGTCCGTGAGTTCAGCCGTGACCAGTAGGTCGTTCAGGTCGTAACGCACGGTCTGCATGACCCGGCCCAGCAGCGGGAAGTAGGTCTTCTCGCGCCACTGCAGGCGGTCCGTCAGCCGCGGGTAGTCGACCCCGTGCTCGATGAGGGCGCCTGCCGCTTCGAACGCCTCGCGCCCGGTGTTGGAGTGGCGGAAGTTGCCGGTGTCCGTGATTATGCCCGTGAGGCACGGCGTCGCCAGCTCCGAGTTCCAGGTGGCGCCGAGCAGGTCGATGAGCTCCTTCACGAGGATCGCGCAGGCAGCCTTGGAGGGCTCCACCACGGCCAGATCGCCGAAGCGCGTGTTGGTGCCGTGGTGATCGATGTTGATCACAGCGCGCGCCTGCTGCAGGGGCACGCCCCAGACCCGCTCCGGATCGCCGGCGTCGAGCGCGAAGACCAGCGTTTCGGGTTCGATCTGGCTGAGTTCGCCCACGAGGTCGCCCTCGGCTGCCAGGAACTGCAGGTAGCGGGGAGGATCCATGGTGACCACCGCGCGCTTGCCCAGCTGCCTCAGCGCGCGCATGAGCGCCAGCGAGGAGCCGAGGGCGTCGCCGTCCGGGTCCACGTGCGCCGCGATGACGATGGGGCCCTGCCACTCGCGCGTGAGGGACGCGATCTGGGCCAAGACGAGCGGGTAACCGTGGTCGCCCTGATTGCCGGATGAGGGAGTGACGCCTGAGGGCGAGGCAGAAGACATGGCGGCTATAATACTTGCCTTTTCTCTCGAAACAGCATAATGGAGGCCATGAACGACGAGCCGGGTACCGCGCCACACCCCTCCGACTTCGCAGCGCAGCCCGGCCCCAACGCCGAGCAGGCACCGGTTGCGGCGCGTGCTGCGGAGGGCAGCAGCACACTAGAACTGGTGCACGTTAGCGCCACCCCCCATCAGCGCGGCCGTATCCGCGTTTACACGTGGCTGCTCCTGTTCCTGCTGGCCATCACGGCCGTGCTCGGCACACAGGTGCGGCGCCCCGTCACTTACCAGCACGTTTCCGATTCGCCGCCGCCCATCGAGGCGCCCACCGGCGCCCTGCTGTCGGCGTACGAAGTGGCGCGCGAGGCCACCGTGCGCATCGAGGCGCGTCACGGGCACTGGAACGGTCCCGTCATCGGGGTCGGCACGGGCTTCTTCGTCAGCCAGGACGGCATGCTCCTCACCGCCTACCACGTGGTCGACCCGAATAACACGAAGGCCCGCACCGTGCGCTACGTGGCGGTAACCTCCGACTCGCAGGTTTACAGGCTCGAGATGGTCGGTTTCGACGCTTACCTCGACTTAGCGGCGCTGCAAGCCAACGTCACTGGCCCGGTGCCGTACCTGCAGCTGGCAGATCGCAGCCCCAACACGGGCACCCCCGTGGTGGCTATCGGTAACTCGCGCGACGAGTTCCTCGCGGCGCGCGCCGGGCGCGTAACAAGGCTCGGGGTTCAGGCCAGCCGCGCCGATTTCGCAGACGACACCATGGAGCTCACCAACTCGCTAGCGCCCGGAGACTCCGGCGGACCGGTGGTCAATAGCCGCGCCGAGGTCGTGGGCGTGGTCAGCTTCATCAGCTTCAACCCCACGGCCATGAACACCCAAAGCTTGCTGCCCCCAGTTCTGCAGGGCCTTGGGCTGGTACGTGACTTCGCCAGTTACGCTGTGCCGCTCACCATCGGTTCCGAGGCGGTGGCGGCGGTGGTGGCCGGCGAGGTGCGAGACTGGCCCGTCATCGGCTTCTCGTGGGCACAGAACGATTACAACCCCGGCCAGAGCCGCTACGACCTGGGCCCCCGCCCCGGTCCGGTGGTCGACGTGGTCGCGCCCGGCGGCCCCGCCGACCTGGCAGGACTGCGCAGCCGGGCCCAGGAAACAGTAACCAACCCCGACGGCTCCAGCTCGGTACTGCCGCTGGTCGACGTGATCGTGGCGTTCGACGGCGTGCCCACCCCGACCTTCTACGACCTGCTGGCGCAGGTCAAGAGCCGGAACATCGGCGACGTCGTCACCCTCACGGTGCAGCGCGGCTCCGCCACGTACCGGCTCGAGCTAGAGCTGGGCACCAAGAACACGGTGTTCCTCGGCGGTTGAGCCGCCATGGGCCGCCAGGCCGCGACAAACACACGGCACGAAAGAGGCGCACCCCGAACCCGGGGTGCGCCTTACTCATGGTGGGCGATAGTGGACTCGAACCACTGACCTCGTCGTTATCAGCGACGCGCTCTAACCGGCTGAGCTAATCGCCCCCACCAACCGCTCGGAGGTGCCGCAGTGCGCCGCGAACGGCCTACTGGACGCCTTCAGAGCGAAGAGGACTGTATCACGGGCCCGCTAAGAGGGTCAAGCAACGTGGAGCCTAGCCGGGCGTCGTTATGATGCTACCGATGATCGAGAAGCTCTACCTGGCCAAGCCGCGCGGTTTCTGCGCCGGGGTGGTCATGGCCATCGACGCGGTCAAAGAAGCCGCCCAGGAAGCAAAGGCCGCGGGTACCGGCGACATCGCCGTGTACCACGACATCGTGCATAACCGCACGGTGGTCGAGCGCCTGGAGGACGACCACGCCGTCACCTTCGTGGAGCGCCTCGACGACCTCGAGACCGCTCGGCGCAAGGCCGCCGAGGCGGGCAGGGTCATCGGCGACACGGTGGTATTCAGCGCCCACGGCGTGAGCCCAGTCGTTCGCCAGCGCGCCGCTCAGCTTGGCCTCAGCACCATCGACGCCACCTGCCCCCTGGTCACCAAGGTGCACAACGAGGCCAAGCGCTACGCGGCGCAGGGGTACCACATCCTGCTCGTGGGCGACTCCACCCGCCACCAGGAGGTCATAGGTACCCGCGGCGAGGCGCCGGAGCAAACCACCGTGGTTTCGGTGGTAGGCAACCGCAAGCACGACCCGGACCTGCAGGACCCGCTGACCGTAACCGTGCCCGACCCCGACAAGGTGGTGGTGCTTACCCAGACCACGCTGTCGGTCGACGACACCATGAAGACGGTCGAGATCCTCCAGCAACGCTTCCCCAACCTGGTGGTCCCGCCGTCGGACGACCTATGCTTCGCTACCAAGAACAGGCAGGACGCCGTTCGGCAGATGGCGCCGTTCGTGCAGGCGTTCCTCGTGGTCACCAGTTCCGCCAGCTCGAACGGCATGCGCCTGCTGGAGTTGGCGCAGGACCTCACGGGCAACGCTCACCGCATCGAATCGGTGGCCGACATCCGGCCCGAGTGGCTCAGCGGCGCAGCCAGCGTGGGCGTTACCTCTGCTGCCAGCACGCCCGACGACCTGGTGCAGGCCGTGGTGGCTTACTTCCGCCACTTGAACCCCGAGGTGCAGGTGGTAGAGGAGGGCGAGTGGGAGAACATCGTGTTCCGCAAGCCCCGCAAGGTGCTGCCTCCGGAGCCGTCCACGGCCCTATGAAGCCGGCAGTAACAGCAAGCGCCCCCACCGGCGGGAGGCGCGCTAGGCGCACGGTGCTGTCGCTGGCGCCCATGATGGAGCTCACCGACCGCCACTTCCGCTACCTGCTCAGGCAGGTCACCAAACGAACCCTGCTGTACACGGAGATGCTCACCGCCCAGGCGGTGGTACACGGCGATCAAGAGCGACTGCTCGGCTTCCACCCGGCTGAGGGGCCAGTGGCCCTGCAGCTGGGCGGCGACGACCCGGAGCTGCTGGCCCGGGCCGCGCTACTCGGTCAGCAGGCTGGCTACGCGGAGGTGAACCTCAACGTCGGCTGCCCCTCGGACAGGGTGCAGAGCGGCAACTTCGGCGCCTGCCTCATGGCTAGGCCCGAGCTGGTGGCCGACTGCCTCGTGGCCATGCGCGCCGCCGTGAGCGTGCCCGTGACGGTGAAGCACCGCATAGGTATCGACCACGACGACTCGTACGAGTTCATGCGCCGCTTCGTGTCGGTCGTGGCGGCCGGCGACGGCGCCCAGCATGAGCCAGCGGCTGACGCGTTCACGGTCCACGCTCGCAAGGCCTGGCTTAGCGGCCTGAGCCCCAAGGAGAACCGCAGCGTGCCGCCCCTCAGGCACGCCGAGGTGTACCGGCTCAAACGCGAACGGCCCGACCTGACCATCGAGATAAACGGCGGGATACGAACGCTCGACGAGGCAGCGGTGCACCTGCAGCACGTTGACGGCGTGATGATCGGCCGCGCCATGTACGAGGAGCCCCTCAGGTTCGCGGGCGCCGACACGCTGGTGGCGCAGACCCTGAACGGGAGCGGCGCTGGCGAGCCCGTAGCGGAAGTGACCAGCACAACCGGGCGCGCCGTGGTCGAGGCCATGCTGCCCTACATCGAAGAGCGCCTGCAGCTCGGCGCGCCCCTGCAGGCCGTTACGCGCCACATGCTAGGCCTGTTCCGCGGCCAGCCGGGCGGCAAGGCCTGGCGCAGGCACCTGACGGAGAACGCCTACCGCCCCGGCGCCGGACCGGAAGTGGTGCAGGCGGCGCTGGCAGCCCTGCCCGAAAGCGTGAGCGCTGCGAGACTAAGCTGGGAGCAGGCCGAGCAGCTGGTCTGACACCCGGCGCTCTGGGCCGCGGTCAGGCCACCGTGCGGGCCAGGTACTGCCGCGCGATGATGAGGTGCTGGATCTCGTCGGTGCCTTCGCCGATGCGCGTCAGGCGTGCGTCGCGCCACATGCGCTCGACCTCGTAATCGCGAACGTAGCCGTAACCGCCCAGGATCTGGATGGCGGCGTCGCACGCGTCGACGCCCGCCACGCTGCCCTTGAGCTTCGCCATGGCCGCTGCCTCAGTGAAGTCACGACCCTGGTCGCGCAGCGTGGCCGCCTTACGCACCAGCAGACGCGCGGCCTCGAGCTCGGTGGCCGCCGCAGCGATCTTGAACGCTATAGCCTGATGCCGCACCAGGGGACGACCGAACTGCTCGCGCTCGGTGGCGTAGCGGGCGGCCAGCTCGAGGGCGGCTCGCCCGAGCCCGATACCCATGGCGCCGATACCGATGCGGCCGCCCGATAGCACCGCCGTCACGTCGTCGAACCCCTGCCCGCGCGTGCCGAGCAGCTGCTCGCGGGCTACCTTCACCGCTTCGAACGTTAGAGGCGTGGTGTCGGACGAGTGTAGCCCCAGCTTCTTCTCCGGTTTGCCGCGCTGCAGCCCGGCAGCGTCGCCGCGCATGACGAACGCGCTGATGCCCTTGGCTGGCCGTTCACCCGGCAGGGCGTCGTCGGTGCGCGCCACCACCACGTAGGTGCCGCCCACGGTGCCCTGCGTGATGAACTGCTTGCTACCGCTGATCTCGAAGCCGCCGTCGGCCTCGCGGGCGCGCGTCTTGAGGCCCGCCGCGTCAGAACCGGCCCCCGGCTCGGTCAGCGCCCAGGCCCCGAGGCTCTCGGCGCGCGCCAGTGGAGGCAGCCACTCTGCTTTCTGCTCGTCGTTGGCGGCCTGCAGGATGTGGCCGGTGCATAGCGAGTTGTGCGACGCCACCGTTAGGCAGAGTGAGCCGTCGACCGCGGCTATCTCCTCGATGATCAGGGCGCTGGTGACGGTGTCGAGCGCTGCGCCACCGTAGCGCTCCGGCACCTGCAGGCCGAAGATCCCCATCTGTCCCAACTGCTTCACGATCTCGAACGGGAAGGCCCCCGTCTCGTCTCTCTCTATGGCGCCGGGAGCGACCTCGCTGCGCAGGTAGTCGCGCAGCGGGCCTAGCAGCGCCCGCTGATCGGCTGTCAGATCGAACCAGGCCGGTTCGCCAGCATCTCTTGAGTTCATACGGTCAAGGTAGCGGACCTTGGGTGGCCCGGGCGGTGCGCTGCTGGTTCCTGGTACACTCCGCGCCATGCAAGACGGCTACTGGGTAAGGGGTGTTCGCGGCGCGACCACGGTGCAGGCAGACGAGGTGGAACTGATCCTCGACGCCACTCGCGAGCTCCTCAGCGAGATGCTGCGCGTGAACCAGATAGATGACTTCGGCGTCATAGCGTCGATCTTCTTCACGGCCACACCGGACCTGCGCGCCACGTTCCCGGCGGAGGCCGCCAGGGCGCTCGGCATGACCCAGGTGCCGCTACTGTGCTTCCAGGAGATCGACGTGGCGGGCCGGCTGCCCAGGTGCGTGCGGATCATGATGCAGGTCAACACCCTGAAGGGCCAGGCTGAGGTGCGGCACGTGTACCTGCGTGAGGCCCGCTCGCTGAGACCGGACCTGACTAGCGCTCAGTAGCTGCTTGGGTCAGTCGTCGCTGGGCGTGTAGCCCAGGATCAGCGCCTCGCTCAGGTCGCTCAGCATGGACTCGATCTGAGCCTCACGTACCCGGTAGTACGAGCGGTTACCGCGCTTCACGACCTCCACCAGGTCTAGGTCGCGCAGCAGGCGCAGGTGACCGCTGGCGGTCGGTTGGCTCACCCCCAGCTGCCGCGCCAGGTCGCCGACCGTGAGTGGGAAGCGGCGCAGGCGGCTGATGAGCACTAGCAGCATCAGGCGTGTTGGGTCGGCGAACGCCTTGAGGTTGGCCGCCAGGTCATGAACGTGCTGCCGGCGTTCGTGGAACAGGCGCTCGGAGCGCACCCCGAAGCCGAGGTACACCACGCGCCCGATCTCGAACTTGAAGCCGCCCATGGAGGCGAAGTAGAGCGGTGCCACGACCAGGCGCACGTGCTCGCTGCGTAGGCGGATATCGGCCACGGAGCTCTCGAGGCTCACGAAGTGGTGCGGCGGCAGGCCCCCGAGCACGTCGCCGCTCGCGCCGGCCTGCTCCAGCACTGTGGCGGCGGCGTCCTGCGCGGTCTGGCGCCCCTCGAGGATCCAGTCGGGCTCGAGGTGTGCCCACAGACCCTCCAGGGTCCTTTGCAGCGTGTGCATGTAGGCGCCGCCGGCCAGTAGCTCGAAGCTGGCGTGCAGCTGCTTCCGCAGCTTGCCGCCGGTGCTGGTGGGGGGCGGCGGTTTCTCGTGCCCGCCGATGTTGAGGGTGTCGAGGTCGCGCGCCATTACGCGCGCGAGGCCCGGCAGATCAGTAAGGAAGCGCTCGGGCGAGTCGTCGAGGGCGTACCCGAGAGCGGACGCCATGAGCAGCGGTTCGTAACGCGTCCAGTTGGCGCCCGAGAACGCTTGCCTGGCCTCGGTGAACCAGTCGGGCGGGTCGGACTCCAGCTGCCGCAGCCACGGCAGGGTGGCGCTGACGAGGGGGTTGCTCGGCCCCGCTACACGGTAGAAGGCGTACGCGAGCTCCTGAACCGGAGCAGGTTGCACGTCCACCTTCAGCTGCTGCACCGCCTGGGCCGCCGCACTTTGCGAGGCGCCCGGCATCAGCCGGCCGCCTCAACGAGCCTGCCGCAAACTACGTCCATCACGCGCACCGCGCATTCGCGGGCAGCGAGGGTGCGCCGCCCAACGCGGCTTCCTCAAGGGCTATCACGATTGCCACTCACGTTGAGTCAGCAATGTTCCGCCGTCAACCGTGGCGTTAGTGACCTTATGGGTGCGGGTCAAAGTGACCTCCAGCAGGGCCTGGTCAAGCGACTTGGACCCTACCAGCGACTTCCTCACGAAGTAGCCGCTGCCCTGGAGGCTCATCTCGCTGGTCTTGGAGAGCCGCACCTTGATGACTTCGCCGGTGCGGTCCGTGCGCACTTGACAGAGTAGGAAGTTGCCGTCTTCACGGAAGCGCGGGTCCTGCCGCCGGAACATGCCGAACATGCGGCTATTGTAGCTTCAGCCATGTCACGAGAGCGTCTAACCCGGGACGCGGTACGCCAACGGCAGGCGCGTGCGCCCGCCCCGCCATGAGAAGTGCAGCGGCCCAATGGAGCGAGGAGTGGGTGATAGCTCTGCTGCGCGCCTCCTTCGTGGCGGCGGTGGCAGCGGCCGATCCTAGCGCGCTGCTGCCAGCGGCGCTGCCGCAGCCGCCAGACGGCAGGCTCATCGTCGTAGCGGCCGGCAAGGCGGCAGTTCAGATGGCGCGAGCGGCGTGGGACCATTACGCGCTGAAGCATCCGTCGACACTGGTTGAGGGCGTGGTGATCGCCCCGCGGCAGCCCGGCGCCCATACGCCGTCGCACAACCTGGCGCTGGGCGCCCTTGAGGTGCGCCGCGCCGCGCACCCGACACCGGACCGGTCCAGCCAGGCGGCAACGCTAGAAGCCTTGCGCGTGGTGGCGGGCGCGGAGCCTGGCGACCACGTGCTGGTGCTGCTGTCAGGCGGCGCCTCGGCGCTGCTATGCGCGCCGCGCGGCGTAGACCTGAAGAGCAAGGCGGAGCTCACGCGCACGCTACTGACCGCGGGCGCGTCGATCGGGGAACTGAACAGCGTCAGGAAGCACCTGTCGCGGGTCAAGGGCGGGCAGCTGGCGGAGCTCGCCCTCGGGCGTGGAGCGCGGCTGACCACGCTGGCAGTCTCGGACGTGGCGGGCGACGACCCCTCCACCATCGGTTCTGGGCCGACCGTGCCCGACCCCACCACCTTCGCGGAGGCGCTGCTGGTGGTTGAGCGGCTTTCGCCGCAGCTCACGGCCGTGCGAGACGCCCTCGCGCTGGGTGTGGCAGGCGGGGTGCCCGAGACTCCCAAGCCCGGCGTCGCGCGCCTGGCGGGCGCCGACTACCGGCTGGTAGCAGGGCCGGGTGGCTGCCTGACGGCAGTCGTCGAGCTGCTGCGAAGTAGCGGCGTGCACGTGGTTGACCTGGGTCCGCACGTCGAGGGCGAAGCCCGCACGGTGGGGGTGGCGCACGCCGAGTTGGTGGCGGAGCTGACCGCCAGCCGGCGGCCGGACCATGGGGCCGTGGCGCTGGTCTCGGGCGGCGAACTTACCGTTACCGTGGCCCCGCCGGGTGGCGCCGCCGCCGGGGTTGGCGGACCTAACGCCGAGTACGCGCTGGCACTGCTGGCGCAGCTGAGTGAGCGGTTCGGCCTGAGCCGCGGTCTGCTGCCCGCTTACGGCGCCCGGGGTTCGGGCTGGGCCTTGAGCGTGCTGGCCGCCGACACCGACGGACTGGACGGCGGCGGGTCTCCCGTGGCCGCAGGCGCTGGCGGCGCCGGGGCGCTACTAAGTACGTCTCAAGTCAGCCGCTTGAGCCCCGGCGCCCTGAGCGACGCCCTCGCCCGTCACGACTCGCACGCTCTTTTAGCGAGCGTAGGCGGCCTCCTGGTCACGGGCCCGACCGAAGTCAACGTTAACGACCTGCGCGTGGTGCTCCTCAATCCGGTCAGCGCGTGACGCGCGTCTCGCGGTCCAACAGGTATGCTCCGCCAGCCATGGCCCGTATCTTGCCAGCCACCCCGGAAGCCGTGCAGCAGGCGGCGGCCGCTCTACGGAGCGGCCAACTGGTGGCGTTCCCCACCGAGACCGTTTACGGCCTGGGAGCCGCCGCGCTGGACCCCCAGGCGGTTGCGCGCATTTACGAGCTCAAGGGGCGCCCCAAGGCGCACCCCCTCATAGTCCAC
>JBAYRM010000034.1:0-15314 GCA_041676665.1 Trueperaceae bacterium
CCGCCAGGCGCGGCTGGATGACGCCGTCCGTACCGAAGTAGACGAGGTTCTCGTACACCTGGTTGGTGATGGAGAACGAGAGGCCGTTGAACGTGCGGTTGGGGTCCAGGGTGACCGGGTTGGCGACCTGCGCCATGGTCAGGCGCTGGGCTCCGGCCGAGGCACCAAGGAGCAGTAGTCCTAGGGCGAGAACTTTCAGTAGCTGGGCGATTCTCCGCATGCTTCCTCCAAGAAAAGTAAGAGACGTAGCGTGCTGTCTTGCGCGCCCCCCGTCAGGACAGCGTCAGCAATCATCACACGGGCACCGCGCAACTCGTGTGTCGTGCTAGCTTCACTCCATGCGTAAGACGGTACAGCTCGACGAGGACACGGCAGCCGCCATTGAGTTCCTTGAGGGGCCCACCACGCGCTAGGCGAGCCGGGAGACATTCGCTACCAAGCACCTACCAGAGCCACGAAGCAGTACCGCGTAGCAGTGAGAGAGTAACAGCGCTGCCAATTGTGAGTGCGGTCCGCCGCCCCTTGAGTTCGTTTGTTGCAGTAGAACCCGAGCCTGTAAACCCGCTAGAAACTAGCGGCACGTCGACCAACCACACCTCACTCGCCCCCTCCACTCTGAGCCAGTAGCGTTCGAACGAGCCGAAGAAGCCGTGCGACGCGATCACGGCGGAAGCGCGCCAAGTGTCAGGCGGAACGTGCGCGCCGGCTTCCGAGAGCACGACATGCTCGGGCCGCACCATCACGGTTCCCGTCTCTCCAGCTTTGGGTGTGCGCTCGTCCGGTAGGCATGCCGTGAGGTCCTGGCCCGCAGCGCTTACGTTCACGTAGCCGTCTCCGACCTCTCGCACGGTCACGCTCAGCAGGTTCGCGAGCCCCACGAACTCCGCTACGAAGCGGTTGGCTGGACCGGCGTACACGCGCTGCGGTGCGGCGACCTGCTGGATGCGCCCCTCGTTCATCACCACTAACTGATCGGAGAGCGAGAGCGCCTCGTCCTGGTCGTGAGTCACGTACAGGGTCGTGATGCCCAGCTGGCGCTGCAGCTCACGCAGCTCGGCGCGCAGCCGCAGCCGCAGCTTGGCGTCGAGGTTCGAGAGCGGCTCGTCCATGAGCAGCACCTCGGGCTCGAGCACCATCACGCGGCCGAGCGCCACGCGCTGCTGCTGTCCGCCGGATAGTTGATGCGGGTAGCGTTCAGCTAGCGCGGTCAGGTCGAGTTGCTCCAGGGCGCGTGCGGCCCGCTCTCTTAGTTCGGCATTAGGCACGCGGTGTCTGCGCAGGCCGTACTCCACGTTCTTCAGCACGCTCATGTGCGGGAAGAGCGCGTAGTCCTGGAACACCATGCCCACGCCCCGCAGGTTAGGTGGCCTGCCCGCCTGGTCCACGCCGCCGATGCTCACCGTGCCCGCGTCCGGTTCCACGAAGCCCGCCACCATGCGCAGCACGGTGGTCTTGCCGCAACCGCTGGGCCCGAGCAGGGTGGTGAAACTGCCCCGCGGCACCTCGAGCGAGAAATCGGTAACCGCCCTGGTGTCGCCGTATACCTTGCCGAGACCCGTGAGCCTCACGTGCGGGGTGCTATTCCGGTCAGGCGCCAGCACGGGTGAACTCCTGGAACGGCTTGAACCTGCGCCCTGTAATCAGGAAGAGGAGAGCTAGCGCAACCATCGTCACGATTATGAGCGCTGCGGCCAGCGCCGCAGCCCGGCCCCAGCTTCCCTGGTCGGCCAGGTTGAGGATGGTGACCGACGCCAGAGGGGTATCGAACGACACTAGGAAGATGACCGTGCTGAGCGTGCCTACCGACTGCACGAAGCAGAACACGAACGCCGCCATAAGCGCTTGTCGCGTTAGCGGCGCCACCACCGTGGCAAAGGCAGTGAGTTTGGAGGCGCCTAGGTTGGCGGCGCTCTCGTCGAGCGAGGTGCGCAGCTGGTCGATCGCGGCCGCGCACACGCGGTAACCGACCGGCAGGTACGACACCGCCATGCCAACGACGATGATGATCCCAGTGCCGGTCAGCCGTAGCGGTCCCTGGCTGAACGCCAGCACGAACGCTACGCCCATGAGCGTGCCGGGGATGGCGGCGGGCAGCAGCGTGGCCAGATCGAGTCCCGTGCGCCCCGGAACCCCGCCGCGCTTGACGAGGAATGCCACCAAGCCCGCCAGCACGGTGCAGAGAACCGAGGCCAGCGCCGCGAAGCGCAGGCTGTTACCCAGGCCGCCTACGTGGCTCAGCACGTAACGAGCGTGCTCGAGGGTGAGGCTGAAGTCGACGCCCCACAAGCGCGTGAGCGCGCCCATGAGGATGACGCCCAGGTTGGCCACCACGAAGAGGGTCACCAGCACGCACAGCGCGAAGAGCGACCAGTGCAGCCACGGCGCCACCGCCGGCGGCGGCAGCGACGACGAGCGGCCACCCACCGTGGCGTAGCGCCCCTGGGTGGCGGACTGGACCCACTGCTGCGTCGCGAAGAGCAGTACGGCCGGCACCAGAAGGATCAGGCCCAACGCCGCGCTGGTGCCGAAGCTAGCCCAGCCCGTGAGCTGCGTGTACACGGCCGTGGCCAGCACCTGGAAGCGGCCCCCGACCAGCATGGGGTTACCGAAGTCGCCCAGCACACCGATGGAGATGAAGAGCGCCGCGGCCAGCAGCGCGGGCGTGACCAGCGGCAGCGTCACGCTGCGGAGCACCTGCCACCTGCCGGCCCCAAGCCCGCGGGCGGCCTGCTCGAGCGACGTGTCCGCGGCCATGAACGCCCCGCGCAGCACCAGGTAAGCCACCGGGAAGAACGAGAGAGTCTGCGCCAGCCACAGGCCGTGCCAGCCGTAGATGCTCGTCTCGAGCCCCAGCAGGTGATAGGTGAACAGGCCGCGCCGACCGAGCAGCAGGATGAACGCCAGGCCCGAGACGAACGGTGGCGTTAGCAGCAGGAACAGCGGCACCGCGCTGAACAGCTGCGCGCCGGGGACCCGGGCGCGGGTGACCGCGAACGCGTACAGGGTGCCCAGCAGCAGCGAGCTCGTGGTACTCAGCACTAGCATGAGCGCGGTGTTGCCAGCAGCGCGCTGCCAGCGCGGGGTGGTGAAAACCTGGCGCCAGTCGGCCACGGTGGGTTCCAGCGCCACCCGCGCTAGCGGCCACACCACGAACACGAGCAGGAACAGCCCAGCCAGCCCGTACGCCAGGAGGAGGCCCGGGTCGTAACGCCACAGGCGCCCTACCCGCTTGAGGCCGGTCGTCAATCAACCACCTGTTGCCATAGCAGCAGCACCTCGTCGCGCTGCTCGCCCGCCAGTTCCGCGTCGTAGTCGATGAGGTCGAACTCGGCGAAGGTGTTGGCGCCCCCCGGCAGAGCGGCCTGGGGGTTGAGGGGCGTGGTGAACGACTGCGCCGAGAACGCTTCCTGCGCCCGGGCGGAGAGCACGAACTCGACGAACAGGCGCGCGTTCTCCGGGTTCGGGCCGCCCGCTATGACGGACACGGAGCCCACCTCCCCGGCGGTGGCGGGGGGCACGATGGTGCTTACGGGGAAGCCGTCGTTACGGTAACGAGCCAGCGCGTGCACGTAGGCCACACCGATGGCGTACTCGCCCGTACCCACCAGCTGAGGCGGTGCGCCGCCGCTGGCGGGGAACTGACCAACCAGGCTCGCCAGGGCCTCCAGGTACTCCCAGCCTGCCTCCCAGCCGAGTCGCTGCAGTTGCGCCTGCACGAACAGGTAAGCGGTGGAAGAGGAGACCGGGTCGGTCATGACGATCTCGCCGTCGAAGGCGGGGTTCAGTAGGTCGTCCCAGGTAGCCGGCAGCTCCTCGTTAGGGAAACGCTGCTCGAAGCGCTCCAGGTTGACGCCGATGCCGAGCGCCGTGAGGTAGAAGCCGGTCCAGTAACCCTCGTCGCTGACGGCGTAAGCGGGCAGGCCAGCGGCGCCTTCGGGATGGAAGACAGCCAGGGCGCCCGTCTCGGCTATGGCTATGTGCTGTGCGCTCGGGCCGCCCAGGAGTACGTCGGCCTGCGGTGCGCCCGCTTCGGCTATCACGCGGCTCACCAGCTCACCGGTCGACGCCCGCAGGTAGTTCACCCGTACGCCCGTTTCGGCCTCGAACATCTCCGCCAGCAGCCGCACGTCATCGTCGTTGATGACGGCGTACACGCGCACCTCGCCCTGCGCCAAGGCGACGCCAGGGAGCAACACTAGGGCTGCAGCGAGGAGTAGTGCGAGCCGAGCCAGGCGTTGCCCAAGGTTTCGGCGTGGGGTGGCGGACGAGGGGGAGTTCATGCCGGCAGTGTATCGCCAAGGCGTGAACCGTACGTCAGGCGCTCTTACGTCGCTCCGAGTGACGCTCGCCTACCCATGCCGGCAGCGTGACCGCTACTGAACGTCGATCCCCAAAGGCGTGTGCTGCCTAGTTCGTGGCCTCGCGCACCTCTACGCGTAACCGGCCGTAGTTGTTGTCCGGGCTGCCGCTAACCCGCCTCAGCACGAGCGCTTTGCCCGTTCCGGTGGCTTGGATCTCGTAACTATGCTCCGCGTTCGGTCCGTCGCCCGCTACGAACTGACCGAAGTCCCAGAAGTTCACCCCGCCGTCTACGCTGATCTGGATACCGGAGCCGCGGAACGGCATGGTCTGCGCGCAGCGGCTCGAGCCGTTCGGTGCGGCGAACACCCACACGGCGTCCATGCCGACCTGGCCGTTCGTCACGGCTGGCGAAGCGTACTGCGGTTCGCTCTCAGGCTCACCGGCACACGTGCCGAGGTTCCACTCGGCTAGGCTCCAAGAACTGTGGGTACCTTCGACCGTTACTAAGTAATCCCCGTTCTGCTCAAGGATCGGCCCCGTGGCGGTCGGCGTACCACTAGCCGAGTGCGTGTCTAGGAAGAACGGTTCCAAGGGGTTTGGTGGTTGCCTGTTGCCGTCCGTCTGGCCGCAGGCGGCGAGTACAAGAACCAGGGCCGTTAGGAGTGAGGACATCCGAGCTTTAGTCATGGAACGACGATAGAGAGTCGGGGCTAAATCGAGATTAAGGGCTGCAAGCTGTCGAGCTCTGGGGCCTCACAACCGTGTAGCAGCGGGCTAGTCTTAACGCAATTGACACGGAGGCACCGCCATGAGCAACGACACTCCCGCACCCGAGAAACCGAAACTGATCGCCGACGAGCTGGTAACCACCGAGCATGAGGTCGTGATAGGTGGGCAGCCGGTTCGTTACCGCGCCACCACCGGCCTGGTCTCGCTTAACCGCGAGAAGAGCGAGAACGACATCTACCAGGGCGTGGGCACCGTCGCGCGGTTGTTCGTGACCGCCTACACGCGATTGGATGTTGAGGATGTGGCTGCTAGGCCCATCACCTTCGCCTACAACGGCGGTCCGGGCTCCTCATCGGTGTGGTTGCACCTGGGAACGTTTGGCCCTCGCCGGGTAGTGATGGGGGAAGAAGGCGAGCCGCTACCGGCTCCCTACCGCCTGGCGGACAACGAGCATTCGCTGCTCGACGTCACGGACCTGGTGTTCATCGACCCCGTTGGTACCGGCTGGAGCCGACCGGCGGAGGGCGAGAAAGCCAAGGTGTTCCACGGTTACCAGCAGGACCTGGAGAGCGTAGGCGACCTGATTCGCGAGTGGCTCGGGCGCGAGGACCGCTGGCTCAGCCCCAAGTACCTAGCTGGCGAGAGTTACGGCACCACCCGCTCGGCCGGCCTGTCCGGTTACCTGCAAGACCGCCACGGCATCTACCTCTCAGGCATCATGCTCATCTCGTCGGTGCTTGACTTCTCCACCGTGCGCTTCAACGTGGGCAACGACCTGCCGCCGCTCTTGTACCTGCCGAGTTACGCGGCCACCGCCTGGTACCACCGGCGCCTCGGCGCAGAGCTTCAGGTCAAGCCGCTGCAGGAGCTTCTGAGCGAGGTGGAGGAGTTCGCCCTAGAGCGTTACAGCCGGGCGCTGCTCAAGGGGGACCGCCTGGAGGCGGACGAGCGCGCCGCCGTGGCGGAGCGGCTGGCGGCCTACACGGGCACCAGCGTGGAGTTCGTGGAGCGCAACAACCTGCGGATCACCCTTCCGCGCTTCGCGAAGGAGCTGCTGCGGACCGAACGCACCACCGTGGGTCGGCTGGACAGCCGTTACAAGGGCGTGGACCGCGACGCCGGCGGTGACTCCTTCGAGTACGACCCCAGTTACTCCGCCATCCAGGAGCCGTACACAGCCGTGTGGAACGCATACGTGCGCACGGAGCTGGGTTTCCGGCATCAGCCCGATATCACTTACGAGATCATCGCTAACCTGTACGAGAACTGGGATTACTCTAAGTTCATGGGTCAGTACGTGAACGTGGCCGACACGCTGCGCAAGGCCATGAGCACCAACCGTCACCTGCGAGTGCACGTGGCTTCCGCCTACTACGACCTGGCCACGCCCTACTTCGCGACCGAGTACACCCTGGCGCACCTGGGTCTCGAGGGCGAGCTGCGCGAGAACATCAGTACCTCCAGCTATGAGTCGGGGCACATGATGTACGTGCGGCTCGAGGATCTGGCTAAGTTGAAAGAGGAGCTGGCGGCGTTCATCTTGAGCTGACCGAGTCGAGACAGGGCGCCAACAGCGTTCGTGGCGCCGCGTTGCTTTAGGTTCAACGCCTGCCGATGCGCCCCAGGTGCGTGTCTTGGAAGCTGGTGGGCTCCTTCAGGCCGTAGCCCACCAGGCGGTCCAAGCCGATGTGCGCCAGCCAGATGATGGCGATCTGGACGCCCAGATCCGCGCCCAGCACGTACGAAACGAGACCGATGATTACTGGGGTCAGGGTGAAGTGCCCCAGGTTGTATGTGGCCGCGCCCACCTTCGGTCCGCGCAAATACCCCAGCATGAACAGGTCGGGCGCGAACAGTAGCAGTAGGAACAGCCACCAGGATCCGCCCAGCACGGCGTAAAGCGTTACCGTCACAGCGAGCAGCGCCAGCCCCTCAAGCCTGAGTAGCGTGACTGTCTTAGTCAAGTGCTCTGCCTCCGCCCCCGTTAGCGTTCAGTAGCACCACCAGTATGCACCCGGACACTATGAGCTGGTACGCCGCGCCCACGCTCACGCTGGCGTGGCGCCGCGCGGCGACCGCATCTGCTGGTTACCTGGGTTCGGCCTGGCCGCGTTCTGGCGGGTTGACGGTGAGGGTGTCGGCCTCGAGGTTCGCGACCAGGCGACCGAGTGTGCTTAGGAGCCCTGCCGCCTCGGCTTCTGTAATGCCGGCGAGTGTTAGCGCATTCACGTTCGCAACGATTGCGCTAGCAGCCTAGCCAAGTATTAGAGTTTCCTGGGCTACACGCCCACTTTCCGTGTTCTGGCCCGTCAGTTAGAAGCGCGTGTTCTTAACGCCGTACATGTCGTCGTCGACGACCTTCATCAGCCGTGTCAGTGCGCTCAAAACTAGCGCTGGAGTGGCGACGCTATCCGGTGTGGGCTCCAGGTAACCCACGCCGATGCTCACTTCCACAGCGCCGGGATGATCGGTTCGCTGCCTGGCGATGGATTCCTTCAGCCGCGGCGCGAGCTCGGCAACGGCGGCCTTGCCGAGTCCTGGAAGGAGCACCACGAACTCGTCGCCTCCCAGCCGGCCAACCAGGTCGTACTGCCTAACCTTGTCCCGGATGCCGTGGGCGATGGCTTTCAACGCTACGTCGCCCGCCTGATGTCCCCACTTGTCGTTTATCGACTTGAAGTCGTCGGCGTCCACCATCAACAAGCTCACGGGTCGGCCGTTCCGGGCGGCGCGCTGCAACTCCTCAATCGCGCGCTCCTCGAAGCCACGCCGGTTGAGGAGCTCCGTGAGCGGATCGCGGCGCGCCTGCACTGCCAGCTCGGCCGTGACGCGACCGCTGAACAGCAGGAAGTAGGCGAACACCGCGCCCAGGGCGATGACCACGCTTAGTGCCACGGATAGGTTGGGAACGACCCGTTGTGTCATGAACGGTGGGGCTTCCCCCTGGACGATCGTGATGATCACGCGGACCAGTAGCAGAGCTGCGGTGGTGCCCAGCCAGTAAGCGGCAGCCCGCCGGCCCGGATTATGGAGGCTGCCGGGGCTCTTGCGGAACAGCCTGACGCTGCTCAGCGCCAGCATGAATCCGAGCGCCACCGACATGACCACGACGCGCACCATGTACGCGTCCACTAAGTACCGTGCCGCCACCGTGGCGAGGATGGCGGGCAGCACCACGGCCAGGTAGATCCGCCGGTTGGACCTCTCGCCGTCCAGCAGCCGGATGCTCTGATACACCAGCGCGATGGCGAGCAAGTAGAAGAAGTTGGCGCCCAGCACCGTGAAGATGTCCGGCACCAGGTCCCCAAACGCGAACAGTAACCAGGAGATCCCGAGCGTGAGGGTCGCTCCGGTCCCCACAAGAGCGCTGCGGCGGATGTCCGCTGGGAGGGTGCGCACCAGCAGCCCTAATGTGATGGTGGTGATGACTAGGAAGCCTGATCCCATGACGAACACCGTGCGTGGGTCAAGAATCATGGCGCGTCTCGCTCCGGGGGTAAGGCGGTCAGCAAGTTCAGCATTCGAAGGACTCGATTATAACGGCGCGTTGGGCGGCGGGACATATGGGAATGGCGCTCACCTTTGCGCAGGGCGCAGTATGTGTGCATGAGAGTAAACGGCAAGGTCATCGTGGTAACCGGCGCTGGCAGCGGCATGGGCCGCGAACTCACTCTCCTCTTGCTCTCCAGGGGCGCTAAGGTAGCTGCCGCCGACCTGAACATGGCCGGACTGCAGGAAACCGCGTCGCTGGCGGGCCAGGGCGCCCAGCTCGAGCTGTTCGAGCTCGACGTTTCCAACCAGGCTGCGGCGGAGGCGCTGCCGCAGAAGGTCATAGACCGCTTCGGCGCCGTGGACGGCGTCATCAACAACGCCGGCATCATCCAGCCGATGATCCCTGTGGCCGACCTCGATTACGGCGTCATACAGAAAGTGCTCAACGTCAATTTCTACGGGGTCCTATACCTCACCAAGGCGTTCCTCCCGCACCTGAAGGCGCGGCCGGAGGCGCACATCGTGAACACCTCCAGCATGGGCGGCTTCCTGCCCGTGCCGGGGCAGACCATCTACGGCGCCTCGAAGGCGGCGGTGAAGCTGTTCACGGAAGGGCTGTGGTCGGAGCTGGCCGACACCAACGTGAAGGTGACCGTGGTGTTCCCCGGCGCTATCCAGACCAACATCGCTACCAACTCCGGCTTGGGCGATTACCAGGAGAAGATGGAGAAGCAGATGAGTGGCGGGTCCGCCAAGGCGCCTCCCATGACGCCTGCGCCGGAGGCCGCTCGCATCATCGTGGACGGCATGGAAGCCGACCACTTCCGCGTGCTGGTGGGGAAGGACGCGCGCTTCTTAGACATGCTCTACCGCCTGGCGCCTAAGCGGGCCGCTGGGTTCATCTACAAGCAGATGCGGTCGATCCTGGCCAAGTAGCACCGCTACGCGCCGACCAATTGACAGCCTTACGCTGTAAACGTAGACTTACGGCGTAAGGCTGTTGCATGAGAGGAGACGCCGAATGACAGCGAGCACTAGCGACAGGCCGGCGCTTGACCTGGCAACGATCGTGTCTACGGCGGTGCGCTTAGCAGATGCCGAGGGCCTCGAGAGGCTCTCTATGCGGCGCCTGGCGCAGGAACTAGGCGTTCAGGCGATGTCGCTCTACCACCACGTTCCCAACAAGGAGAACCTGCTAGACAGAATGGTCGATGCAGTTTACGCAGAAGTCGATAAGCCCGCCGCCCGCGGGCCTTGGCGCGAGGCCATGGCGAGGCGGGCCAGATCCGCACGGGAGGTGCTCAACCGGCACCGCTGGGCCACACCGCTCATGGATTCACGGCGCGAGCCGGGACCCAGCACCCTGGGTCACCACGAGGCGGTACTCGACTGCCTGCGAGTGGGCGGCTTCTCCGTGGCGCTGGCGGCGCACGCCTTCTCGCTCCTGGACGCCTACATCTTCGGGTTCGTGCTCCAGGAGCAAGCGCTCCCCTTCGAGTCCCCAGACGAGGCGCGGGCCGTGGCCACCGCTATCGGCGAGCAGATGGGCGACGCTTATCCGCGCATGACCGAGATGCTCACGCAGCACGTGCTGAAGGGCGATTACGACTATGCGCTCGAGTTCGATTACGGGCTCGAGTTGATTCTAGAAGGGCTCGAGCAGCGCTACAACGCTGCGCTAGACGGTAGCCCCGCGACAATCACAGCTACCAGCACCACGACCACCGGAGGCAAGCGATGAAAGCGATAGTCAGGGAGTCTTACGGCGGGCCCGAGGCCATAGAACTGAAAGAGGTTAGTACGGGAGCTCCGGGCGTTGGCGAGGTGCTCATCGATGTCATGGCCGCCTCGCTTAACGCGGCCGACGTTCATCTGCTGCGGGGCACGCCGTGGCCGGCCCGCCTGGCGTTCGGACTGAGCAAGCCCAAACAGCCGCGGCTGGGGGCGGACGTGGCGGGTCGAATAGCGGCAGTGGGCGCGGGCGTCAGCGAGTTCAGTGTGGGCGACCGCGTCTTTGGCGACCTCAGTGGCGCTGGCTTCGGAGCGTTCGCCGAGCAGGTGGTGGCGCCCGTTAACGCCCTGACAAACGTGCCCGAAGGCGTTAGTTACCAGCACGCTGCCGCAGCCGGTATGGCTGCGGTAACGGCCCTCCAGGCCCTGCGCGGCAAGGTGCCGAAGGTGCAACTCCAACCGGGTGCGCGGGTGCTGGTCACAGGCGCGTCCGGGGGAGTGGGCTCCTTCGGGGTGCAGCTCGCCAAGGCGTACGGGGCACACGTGACGGCCGTTACCAGCACGGCCAAGCTGGCGGCCGTGGCGGGTCTCGGCTCCGACGTGGTCATAGACCGACAGAGCACGGACTTCCGCTCCGGCAACGAGCGTTACGACCTGATCATCGAAGCCGGCGGCTACGGGCCGGTGCGCACCACGCTGAAGCTGCTGAACCCAGGCGGCCGCTACGTGTTCGTGGGAGGCGGCGGCAGTCAGACCACGGCCGCTCTGCTGTTGGGTAAAAGCATGTTGGCCAAACCAGATAGGGCCGACCTTGAGGAGGTCGCAAGGCTGCTAGCCACGGGTGCCGTGAGGCCGCTCGTGGGCGCCAGCTTCGCGCTCGAGCGAGCAGCGGACGCGGTAAGGCTGTTAGAGGGCGGCGGCGCTGTGGGGAAGATAGTCCTCCAGGTCGGAGCGAGCAGCGCCGCAGGCGCCGCGGCCGAAGCTGCCCCTCAGCAGACCTCAGCTATCGCCGTCTAACGCGGCGAGCTGCTTGGCCATGATGGCGGCCACGTGCGCGGCCTCGCCGCCTTGAGCGCCGAGGCCCTGAACCACACCCTCGCGGTCGGCGCGGCTGCGGTTCTGGCTCAGCTTCCACTTGCCAGCCATGGACGCCACTTCAATGCGCACGGCCTTGATGCCCTTCAGCATCGATTCCACGTAGCTGAAGGGTGCGTCAGACACTTTCCAAGGTTCGGGCAACGGCGCTTCGTTCTGATCCGTGAGTTCGTTCAGGTGCCGCATGAGCCACGCGCGGTCCTCCACCGCGTACGCCTGGCCGCGCACTTGCACCACCACGTAGTTCCAGGTGGGCACCGTCTTGCCGTGCTCGCGTTTGGCGGGGTACCAGGAGGGCGTCACGTACGCCTGCGGGCCCTGGAACACGACGAGCACTTCGGCACCGTCGGCCAGGTCGCGCCACTGCGGGTTGGCTATTGCCATGTGGCACTCGAGGACGGCGGGGCTCTCATCGTCGGCGTGCAGCACGAACGGTATTGGGTTCGCGAGCAGGCCCTGACTGCCAGCGCTGATGAGCAACCCTAGCGGCTGCTCGCGGATTAGCTGGTGCATGACCTCGGGCCGGTCCTCGCGGTTCAGAGGCGGTTGGTACATGCGGCATCGTACCGTGAGGCGATGACCGCCCCGGGAACCGAGTGGACGCACTCACTGGCTCCGCCAGGGCGCGAGTGGCTCGCCAAAGCCACGGGCCTTAGGGCTGGTTCGCTGCGGCTGACCGAGATGCGTGGCGCCACCTCCTCTACGCTCTACCTGGTGGAGGGTCCGTCTGGCGCCAGCGGCCAGCGTTTCGTGCTGCGCCTCTTCACCCTGCAAGAGTGGCTGGCCACCGAACCGGACCTAGCCCGGCACGAGGTGGCCGCTCTAACCGCTGCGGCGGGTAGCGGAGTGACCGTGCCGGAGCCGGTGGACTACTTGCCTGGCCCCTCGCCCGAGGAGCCGGACGACCCCGCCGGCTTCGGGGCTCCGGCGGTGCTCATGACCCACCTGCCAGGGCGCGTGGAGCTGACACCAGCAGACGAAGCGCTCTGGGTACGTGCGCTGGCCGAGACGTTGGCCACCGTTCACTCCCACTCCGTTGCGTCGTTCGCCTGGCGTTACCGCAGCTGGGTGGCGGACGAGAACGTGGCGGTTCCTGCCTACGCTGCCAACAGGGCGTTGTGGGAGGGGGCCGTGGACGCTTACCGGCGTTGGCGGCCCGCCGACGCAGCTGAAACGTTCCTTCACCGCGATTACCACGCAATGAACCTACTCTTTGAAGGTAAGGGTAGAGGATTACGCGTCGCAGGCGTGGTGGACTGGGTCAACGCCTGTTTGGGACCAGCCGCGTCGGACGTGTCGCACTGCCGGATCGACCTCCTGAAGATGAAGGGACCCGCCGCCGCCGACCTGTTCCTGCGCGAGTATCGCGCCTTGCGGGGCGGCTTCGCTTACGACCCGGTGTGGGACTTAGAGGCGGTCTTCGACGCGGCGGCGCCGGTGGCCGACGTGCATGCCCCGTGGCGAGAGTTCGGCCTGGCAGGACTGCACGCTGAGACCGTCCAGGAGCGGGTGGAGGAGCACGTCCGGCGCGCTTTGGTGGAGTTGGGCGCGGGCTAACCGGTTGACGCGTGAGCGCCCTTTGCGCCGGATTGACGGCTTTGGGAGGGCAAAGGTTAAGCCCCCTGGTTTAGCGCGGCTTTTAGCTCGCGTCCTGGGGGCTTCGTTGCAGGGATTGCGCCTTCCGAGCTGCGCTCCCTGAACCACTTAAATGGTAAGCGGCGGCCTCACTTCGCGACAGGGGCGTTCGTCCCGGTAGCGCTCGCTTCTCAGGCGGCAGCCGCCTGCCCCTCCCGCAGGTTCTTGGACCCCCGGTACGAGAGCAGGCGCAGCGCGTTCAGCACCACCACGATGGTGCTCGACTCGTGCAGAACCACCGCGATGCCGATGGTGGCCAGGCCCGCGAGTGAGCTGGGTACGAGCAGAGCGATGACGGCTAGTGCGATCACCAGGTTCTGAACGATCATGCGGCGGCTGGCGCGGGAGAGGGCTATGGCGTAGGGGAGGCGCGAGAGGTCGTCGGCCATGAGCGCTATGTCGGCCGTTTCCAGCGCCACGTCGCTGCCTGCGCCACCCATGGCTACGCCAACGTCGGCTGCCGCCAGGGCTGGCGCGTCGTTGATGCCGTCGCCCACCATGACCACGGTGCCGTGCTCCCGCCTGAGCGCCTGCACGGCCGCGGCCTTCTCCTCGGGCAGAAGCTCGGCGCGCACCTCGCCTATGCCTAGCTCGCGTCCTAGCGCCTCGGCCACGCGGCGGTTATCGCCGGAGAGCATGACCACGTGCCGCACTCCTAGCTCCTTGAGGGCCCTAACGGTCGCGGCGGCCTCGGGCCGGGGCTGGTCGCGCACGGCTATCAGGCCTGCAACGTGCGGGGGGCCGCCCTCTTGACCGGCGCCGGTAGCTACGAACATGACGGTCTTGCCGTCGGCCTCCAGGCGCTGCGCCTGCTCGTCGAGGTAAGTGTTCAGCACGGCCCCGACTGACTGCATGAGCTTGCGGTTGCCCACGTGCACACGCGCCCGGCCAACGCTGGCGGAGGCGCCGTGGCCGACGGTCTCCTCGAACGCCGTGACCGCCAGGCTGCCTGCGTGGTTCGCCGCTGCTGGTTCGCGGCTCTCAGCATGCTCCAGCACGGCGGAGGCCAGCGGGTGGCTGCTGCGCGACTCCACGGCGGCGGCCAGCGCCATGAGTTCGTCCTCGCTGTGGCCGCTGGCGGTGATGACGTCGGTGACGCTCGGTCGCCCACGGGTGAGCGTGCCCGTCTTGTCGAACACGACCACCTGGGCCGTGCCGGCGTTCTCGAGGTACACGCCACCCTTGATGAGCACGCCGCTGCGGGCGGCTCGCGCGATGCCGGAGAGCACCGCAGAGGGCGTTGCCAGCGCAAGCGCGCACGGGCTGGCGGCAACCAGCAGCGTCATGGCGCGCATGAAGCTGGTCGAGAACTCGACGCCGAACAGGGGTGGCACCACGATGACCAGGGCGGTGGTAACGAGGATGACCGGGGTGAGGATCCGCTGGAACCTGTCCGTGAAGCGGTGACTTGGCGCCTTGGCGCTCTGCGCGGACTCCACCGCTTTCACTACTCGTGCGAGCGTGGTGTCCTCGGGCCCTTTCGTGGTCACGAGCTCCAGTGCGCCCGCACCGTTGATGGTGCCAGCGAACGCCTCCTGACCGGGCTCCTTCAGTACCGGCACGCTCTCCCCGGTTATGGGCGCCTGGTCCACCATGCTGGCGCCGGCCACCACCTCGCCGTCGGCGGGGATGCGCTCACCGGGCCTGACGATGACGTGTTCACCTATGCCCAGTTCGGCCACGGGCACCTCAACCTCGGTGCCAGCGCGCACCACGCGCGCCACCTTGGGGGTTAGGTCGGCTAGGGCCCGGATGGCGTTGCGCGCCCGGTCCATGGCCAGGCGTTCGAGGGCGTGGCCGAGGCTGAAGAGGAAGAGCAGCAGCGCGCCTTCGGCCCAGGCGCCGATGGCGGCGGCCCCGAGCGCGGCGGTGACCATGAGGATGTCGATGTCGAAGCGGCCCTTGGTGGCCGCCCGTACCGCGTGGTTGGTAGCGTGCCAGCCGCCCGCCACGTAGGCCGTCAGGTAGAAGGGTAGCCACGCCAGCATGGGCTGGCCGGCGCGCTCCAGAACGAAGCCGATGAGCAGCGCCAAGCCGGCCGCGAAGCTGAGGAGCAGGTCGGGCGCCGGGCGGAAGCGTTGGCGGGGTGGGGTCTGGTGCTGGTGGTGCGTGGTGCCTGTGCGCCTCGTACTGGCGCCGTGTTCGTGGGCGGCGCGTGGTTGCGCGAGTGTCGCTGCGGTGCCGGCCGCTACCGTGTCGTCCTGGATCACCTTGTACCCGAGGCTCTCCACCTCTCGCTCGATGCGTTCGCGCCTAACGGCGGTGCGGTCGTA
Source organism: Trueperaceae bacterium (assembly GCA_041676665.1). Lineage (GTDB taxonomy): Bacteria > Deinococcota > Deinococci > Deinococcales > Trueperaceae > JAAYYF01. Next base: position 15,258 of record JBAYRM010000034.1, read on the forward strand.
GGAGACGTCCAGCAGTTCGGAGGCGTAACTGGCCACGCTCGAACTGACTCCAGCCAG
>JBAYRM010000035.1:0-15301 GCA_041676665.1 Trueperaceae bacterium
GCGGAACGGGCTCGTGCTCGAGGGCCGCGATGACGCTAGCGGCAGCGTGCGCCTAGACCCGCAGGGCATGCGCCTAGAACTCGTGGGCTTCGGACTGGAGTTCGCGGGCATGAGCCTGGAGGGCACGGGCACGCTCGCAGGTGACGAAGCCGACGTAACGGGTCAGCTGCTGGTCCGCACCGACCTGCCGGTCGCAGAACGGCAGACAGGTTACGTGTTCCCGTGGCGCCTAAGCACCGACCAGGGAATCTGGCGCCTGGTTTCAGACGGGCCGCACGGGCAGCTGAGCGTGGAGTACGGCGCCGTCGAGGCGGCGGGCACCCTGGCGCTTAGCGCCGATTTGCAGCTGAGCGACGGTCGCATCGAAGGGCAGTTGGGCTTGGGGTCGAGCGGCCTGGCCGGCACGCTGTCGGTCAGCGCCGTGCGCCTCCTCTCGCCCGAGCTCGGCACCCTCACCGTGGACGCCGAAGCCACAGTGGCAGAGGGACGCGTGGGCGGCAGCAGCACCCTCAGCAGCGAGGCTGGTCAGGTGGTGGTGAACGGCGTCTGGGGCTTGGGCGGCCTGCTGCCAGCCGCCGTGGCGCCGAACGCGCCCAGCGGCGGTCGCCTCGAGGCGCGCGTGAGGGCGCTCGAGCTCTCTGACCTGCCGTACCTGGCCGAGCGCGTACCCGAGCTGCATGGCCAGGTCACCGGCACGGCGCAGCTGCGCGACGGCTTCCTGTTCGGCCAGCTCGTGTCTCAAGAGATAGGCGTGGGCGACCTGAACACCCCCATGCAGCTGGCCATGAGCGGTCGCCCTGCCGACCTCACCATAGACCTGCAGCTGCGCGGCGCCCTCGGGCGCGCCAACCTCCGGAGCGGCAACTTGAGCGGCATGTTCCGCTTCGAGCGCTTCCCGCTGAACCTCGTCTCTACCGCAGTGGTAGGGCCCGCGGACTTCACGGCCGACATGACCGGCGTCATGCGCTTCGACGGTCCCGTGTCAGCGCCGCAGGACGCGTACATTCGCCTGGCCACCGAAGAGGTGCGGCTGGAACGCATGGGCGTGACCACCCTTGGCAACGTCACCGTGACCTACGACCAGCGCGCCGTGCTGGTCGAGCGCGCCGAGTTCGAAGGGCTGGGGAGCTGGCGCGCAGCCGGCGTGCTGCGCCAGGAGCAGTTCGACTTCCAGCTCGAAGCCGACCGCGCCGACTTCACGCCCCTCCTGGGCCTGGTGCCGCAGTTCGCGCGCTTAGGGGTGGGAGCGGTCGGCAGCTTCGACCTGAACGTGCTGGGCGACCTCGCCAACCCCAACATCACGCTCACCAGCCCCGACCTGCTGGTCGAGGTAGCCGGCACCGGTTACCGGCTAGAAGACACCGCCATCGACCTAGACGGCGTAACGCTGACGCTCGAGTCACGTGTTCATGGTCTGAGGCCGGTGGAGGGCACGCTGGACGTGGCGGGCATAGCGCTGCTGTCGCTGTTCCCGTTCAAGCTCGACGGCACCGACCTCGCGCTGGCGGGGGCAGCCCAGTTGAGCACCTTCGGGCGGCTGACAGACGTTACCGGCAACCTGCGCCAGCAACCTGACGGCACACCCACCGTGCAGCTCGTCGGCACCATGGGCGCCAGACCGCTCACGCTCGAGGGCACCCTGGCGCCGCTCGACGTGCGCGCCAGCGGCGCAGGCGTAACAGCGCGGCTCCCGAACCTGCTGGTCGACAGCGCCGTGGTCGACGCCGACCTCCGCCTCGTCAGCGTAGAGGGCGGCGTGGCGCTTTCAGGCAGCATCGTGGCCGACGAGGTGATCGTGGATCCGGCGGCCAGGCGCGCGCCCGCAGCGCCGCCCACAGCTGAAGCGCCAGAAGGTACCGACCTGGAGCCCCTTACGGACGTTGAAGCGCCCCCCGCCGCTCAGCCACAAGCCGCGCGCGGAGGCGGTCTCGCAGCGCTGCGCTTCGACGACCTGGTTATCAGGGCGCCTGGGCGCGTGACCCTTACCACCAACATCGGCTCGTTCGAAGCGGGCCTCGACCTGGTGCTCGCCGGCACGGGCGCCGCACCGCGCCTGGCGGGGAACGCCACAGCCATCCGCGGCAACCTGCGCTTCGGCGGGCGCGACTTCACCATCGACCGCGCCGTCGCCACCTTCACCCCCAACCGCGGCGTCTACCCCGAGCTGGACGTGGTGGCGCACTCCGAGTTCGACAAGCAGCGCGTGGTGGCGGCCGCGCCTAACGTCAGCTTCTCCGCCCCGCGGGAGGGCAGCAACTTCGAGGTGCAACTGGCGTTCTTCGGACCTGTCGAGCCCACCGACAACGGCGGTTTCAGGTTCGACATCCAGCCCATCCTGAGCTCCAACGCGCTCATAGAGGTGGAGTCGCAGAGCGGCGGCGGGAGCGTAACGCGGCCGTTCACCGAGGCGGAACTCATGTCGCTGGTAACACTGGGCCGCTTCGAGCTCAACGCCGACTTCATCGGCTCCGGCGGACTAGGTGGCGCGGTCGCCACCGGCGCCCTGGACACCGCCATCGACCTGCTGGTGGTCTCCGGCCTCGAGTCTGCCCTGCGCGAAGCGTTGGGGCTTGACGTGGTAGAAATCCGCACCACGTCGCTGTCTGCGCTCATCGAAGACGGGCAGCAGTTCGGCGTGTCGCTGCGCGTGGGCGGGTACCTGCAACCCGAGCTGTTCGCCTCGTACCGCATCGGCACGTACGACGGCAGCGACCCGGACTTCTCGATCACCAACGAGGTCATGCTGCGCTACGGCCTCGGGCCCCTCGACCTCGACATCATCGGCCGCATCGACCTGCCCGCTGCTGGCACGGCGGGGCAGCCTCGACCCGAGCTCGGTGCGGTGCTGGGTTACCAGTTCTCGCCCTGGCTGGGCATCGACGGCGGCGTGAGCATCAGCCCGGTGCGCAGTCGCATCGAGTTCGGCGTCACGTTCCGCTGGTAGTGCGCCGCCGAAGGTGTACGCGCCCTGCCGTGGGCCGCACAAGCCGGTCACGCTGCGCTGGTATATGTGGACGGTGCACCTTTTAGAGCGATGGGAGCAAACCGAAAGATGAATACCTACTCACTGCGGGCGCCAGCCCGCTTGCGGCGAACTGTTGTTGGTACGTACTCCTTGGCCGAGAGGGCCCAGCGGTGAACCTAGACGGTCACGCACTGAGGCTGTCCGGCGCCCGCCTGCACGTGAACCTGGTCCCTGCCCGCCTGGTCGAGAACGCGCTGCGCGCCGGCGAAGGCGTGCTTGACGCGTCCGGGGCGCTGGTCGTTGATACCGGCAAGTTCACGGGCCGCTCGCCAAAGGACAAGTTCACCGTGCGCAACGCCGCCACCGAAACCAGGGTCGACTGGGGCAAGACCAACCAGCCTATGGACCCGGCTGCGTTCGAGCGCCTGCGCGCCGACATGGAGGCTCACTTAGAGGGCCGCCAACTGTACGTGCAGGACGTTAACGCCGGCGCGGACCCCGACCACCGCGTGCGGGTGCGGGTGGTCACCGAGTACGCCTGGCACTCGCTGTTCGCCCGCAACCTGTTCGTGGACGCACCCGAGGCGCATAGCCAGCCCGACTGGCTGGTCGTCGACCTGCCCAGCTTCAAGGCTGATCCCGAACTGCACGGCTGCAACACCAGCACCGTCATCGCCCTCGACTTCGAGAAGCGCCTGGTGCTGGTGGCCGACACGGAGTACGCCGGCGAGATAAAGAAGAGCATCTTCTCAGCGCTGAACATGGTGCTGCCCGACGCGGACGTGTTCCCCATGCACTGCTCAGCTAACGAATCGGAGGGCGGCGCCACCGCGCTGTTCTTCGGGCTCTCCGGCACGGGCAAGACCACCCTCTCAGCCGACGGCCACCGGCACCTGATAGGCGACGACGAGCACGGCTGGTCAGACGCGGGCATCTTCAACTTCGAGGGCGGCTGTTACGCCAAGGTCGTGAACCTCACGAGCGCGGCGGAGCCCGAGATCTTCTCCGCCAGCCAGCGCTTCGGGGCGCTGCTCGAGAACGTGATCCTCGACGAGGTCACCCGCACGCCCGACTTCGTGAACGTGAGTAAGACCGAGAACACCCGCTCGGCTTACCCAATAGAGTTCGTGCCTAACGCCTCGGAGACCGGCATGGGGCGTCACCCGAGCGACGTGGTGTTCCTCAGCGCCGACGCGTTCGGGGTGCTGCCGCCGATCGCGCGCCTGAGCACCGAGCAGGCCATGTACCACTTCCTTAGTGGCTACACGGCCAAGGTGGCTGGCACGGAGCGCGGCGTCACCGAGCCAAGCGCTACCTTTAGTGCCTGCTTCGGGGCGCCGTTCATGTCGCGCCCGCCCGTGGAGTACGCACAGATGCTGAGGCGCCGCCTTGAGCAGCACGGCACGCGCGTGTGGCTGCTGAACACCGGCTGGACCGGTGGCGGTCACGGCGTGGGCTCGCGCATCAAGCTGGCCTACACGCGCGCGCTGGTGCGCGCCGCGCTGCACGGCGTGCTAGACGACATCCCCACCGAGACCGACCCTGTGTTCGGGTTGTCGGTGCCGGTGCGGGCCCCGGGAGTGCCCGACGAGGTCCTGCGCCCCCGCGACACCTGGGCTGACCCGGCGGAGTACGACGCCGCGGCCCGCAAGCTGGCTGGCATGTTCCGCGATAACTTCGCGCGCTTCGCAGCCGACCTGCCGCCCGAGGTGCCGGCGGCCGGCCCGGTGGGCTAGAGCTACCAGTAGCTAACGAGGCGGGCGCCCCGGAACCAACCGGGGCGCCCGCCTTAGTACATGGGGTTATGCGTTGCTTGTCAGTTGTCCTCGCCGACCGCGATCTCGCCTGAGAGGACCGACAGCGCCATCTGCAACACCGGGTCGCTCTCGAGGTGCACCACGGCCTGGCCCTGAACGGAGCTGGTCTCGCGCCGGTCGCCGAGCGCCATGAGCGTGAAGGTGCCGTCCTCGGCCGCGATGGCTTCGCCGATGACCTCGCCGTCGACCAGAACCTGCACGGTCTGGCCCTCGCGCAGGCCGCGCCCCTCGGCTACGACCGTGTTGGGGTAACGGGTGTCGGCCACGATTATGTCGGGCGTGACGCCGCGTTCGGAGATGCTGGTGCGGTCGGGAGTGAGCCACTCGAACGACACGTACTGCAACTGACTGCCGTCGGAGAGGCTGATGACGGTCTGCCCCACGCCCTTGCCGAACGTCTGCTCGCCGATGACCACGGCGCGGCCGCTCTCCTGCAGGGCGCCCGCCACGATCTCGGACGCCGAGGCGGAGTTCTGGTTCACCAGGACCACGAGCGGCAGGTCGTAAGAGCCGCGCTGAGCAGCTCCGTACAGCTGAGTGACCCCGCGCGAGCGCTGGTACACGATGGGGCCGTCCTCCATGAACTCGTCGGCCACGTACACCGCCTGCGGCAGGAGGCCGCCGGGGTTGTCGCGCAGGTCGAGCACCAGGGAGGTGGCGCCTTGCAGCACGAGCTGGTCGATCTGCTCGACCATCTGGTCGTTGAGGAGCCGGTTGTTGAACGAGCTGAGCGCCACGTAGCCCACGTTGCCCTCGAGTAGCGTGCTGGTGACGTCGACGATCTGGATGACGCCGCGCGTGATGACGAACTCGAGCGGCTGCTCGGTGCCTGGCCTGTTCATGAGCAGCGTGACCTGGGTGCCTTCGGGGCCGCGCACCAGGTCGGCGACCTCGCTGGCGGTGAGTTCGCGCACGTCGACGTCCTCGACCTCGAGGAACACGTCGCCGCGCTGGAGGCCCGCGCCGGCAGCGGGACTGCCCTGGTACACGGTCAGGATCTCTACGCCCTTGCCGCTGGTGCGGTCGTGCGCCGTGAGCACCGCGCCGATGCCGCCGAACGAACCGCTGCTGTCTTGCCTGTCGCGCGCTGCTGCGCGCGGCTCGACGTAGGTGCTGAACTGGTCGTTCAGCGACTCGACCATGCCCGTGATAGCGCCGCGAATAAGGACGTCGTCGTCGACTTCCGTGAGGTACCCGCTCTTGATAGCACCGTACGCCTGCATGAGGGCTCTACCCGTGGAGGTGCTGAGGAACTCGTTGGTGTAGTCCCTGCCTAGCTGTGCGTATACGACCAGGGTGCCCGAGATCAGGGCGGCCAGGCCGAAGATGTACCATCTGCGCTTCATTTAGCCTCCATAAACGCTGTTTCCGGCGCTTCTTGTCTGTAAGAGTATATGTGCCGTCTGAGAGTTTCGTGGTTACCCGGGAGTCCTCTCTACAGCTAAGCTTTAGACATGCGGATACTGTTCCCCAGCGCGGAAGTGGCGCCCTACAGCAAGACGGGCGGTCTGGGCGACGTGGCCGCAGCGCTGCCGCGCGCTCTGGCCCGCATGGGTCACGACGTTCTGGTGGTTACGCCCTGGTACCAGTCGGTAAGGTCTGAACCGGCACCATACTGGATAGGCGACGTCCAGGTACCCTTCGACGGCGGCTTCGAGCCCGTTGGGATAGGCACGCTCGAGAGCAGCGGCGTGCGCTACGCGTTCGTTGGGCACCCCGACTTCGGGCGCGACAACCTGTACGGTTACAGCGACGACGTGCGCCGCTTCGCGCGCTTCGCGCGGGCCGTGCCGCAGGTGGCCGCGCGCCTCGGCTTCGCGCCGGACGTGCTGCACGCCCACGACTGGCACACAGGTCACCTGCCGCTGCTGCTGGCGCGCGGCTGGCACCTGCCGCCGGGCTTCCCGCACCTGCCCTCGGTGTTCACCGTGCATAACGTGCAGTTCCAGGGCGAGGCCGCCATGAGCGACACCCTGCGCTGGTTGCGCCTGGGCGCCAGCGAGGCGCGCAGCTACCTCGACCACTTCGGCAGGGCCAACGCCATGCAGGCCGGGGTGGGCTTCGCCACCCGCGTCACGACCGTTAGCCCCACCTACGCCGGGGAGCTGCAACAACCTGAGTTCGGCTTCACGCTCGACGGCACCTTCCGCGCGGTGGCCGGCAAGATGGTGGGCATCCTCAACGGCATCGACGACGTGGTGTGGAACCCGCGCACCGACCCTCACATAAGGGCGCGCTACCACGTCCATGAACTGGCGGGTAAGGCGGCGTGCAAGGAGGACCTGGTTAACCTGTTCGGCCTTGACGGCGAGCGGCCGCTCCTGGGCGTGATCTCGCGCTTCGCTGAGCAGAAGGGCATCGACCTCGTTGTGGCGGCGGCCGAGCGCCTGCTGGCGCTGGGCTGGAACCTGCTGTTCCTCGGCACCGGCGACCCAGGCCTGGAGGCCAGCGTGCGGGTTTTGAGCTACGAGCGGCCCGGCGAGGTGGCGTGCATGATCGGCTACGACGAGGCGCTCTCGCACCGCATCTACGCCGGCGCCGACGCGCTGGCGGTGCCGAGCCGCTTCGAGCCGTGTGGGCTGACGCAGATGGTGGCCATGCGCTACGGCACCGTGCCGGTGGTGCGCGCCACGGGCGGCTTACGCGACACGGTCACGCACGGTCGCACCGGTTTCCTGTTCGAGCACGCCACCCCCGAGGGGCTCACGTGGGCCGCGCAGGAGGCGCTGCAGGCTTACGGCACGCCCGCGTGGACCGAGCTCATGCGCGCCGGCATGCAGCAGGACCTCTCGTGGGACTCCTCCGCCACGCGCTATGCGGAGCTTTACGCCAGCGTGCTACCGTCTTAGCCGTGACAGACGACGTGACCAACGACCTTCCCGCCGAGCAGTCGGCCGCCCCGGAGGTCGCCCCCACCAACGCCGCCCCCACCCTCGACTGGCGGCAGCTAACGGTTGAGGGGCGTTACAACGCCGCCCGCAACGCCTACCTGGTGTCGGGCGAACAGGACCCGCAGGTGCGCGCCGGGCTCAGCGCGCTGATCGACGTGCAGGAGCTGCTGCGCGAGCGCACCTACGGCCGCGCGGTAGAGCGCCTGGAGCGGCTGGACGTCTTCCCCGACTTCGCCCCGTGGCAACAGATCGAGGAGGAGCTCAAGGTTCTCAAGGACTCCGCCGCCGCGCTGGACCGGCGCGACCCGGACCTGGCGCGCGAGCTGCTGGGCCAGGTGAGCAGCCCGTGGTTCGCAGGCGAACTGCTGACGCAGCTAGGCACGACCGAGGTGTACGACGGCAACATGGCCGAGGCGGCGGCGCTGTTCGAGCGCGCCACTGAGGTCGACCCGCAGCATTACCGGGCGCTGACGAACCTGGGCAACATCGCCCTGGAGGACGGCCGTGTGGACGACGCCATAGAGCTGTACGAGCGCGCGCTGAAGGTCGACGAGAACTTCCCTAACGCGCACCACAACCTGGGGGTCGCCTACCGCAAGAAGGGCCAGCTGAACAAGAGCGTGCGGTCGCTGCGGCGCGCGCAGCGCACTCAGCAGCGCCACGAGGTCGCAGAGGCACGCGAGAACATCGGCAAGTGGGCGGGCCCCAGCTTCGGCAAGTACTTCAAGTGGATCATGTGGGGCCTGGTAATCGTGGGCGGCTACCTGCTGCTGCGCATGGCCGGTTACATCTAGCCAGCTAGCAGCAGGCGCCGCCCGTGAACCCCGGTGAGCCGGGGCTTACTCCACGGTCACGCTCTTAGCGAGGTTGCGCGGCTGGTCAACGTCGCGGCCCAGCCTGTGCGCCACCTCGTACGCGAGGAGCTGCAGCGGCACCGCGTCGACTATGGGCGACAGCGCCTCCAGCGTGCGTGGCACGCGCAGCACGTGCTGCGCGTGCGCGGCGGCGCGGTCGTCGTCCTCGTCGACCACGGCCACCACCAGGCCGTCGCGCGCCCTCACCTCCTGCATGTTCGAGATGGTCTTATCGAGCAGCGTGGACGCGGTAGCGACCACCACCACCGGCAGGTCGGCGTCTATGAGTGCGATGGGGCCGTGCTTCATCTCGCCGGTCGGGTACGCCTCGGCGTGGATGTAGCTGATCTCCTTGAGCTTGAGGGCGCCCTCGAGAGCGGTTGGGAAGTTGACGCCGCGGCCGAGGAACAGCGCGCTGCGGGCGTTCTTGATGACCTCGGCTACCGCACCTATGTCGTCGCGGCGCTTGAGCACCGCCGAGACCTGGTTGGGCAGCTCGCGCAGTCCCTGCACCAGGGCGCGAGCGTCGTCGTCTGACAGCGTGCCGCGGGCGCGCGCGAACCATAGGGCCAGCAGCGAGAACGCCGCCACCATGCCCGTGTACGCCTTGGTGCTGGCCACGCCGATCTCGGGGCCCGCATGTATGTACAGCACGTCGTCGGCTTCGCGGCTGATGCTCGACCCCTTGGCGTTCAGGATGGCCAGGGTGCGGGCGCCGCGGCGCTTGGCCTCGCGCAGCGCCTCTAGCGTGTCGATGGTCTCGCCCGACTGGCTCACCACGATGCACAGCGTGCGCTCGTCTATCACGGGCTCGCCGTAGCGGAACTCGGACGCTACCTCAACCACGGCGTTCAGTCTGGCGAGTCGCCTCAGCAGCACGGCGCCGACCTCGCCGGCGTAGGCGGCGGTGCCCGCAGCTGTTATCACGACGCGCTCGACCGCCAGCGGGTCAAGCGCCAGGTCGAGCTCCACGTCCGTGCCGTTACGCGCCAGGCGCCCGCCCAGGGTGTTCTGCAGCACGGTGGGCTGCTCGTAGATCTCCTTGAGCATGTAGTGCTCGAAGCCGCCCTTCTCGGCCGCTTCGGCGTCCCACTCCACCGTGTCGGTTGCCCTATGCAGGGCCGCGCCGTCGAGACCCGTGACCGTTACGCCGTCTTGCGAGATCTCGGCCACGTCGCCGTCGAGCAGGTACACCACCTTGCGCGTGTAGGGCAGCAGCGCCGGCACGTCGCTGGCGAGGAAGTTCTCGCCCTGCCCGAGGCCCAGCACGAGGGGGCTGGTGTGGCGGGCTGCGACCAGGCTGTCGTGCGCCGCGTGCGCCACCACCAGGGCGTACGCGCCCTCAACATGCGAGAGCGCGGCGCGCACGGCGGCGGCCAGGTCAGCCGGCAGGCCGGCCTCCTCGCGGGCCGCGTAGCTCTCCTCCACCAGGTGCACGAGCACCTCGGTGTCGGTCTCTGAGAGGAACACGTGACCGGCGGCGCTGAGCCGCTGGCGTAACTCGACGTAGTTCTCGATGATGCCGTTGTGAATGACTGCCAGGCGGCCGTCTTCCGACAGGTGCGGGTGAGCATTCGTGTCGTTGGGTCGCCCGTGCGTGGCCCAGCGGGTGTGGCCCAGGCCGAGGCCGCCGACGATGGTGGTGTCGGCCACGGCTTGCTTGAGCGCGGCCAGCTTGCCGGCGCGTTTGACCATCTGGAGGGTGCGGGGCGCCTGCGAGGGGTGCGGCGCGCGCGCGTTCAGTTCGTTTATCACCAGGCCGGCCGAATCGTAGCCGCGGTACTCCAGCCGCGACAGGCCGTCCAGGATCACCGAGGCAGCCTCACGGCCGCCGACGTATCCAACGATTCCACACATGTGTTCGGTTCGCTCCTCTACTCGGTTGAGGTTCGTACTGCTTGCCCGTACGACTGCGCGGCCGCCGTTCGGGCGGAGCGTCCCGACCACGGCAACCTGCCTTGCTGGTTTGTTACACACCCCGGACGGGCTCGAGTGAGGGGGTACTACTCAGGAGGGGCCCGCAGACTTGGGCTGAAGCGGCGACTGCCGCCAGCGTTCGCGCTTTCGGCTCCCGCTTGCTTGTGGGAACCTATCCTCCGGGCGAACCTGCGTTCGCGACTTCCGGAGGCCCTCCACCTCGTCACCAGGCTGCCCCGCGGTCATGCGTGGGCGTTATCTGCCTGGGCTTGCGCTACCTCGGCGTCCTTGCTGTTGGTCTCCTGCTCACCTCCCGTGCGGTGACGTTACGTCACGGTACTACCATCTGGCGTGTCACGGGTCTCTTACTTGGTGCTAGGAGGGCGGTACTACCGGTCAGTTCCAGGGGTCGCTCTGCACGAACCAGTTGCGCAGGCCCTGCAACGTTACCTGCTGCGCTTCGCTGGCGGGCGGTTCGAGCAGCGGGTACAGCACGATGCTCCGCCCGAAGGTCACGAGCGGCGAGGCCTGCAGCGTGCTCGACAAGCCGAACGGCGCGTTCACTGGCGGGTAGTAGATGGCGCGCTGGTCAGCCACGCTGCGCTCTATGGGCAGGGCGGTCACCAGGGCCACCATGAGCGCTAGGCCCAGCACGAGGCCGCCAGCGCCGCCAGCCACCATGCTGGGCCAGCGCTGCCGCAGCCCCGGGGCCGATAGGCGCTGCGAGAGGATCGCAAGCAGCACGCCGCCCAGTATGGCGGCGCCTATGGCTAGCAGCGGGCTACGCGAGCCCACCACCAGGAGCGGCTTCAGGAGCAGCACGGCGCCTACGCCCACCACTAGCCCCACGAGGCGCCTCTGCGCCCCGTAGGCGGTGGCGACCGCGACTATCAGCACCAGCACGGCGTCGATCCAGGTGATTCCCATCATGCGCGAACATCGTAGCCCGCACTTTTCACGCTCCTGATGACATTCTGCATAAGGGCGTCGACCTCGCCGTCGGTCAGGGCGCGGCTCTCGGCGCGGAACCTGAACCTGAGCGCCAGGCTGCGCGTGCCCGCCTCGAGGCGTCCGCCTGCGTACACGTCGAACGGCGCGAGGCTGAGAAGCAGCGGCCCGGCAGCAGTGGCGCACAGTTCCCTCAGTTGCGCGAACGTCACGCTTTCGGGTGCGATTATGGCCAGGTCGCGCTCGGCGTAAGGCTGCCTGTTTATCTCCTCGAAGCGGATGACGCGACCCTCTAGCGGCAGAGCGAGCTCGGCCACGTACACCTCCCCCAGTTCGTAGCGTGCCGCCACTTCAGGGTGCAGGCGGCCCGCGTAACCGACCGCGCGGCCGTTCCAGCGCACCTCGGCCGCCACGCCTGGATGCAGGTACGGCGCGCTGGTGACGGGCTCGGCGCACGGCTCGAGTTCTAAGGCCGCGCCCACCTGGGCCGCGGCGCTTTCGAGCAACCCCTTGAAGGTGTAAAAGTCGCCCGGCAGCCCGGCGCTCCAGCCGTTGGAGGCGCGCGGGCCGGTGGTCAGCAGCGCCAGGCGCTCGAGCTCCTCGTCAAGGAACACGCGGCCGACCTCGAACAGCCCGAGGGCCGGCAGGCGCCGGTTGGTGGCGGCGGCCGCCAGCAGCCCCGGGTAGAGCGCCGTGCGCAGCACCCCGCGCTCGACCCCTTGCGGGTCGCTGAGTTGTACGTGCGGTGCCGGTGCGTTGGCGCGCTCCAGCTCCTCTACGCCGGTGAACACGTAGCTGATGGTCTCTTGCAGCCCCAGCGCCGCGAGGCGCGCCTTCAGGCCGCGGTGGGTTGGGTCAGTGGCGGAGGGCACGAAGTGCATGTCGGGCACGGTCTCGCCTATGTGCTCGTAGCCGTGCAGGCGCCCGACCTCCTCGACCACGTCCTCCTCAATGCGCATGTCGTAACGCCAGCTGGGCGGTGATACCAGCCAGTCGTCGGCGCCGCGCTCCGTGACCTGGCAGCCGAGCCTCTCGAGGTAGCTGCGCTGCAGGGCGGGCTCGACGTGGAAGTCGAAGAGGAACTCCACGCGTGAAGGCCTGAAGGCCACGGGGCTGCGCTCGGTGTCGGAGCCGAAGGTGCTGATGCCACTGTCGACCGTGCCGCCTGCCAGCTCGGCTATCAGCCACGCGGCGCGGGCGGAGGCGAGTTCCTGCAGGTTCGGGTCGACCCCGCGCTCGAAGCGCGTGCGGGCGTCGGTCACGAGCTTGTGGCGCTGCGCTGTGCGGCGCACCGTGACCGGGTCGAAGTTGGCTACCTCCAGCGCCACGTCGGTTGTGCTGCTCGAGACGCTGTCGTGCCGCCCGCCCATGACCCCGGCCAGGCCGATGGCCTGCGAGACCCCGCTCTGGTCGGGGGTGGCTATCAGCAGGTCGGCTGGGTCGAGTTGCAGCACCTCCTCCGTGAGGAGCTCGAGGCTTTCGCCCTGCCGGGCGCGGCGCACCTGAATCACGCCGCCGCCCAGCTTGGCGAGGTCGTAGGCGTGCGACGGCTGGCCGAGCTCGAACGTCACGAAGTTGGTGACGTCGATGAGGTTGTTGCGGGGCCTCAAGCCGACGTTGCTGAGGTGCCGCTGGAGCCACACGGGGCTCGGCAGCACCTGCACGCCCCTGACGCCGCGAAGCGTGAAGCGCGGGCAGCCGTGCGGGTCCTCGATCTGCACGCTTAGCCCTGTTGCGTCGCCCGGCACGCCCTGGTCTAGGCCCTCGGCGGGGTGTGTGTACGGCACGCCCAGCTTGGCGGCTACGTCGCGGGCTATGCCCAGTAGTGAGAAGGCGTCGGCCCGGTTCGGCGTTAGCTCGACCTCGATCACGGTGTCTGGCGCCCACAGGTCGCTGAGCGCGGCTCCTAGTGGTGCGTCGGCACCGAACTCGATGAGCCCGCCGGAGTGGTCGTACAGGCCCAGCTCGCGCGGGCTGCACAGCATTCCGTGGCTGGTTACGCCAAGCATCTCGCGGCTGCCGACTTTGAGGCCCTCGCCGCCGCCGGCCGCGGGCAGTACCGCGCCGGGCAGCGCCAGCGCGGTGCGCATGCCGACCCTCACTATGGGGGCGCCGCACACCACCTGATGCTGCTGTTTGCCGTCTGTTACCAGGGTGCGCTTGAGGTACTCCGAGCCTTCTATTGGCTCAGCTTCCAGCACCTCGGCCACCACAACGTGGGCGGGCGCGCCGGGGTGCTGCTCCACGTTCTCTACGGCCAGACCGAGGCCATCCATCAGATCGACCAGTCTAGCTACCTCGGGTAGGGGCTCAGGGAAGAACGTTTGGAGCCACGAGAGCGGCAGCTTCACAGGACACCCCTGAACTGCTCAAGCACGCGCATGTCGCCCTGGTAGAAGTAGCGGATGTCGGGGATGGCGTAGGGCACCAGCGCCAGCCGCTCGATGCCGAAGCCGAACGCGAAGCCCGTAACCCCCTCGTAACCTACTGCCTCGAACACCTTCGGGTGCACCATGCCGCAACCGCCTAGCTCGAGCCACTCCTCCCGGCCCGTACGCGGGTTGGTCCACCAGATGGCGAACTCCGCGCCAGGCTCCACGAACGGGAAGTAGGTCGGCTGCAGCCGTGTCCTGGTGCCGGGCCCGATGAGCGCCTGCGCCATCTCGTTGATGGCGCCGCGCAGGTCGGCCATTGTGATGCGCTCGCCGACCACCAGGGCCTCTAACTGGTGGAACTGCGCCTCGTGGGTCACGTCCACCGCCTCGTTGCGGAACACCTTGCCGGGCACGACCAGCTTGAACGGCGGCTTGTGCGCCTCCATGTAACGCACCTGCATGGGGCTGGTGTGCGTGCGCAGCAGCCGACCGTCGGTGGTCCAGAACGTGTCCTGCGTGTCGCGTGCCGGGTGGTCGGGCGGGAAGTTGAGGGCGCCGAAGTTGTAATGGTCGGTCTCGAGTTCCGGGCCCGTAACCACCTCGTAACCCAGGCTGCGGAACACGTCCAGCAGGCGGTTGGTAACGAGCGTCAGCAGGTGCAGGCCGCCCTCTGTGGTGCGCGTTCCCGGCAGGGTCACGTCGACCCGCTCGCTGGCCAGCTGCTCGTCCAGCCGCTGCCGCTCCAGCTCGCTCTTGCGCGCTTCAATGGCGCCCTCGACCTCTTGTTTCAGGAGGTTTATGAGCTGCCCTTGCCGGCGCCGCTCCTCCGGGTCCAACTGCCCGAGCTGCTTGAGGCGCTGGGTGATCTCGCCCTTCTTGCCAACGAGCCTTACCCTGAGCTCCTGCAGCTCAGCGCCGTTCTGGGCAGCGGCTATGTCCGCCAGCCACTGCGCGGCCTCCGGCGACGATGCCCCTGCGTGCTGCTCCGGTTCTCCGCTCATGCGATCAACTTCCTCCCTGAACAGTGGTCGCGCCGCAGGTGCCGGTGCGGACCACGAAAAAACCACCGCCCCGGTGGGCAGTGGCGTACACAGCGCAGAGCATCAGCTCCACGCTCAGCTGGTAAAGGCGCGGGAAGCCGCTGGGCTTCTCATACGGGCGAGTGTAAGGCCGTTCCAGTGGCGAAGTCAACGTAAGGGCACCCTAGTCAGCCAGCAGCTCGCCGAGCACGAACAGGTCGACCAGGTGACCGCAGTGAGCCTCCACCGTATCGAACGCCAGGCTGGCATCGGCCACGCCAGCAGCCCAGTCAGCGGCGGCCTCCTGCGTGGGGAACGGCCCCACCAGCGCCTCGCCTCCCGCGTACTCAGGCGGCCTCACTGGCAGAACCACCTCGGTGCGGGTGCCGTGGACGTCGGACACCTCGCGCGCCACTGCGCAGCGGGCACGCCACTCGGGCCTGTCTACCAGCTCGAACAGGAAGCCCAGTAAACGGCGCACCTCCGGCTTCTGCAGCGGCGGGTTCACGCGCAGC
>JBAYRM010000036.1:0-15267 GCA_041676665.1 Trueperaceae bacterium
ATGCGTTTCGTTTCATGGCTTCCTCCTCGGCGGCAGTCTAGGAGGGAGACTTGTCACCAGTGTGGGCGGGTGCCGCAGAGCGGCTTAACCGTGTACTCACGCGCTTCCAACGAAGCCACAACGAAACGTCGCCCGGCGCGCAGTTTGCGCCGGGCGGCGTTACTGGGGCCGGTTTTAGGCCCTCAGCCAGGGTCAGGGTCGCGAGATGAAGTACGTGCTGGTGCCAGAGGGACCTGCGCGGTCTGCCTCAGATACCACCAACACGTGCTCGCCAGCGAAGACGTCGAAGGTCTGGCCGTTCGTGATGGGACCCTCTTCCTGGACGTTCCCGTTGAACACGTAGAGCGTGAGACCCAACGCTGTGTTAGGCGCGTCGAAGATCATGAATGCGTTGGCGTTGGCCACCCACCAGTCCTGGTCGCCCAGCGTCTCGATGGCGCCCGAGGTGATTGCGTTCACGTTAAGGGTCGGCGCGGTGTTGCGCGCGTCGTTCTGGGGCTCGGTGTCGTCCGTGAGCACGTCGCCGAAGGCGAACAGGTTGACGTTGACACTGGAGCCAGAGTTGTTGGTAATGCGCGCGAACACGTGAGTGTGAGAGCCGCGGCGCAATATCACGCAGCTACCGTCGCACGTGACGTTGGTGGTGATGCCTTGCGGCTCGAGCAGCGAGGCACCGTCGACCGCGGTCAGGCCCGCGCTACCCGCTCCGAAGAACGAAGCGGAGCTGGAGCTGGCGATGCGGGTACGCGACGCGTTCAGGACTTCCAGGCGCAGGTCACGGTTCAGTTCGATGTAGACCAGCGGCTGCCCGGTGGCGATCTCGATCCGGATCAGGCGACTGCTGCCGGCGGGAATGGAGTAACTGCCAACCGCAATGTTGGGGTTGTTGGCGGCGGTGACCGTGTCGTCGACCCGCTCCGGCGGCGGCCCGCCCGGCTCGACAGTGATAGTACAAGCCGACAGCACCAGCGCGGCCACGGTAGCGAGGGAAAGGAAGAGAGTGTGTCGTTTCACGCGAAGACCTCCTACTATTCGGTCAGCTCCGAACCGTTCCGCATGCCGGCCCACTACGAGCGTAGGTAAGGGGCACACGTTCAGGCGAGGCGGCGTGGGCTGCAGCCCAGAAGCTCCTGCAGGACGCCGTTACCCGCCTACCACCATAAGCGAACGCGGCGGCGCGCGCATGGACGGTTCCTTAATCAAGCCTGCAGCCCGCCGCTACTTAGCAGCGGGCACGGATTGGTGCGCCTACTCGAGCACCATCAGGTACGGGTACAGGTCGGGGGCGCCCGGGTGAAGCTCGACCTCCAGGTCGGGGTACAGGTCCGTGATGCGGGCCAGGGTCTTCTCGGCGTTCTCCTCGCCCACACCGCCCGAGTAGAACAGCGAGGCTATCTCGTAATCCGCCGCCCGCCCCTCCAGCAGCTCCAGTAACACGTCAACGTACCCCCGCGCGGACGCCGCCAGCACGCCGTCTACCAGGCCGATGGCGTCGCCGTCGCGCACCTGCACACCGTCTAGCTCCACGTCGCGCGTGGCGCTGGTGACCTCCAGGGTCAGCGAGGCGTCGGCGGCGGCGCGCATCTCCTCCAGCAGCGCCTCGGCGTCGGCCCCCTCCTGGAACAGCACCGCGGCCGCCAGGCCTTGACCCAGTGTGCGCGTGGGCAGCACGTGGACGGACTTGTCGTCCACCAGCTCGTCTACCCGTTCCGCAGCCAGGATTATGTTCTTGTTGTTGGGCATCACTATCACGTGCTGCGCCCCGACGCTGCGCACGGCGTCGACAATGTCCTGCACCGACGGGTTGTCGGTCTGACCGCCACCAACCACGCGCACGCCCAGGCTGCGGAACACGCGCGTGACGCCGTAACCGTTAGCCACCGCCACCGCCGCGGTCAGCGGCGGCTCGGCCACAGCGGCGTCGACGTCAGCGAGGATCTCGGAATGCTGCTCGCTCATGTCCTCGACCTTCGAGCGGATCATGCGCCCGAAGCGCGACACCTCGGCCAGCAGCTTCTCCGGCTGCTCCGTGTGAATGTGGCCCTTCACGAAGCCCTCAGCGCCGACCACGAGAAGCGAGTCGCCGTACGGCGCCACCAGCTCCCTGATCTCGCTGGTGGGGGCCTCGACGTCGGCCAGGAGGAACTCGGTGCAGAAGCCGAACTCCTCCTCCTCGAACTGCTGCTGCGCCCTGTGCTCCACCTTCGGCTTTGGCGGCAGTGGCAGCCCCTCGAAGTAGGCGATGACGCCTTCGAGTAGGCGGATCAGCCCGTGACCGCCAGCGTCGACCACGCCGGCCTGCTTGAGGATCGGCAGCAGCTCGGGCGTGCGCGCCAGCGAGACGCGGCCAGCGTCGACCGCGAGGTTGAGGAGGTCGAGCGGCGTGACGTTGCTGCCGCCGTCCTGGGCCACTTCGGCTTCGCCGTTGGTGCCGCTGAAACGCTCCTCGGCCGCCTCCGCCGCCTCACGCACGACCGTGAGGATGGTGCCCTCCACCGGTTTCATGACGGCGGCGTAGGCGGAATCCGAGCCGGCGGCCAGAGCACCGGCCAGGTCAGCGCCGCTCACGCGGCCGTTCTCGCGGATGGACTCCGCGAACCCCTTGAGGATCTGCGAGAGGATGACGCCCGAGTTGCCTCTGGCGCCCAGGAGCGAGCCGTAGCTCAGCGCCCGGGCGACGCCCTCCATGTGGGTGGGTGCGTCCTCCGCCAGCTGCCGCCTGACGGACTGCATGGTGAGGTGCATGTTGGTGCCGGTGTCACCGTCCGGCACGGGGTAAACGTTGAGGGCGTTGGTCTCGTCGACGAACACGCCCAGCCAATCGGTGGCGAAGGTGAACGCCTTGGCCAGGTCGACAGGGCCCCAGGTAGCGTGGTTGGCCCCCTTACCCACGGCTGATACCCGCAACGTGGACCCTGACCTCGTCCAGCGTGATGCCTGCCAGCGACTCGGCCGCGTACCGCACGCGCTCCCTGATGGATTCCGCCACTACGGGAATGTTGACGCCGTAAGCCACGACGACGTGCAGGTCGACGTCGGCGCGGTCCTCGCCGTTCGGGTGCTCCACCTCCACGCCCTCGTCCACCTGCCGCGCTCCCAGGATGCGCCTGATGCCCTCCGTGATGTTGGCGGGCGCCATTCCCACCACGCCAGGAACCTCGTGCGCTGCCAGCCCGATGATGCTGGCGAGGGCGCCGTCGGCCACGCGGATCTCGTCTACCTGACGCTCCTTGGGCTCCGCCTTGGTCTTGCTGCCGAACGGCAGTAACGAACGGGGCTGGGAGCGCTTCTTGGTCGACTCCGCTGCGGCTTCACTCAGGGCGCTGTCCTTGGCCGCTGTGGCGTCTTGGGCCTCGCCGGTCTCGGCTTCGTGGCCAGCGCGCTTGCTGTCTTCTGGCGTGCTCACTTGACCTCCAGTCGCGGTGAGGTACATGACCGCGGCGTGTGTCGTACCCGTACCCGATCCGGTTCTAGGTTGGCATTCTACCGCGCCGCAAAGGAAGCCGCCGAACCGTGCGGTTCGGCGGCGCTACGAGCCAGTTTCGGGTAGGTGGGGCAGGGCCAGCCCCCGTGGTTCAGGGGGTCGTAGCGCGCCTGAAGAGCCGTATGAGGACGAGCACGACGGCCACGACGATGAGGAGGTGGAGCAGCCCACCGAACGTGACTTTGGCGATCAGTCCTACTAACCAGAGGATTCCGACTATGGCGGCTAGTGCTAGCAGCATTCTGGGCTCCTTACTGAGCGGCCGCGTACCGCGCTTGCAGGCTGAACGCGCGGTTACTCCATTCCGGCCAGGAAGCCGATCCGGCGCAGTGCGCGGATCAGGTCCATGACCGTAACCTCGGTCGGATCGTACTCCACGCTCACCTGCTCGGCGTCTCCACCTGTCACGCTTACCACCCCGGCCACCGCTTGGAGGGTCGTGATGACCTGGTCGCGGCTCTGCTCCGTGTCCATGCCCCGCACCCGCATGAGTGCCCGCGCGTTAGCCATGGCTGCGCGCCTCCTCTCGGCTGGCGGCGGGGGTCGGCTCGTCGATCCGGGCGCCCCTCGAACCGAGGATCCTCACTAGCCCCACCATGCGGTCAGCCACGAAGCTCTCGCGCCCCAGCAGCTCGAGCAGGGCGGCGTCGGTAGCTGGCACGCGCGTCAGCAGGTCGTACACACCCGAGTCGTAGGCGCTCTTCACGAGCGCCTTCACCAGCGGCTCGCTCGCTTCGGGCGCACCCGCCACCAGGCGCGCCACCAGCACCTGGGGGCGCTCGCCGGACCAGACCGCCTGGGCCAACACGAAGCCCGCGAGGTTAGTTCCGGCGCCAGCTGACGCCTCGGCCACGAACGAGTGCTCGGTTCTGCCGAAGAAGCGGAGCGACCCTTCGGTAACGGCGGGCTCCAGCCCGTGCAAGGTTGCGTACGCAGCGTCCAGCGCCTGGAGGGCGGGCAGGTCTGCCTCGACAGGTGGGCGCAAGGTCATAGCCATGAGCACGAGTATACGTGGGGCGCCAACGGCGGGCGGAACGAGTTCCGTTACACCACCAGGCCCCGCACGGCGGCCTCCGACGCCTGCGGGTCCCAGTCGCTGTAGCCGGCCTCCACGAAGTAGAGGCCCTGAGGGCCCACGTTATGCCCGGCACGCGTGCGGTCGCGCGCCGCCAGCAGGATGGGCATGTCGCTCGGGACGAGCTTGCCCTTCCCCACCCACAGGAGCGTTCCGACGATGGTTCTCACCATGTTCCGCAGGAAGCCGTCGCCAGCGACGTGCAGGCGCAGTTCGCCATGCTCCTGCCTGAGCTCGCACAGGTACACGCTCCGCACCGTGGTGCGCGACTCCTGCGTGGCGAAGGTGGCGAAGTCGTGCCGACCCACCAGGTGCGCCGCGGCTTCCTGCATGGCCGCCAGGTCGACGTGCCGGAAGACCGGCAGAACACGGTTGCGATTCACGGCCAGACCCCGCGGGTCGTCGCGCACGACGCGCAGCCTGTAAAGGTAGCGCCGGTACAGGCAGTGGTACTGCGCCTCGAAGTCAGGCGCCGCCGTCTGCACGCTCACCACAGCTACGTCGCGCGGCAGGTGGGCGTTGAGCGCCAGCCTGAGCTTCTCGTCGGGGATGGCTGAGGTGGTGTCGACGTGCGCCACCATGGCGAGAGCGTGCACGCCCGCGTCTGTGCGCCCCGCCGCCATAACGGTCCCGTGGCGCCCCGGCAACTGCGCGAACGCTTGCTCCAAGGTCGCCTGCACCGTGCGCTCGCCCGCCGCCTGCCGCTGCCAGCCGAGGAACTCGCTGCCGTCGAACTCGAGCGTCAGGCGCACGCGCCTGCCCGCGCTTTCGGAGCCGGTCACCTGCTCTTCGGAGCCGTAACCGTAGCGGTGGCCGGGCGCGCCGGCACCAGGTTCAACCAGCGACCGATGAACGGCACCAGCACGGCGCCCACGGCGCCGATCACGAGGTAGCGCACGAAAGAGCCCACGGCGCTGTGCCTCAGCGCGTCGGGCACGGCGGCCGAGCTGCCCATGAGGGCGCCGAACACGAACGCTAGGCCGATCACTCCCAGCACGGCGCGCTTGACCAGCGGGCCATCGGTGTTATGCCGCACGAACAGGGGCGCCACCAGGAACGCGGCCAGGGCGCCCATGTAGAGGCCGGAGCCCGCAGTGGGCAGCAGCAGGTGCAGAGCCAGCGGCACCAGCAGGCCGAGCGCCAACTGAACGCCCGGGGCAACGCGCCACTCCACCCGGTCGAGCAGCCGACCGAGGAACGCGAACAGCAGACCCAGCGCCAGGCCCACGATCACGTCCACCGGGAAGTGCACGCCGAGGTAGAGCCGTGACAGCGCCACCAGGCCCACTATCAGCGCGGCCAGCACGGAGAACCAGGTGCGCCGGACGTAACTCGCGGCCAGCGCCCAGTACAGCATGGCCGAGAGGGCGTGGCCCGAGGGGAACGACGCGCCGCCTGCGGTCTCCGCCGCGGCCGCGCTGCGCAGCACGCTCGGGTCGAGCTCGAACGGGCGCGGCGCGTTGAACAGGAGCTTAAGCAACTCCATCAGGTACACGCCAGCCAGGAAGTAGATGGCCATGCGGCGCCCGTTCTTGGCGCTGAGGGCCACGAAGGCCCCCACCAGCAGGGCCACGTACACCTGCTCGGAACCTAGGTTGGTCACGAGAATCATGAAGCGGTCGAGGGTCGGTGAGGCAGAGCTCTGCAGTAGGCCTATGAGTTCCATCGTTCCTCCGGAGGTGTGTTGCGCGATTCTACCGGCCCGGCAGCGCGGGCGAGTGGCGGGCTGGTAGCGGCGGGCGCGCACCTGCGGCGCGGGGCGTGCCAGCATTGGGCTGTGGCGCTGCTTCCTCCCCTCACCGATACCATCGTGGCCATCGCCAGCGCCCCCGGCGTGGGCGCGGTGGGTGTGGTGCGCCTGTCCGGGCCGTCCGCCTACGCCATCGCCGACAGCATCTTCGTCCCGCGCCGCGGCGGTAAACCCAGCAGCAGGCCCGCCGGGCGCGTCATCTACGGCGACGTGGTGGCGCAGCCGAGCGGCGCTGACCAGCAGTCTGGCGCGGCTGGCAAGACCATCGACGAGGCCCTCATGCTCACCTTCCGGGCGCCCAGGTCGTACACGGCGCAGGACGTGGTGGAGCTGCAAACGCACGGCGGCGCCGCGGTGCTGCGCGAGGCGCTCGACCTGTGCGTGGCGCACGGCGCACGCCTGGCCCAGCCGGGCGAGTTCACGCTGCGCGCCTTCCTGAACGGCCGCATCGACCTGCTCCAGGCCGAGAGCGTGCTCGACATGGTCAACGCGCAGTCGGACGGCGCACGCCGTAACGCGGCGCTCGGGCTCAGCGGGGCGCTGACCACCAAGCTGAACGCCGTGCAGAGCCACCTAACGGGCGCGTACGCTGCGGTTCAGGCCAGTTTCGACTACCCAGACGAGGGGGTGCCCGAAGCGCAACTGGGGGCACCGCTCGAAGCGGCCGCCCACGAGATAGCGGCGCTGCTGAGCACCGCCAGCGCTGGGCGCCTCAGCCGCCAGGGCGCGCGCTTGGCGCTGCTGGGCCGCCCCAACGCCGGCAAGTCCAGCCTGCTGAACGCCCTGCTGGGCTACCAGCGCTCCATAGTGAGCGACACGCCCGGCACCACCCGCGACTACCTGGAAGCGCCCTTGGTCATCGGCGGGGTGCACGTAACGGCCATCGACACGGCCGGCATCCGCGAGGCGGCCGACGCGGTGGAGGCCAGCGGCGTCGAGCAGGCGCGCCACATCGGTCGCCACGCCGACGTTAGGCTCGTGGTTCTCGACGGCTCCGAACCGCTCACGGCCGACGACCACGAACTCCTTCGTGCCGTGCAAGACGGGCGCACGGTGGTGGTGGTCAACAAGCGCGACAAGCCAGCCGCGTTCGACGCAGGTGAGCTAGGACTAGCCGAGGGCGTGGCCGTGCTCGAGCTCTCCGCCTTGACCGGCGCGGGCTTGCAGGAGCTCGAGCGCGTGATCACAGACGCGCTGCTGGGCGACGCCGCCACCACGGAGTTGTGGATCACGCACGAGCGGCACGTGGCAGCGCTCGAGGCTGCTAACGAGCACGTGAGCGCGGCCAGGCTTCAGGCAGAAGCAGGCGACCTCGACCTGGTGGCGCTTGAGTTGCAGGACGCGCTGACGGCGCTGGCCGCCATGACCGGCCGGCACGACGTGGCCGAAGAGACGCTAGCGTCCATATTCGCGAGCTTCTGCGTGGGCAAGTAGCCGGGCCAGCGGGCGCGCTGTTTACTCGCTGCGCACCGCGGCCACCTGTCGCTGCGCCGCCTGTTCCACAGACCCCTTGAGGCGCTCCGAGAGCTGCCGCAGGACCGAACCGGCGGTCATCTCGATCATCTTCGTCAGCGCCCGCGTGCCCCAGCGGTCGGCCTCAGGCAGGCGCAGGTAGATGGTCAGGTTGAGGGCATAGGCAACGTGACTGCCGGCGCCGTTGGGCGTTACCCGCGCCTCGCCGCCGACCTCGGCCCAGCCGCGCCCGTCCGAGGCGGCCGGCGCGGGCACCAGCACCGCTCCGGTGGCGGTGTGGTGCAGCTCGCTCACGAACGGCAGCTCGCGCCGGCCGAAGAGCGGCGTGTTGACTGGCAGGCTGGCGCGCACCAGCTGCGGCTGCCCTCCCGTAACCTCGAGTCCTTCTAATAGGTGGCTGCTGGCGAGCGACAGCTCGACGTCGCGCACGAAGGCCAACGCGGCCGCCTCGACCAGCGGCGACGCGAAGGCGAACTCCAGGTTCTCGGTCAGCTTCAACGCTCGCCAGCCCGCAACCTGGGCCCGACCCACTCGAGCCTGAGCGTGCCCTCGCGCACCGCCGCTTCGATCTCGGCGTCGGACGCGCCGCGCAGGCGCGGCAGGATCTGGAACTGCTCGGCGCTGGAGGCGAGACCCACCCTCACCGTCACCTGTCCCTCGACCTCGGTGCGGCCGATGCGCCACAGCAGTTGCGAGGCGAACTCCTCGAGCGCCTGGGGCGTGAGCCCAGAGTCGGCGAGTGTGGCGGTCAGTTGCTCGTGGACGGTGGCTTCGGACATGAGGCGCGTGCTCCTGACAGCTAGAGTACCGCACTGCCAGCGGGGCCGGGCCGGGACTGGCGACTTCGGGGACCGTGCTATCATCCGCCGGTGCCGGAGGCGACGAACACCACCGATAAGCCGCAACTGAACGGGCTTAGCGACGCTGCATCCGCAGGCGGGCGACGCAAGGCGGGGCTGGGAGAGGCCGTGGTCAGTCGGCGGGGGCCCATAGCGACCCTGCTGCTCTACGTGAAGGGCCTGTCTGTCGGGGTTTCCGACCTGGTGCCGGGCTTCTCGGGCGGCACCATGGCGCTTGTGGTCGGCATCTATCCCGAGATCATCGCCGCCATCAGCAGCTTCTCCGACCGGAGCTTCCTTCAGGCGCTCAGGCGCCGCCGCTTGCGCGAGGCGTTCCGCCTGTGCCACGGCCCGTTCCTGCTGACCCTCGGGCTCGGCATGGTCACCGCCATCGTGCTGCTGGCGCCGTTGGCCACGTACCTTCTCACGCACTTCCCGCTCCATGTAGCGGCGTTCTTCTTCGGCCTGGTCCTCGCCTCCGCGCTCGTGGCGGGCGGCCTGGTGCGGCGCTGGGGGCGCACCGAGCTCTTGCTGCTGCCCCTCGGCGCCATCGGCGCTTTCGTGCTGGTCGGTCTCGCCCCCACCGAAACGCCCAGCGGTCCCCTCTTCCTCGTTCTGGCTGGCGCCATCGCGGTTTGCGCTCTGGTCCTGCCGGGCCTGTCAGGCTCGTTCATGCTGGTGCTGCTCAGCAAGTACGACGTGGCGCTGGCGGCCGTTACCGCGCGCGACTTCGGGGTCATAGTGCCGCTGATGCTGGGGGGTGTTCTGGGCATCCTCAGCTTCGCGCGCGTGATGAGCTACTTGCTGAAGCGCTACCACGACCCCATGCTGGCGCTGCTCACCGGTTTCGTGGTCGGTTCGCTGCGCAAGGTCTGGCCGTACACTCAGGCCGACGGCGTCAGCCCCGCCTGGCCGTGGCTCTCGGTGGGTCCCGAGCCGTTGGTACTGGCCGCACTCATGGTGGCGGGCGTCGTGGCGGTACTGCTACTCGACCGCGCCGGCAAACGCCGTGCTCGCGCGGCGGCGCCGGAACCCGCCCTGCCTGCCTGAGGACCCGCCCGGCGGCGCGCGCACGCACGTCTTCACGAAGTTCATTCGCTCTTAGGCGAACCTTCACGCGCACCTTTTAACCTTGTATGAGAGCCGTGGCCGCCGCTCCAGCGCGGCTTGACGGCCCAACTCGTGTCGAAGCACATGCAGGAGGAAAACAGTGCGCAAGAACCGTTTGAACTACGTCCTAGCGGGCCTGCTACTCGGCCTGGCAAGCGCGGTGTTCCTGTTCCCAGGCGACGTCGTGGCGCAGCAGAGCACGCCCACGGCGGTACCCACCGAGCCCCGCCTCGAAGACGAGCGCAACACCGTGCAGATCGTTGCCGACCGCGGCCCCAGCGTGGTTGCCATCAACGTCGAGGTTCGCGGCAACAGGGTCAACCCGTTCGAGGAGCTGGAACGCCTCTTCCCCAACTTCCTGCCGCCGCAGTTCCGCGAGCAGTACCTTGGGCCCCAGGTTCAGCAGAGCAGCGGCTCCGGCTTCGTTGTGGCGCCGGACGAGCTGGTGACCAACTACCACGTGATCGAGGGAGCGCTCGACGGCGCCAGCCTCGAGCTGCGTGAAGGCGCCTCCATCAAGGTCGTGTTCGCCGGGTCCAGCGAGGAGTTCGACGTGCGCGTGGTGGGCGCCAACCCCGACTTCGACCTGGCCCTCCTGGAGCTGGTCGACGGTAACGCCATCCCGGCCAGCGCGGTCCCGCTCGAGATAGCCGACTCCAGCACCGCCCAGGTCGGGCAGAAGGTGGTGGCCATAGGCAACCCGTTCGGGCTGCAGTCGAGCGTGTCGCAAGGCATAATCTCGGCCATCGGTCGTGAGCTTCCCTCCATCGGCCAGATCGAGATCCCGATGATCCAGACCGACGCCGCCATCAACCCCGGCAACTCGGGCGGCCCGCTGCTTGACTCCTCCGGCCGCCTCATCGGCATCAACACCATGATCGTGCCGGGCATGACCGCTTCCGGCAGCGCGGGCAGCATCGGAATAGGCTTCGCGGTTCCCAGCGAGCTGCTCCTGCAGGCCCTGCCGATGATGCGTTCCGGCGGCCTGGTCGGCGCCTACGCCACCGCCATCGACATCGAGAACCGCCCCCGCATCGGCGTGGAGGTGTACCCCGCCGCCAGCTACCCGGAGCGCGCCCGTGAGGTCCTCGGCATGCCCGACTACGGCATGGTCGTGGCCTCGGTCGAGCCCGGCGGTCCCGCGGATCAGGCCGGCATCCAGGCCAGCACCTTCATGGCCACCATCGACGAGGTCGCCTACCCCGCGGGCGGCGACATCATCCTGGCCGCCAACGGCACCCGCATCGAGGAGATCGCCGACCTGCACACCGTGCTGACCGGCGCGGCGGAAGGCGACAGGCTGCAGCTCGAGGTCTGGCGCGGCGGCGAGGTCCGTAACGTGACCGTGACCCTGCGCGTGGTGCCAGTGAGCCAGCCGCAACAGCAGTAGCAGCACGTGTCGTAACCGGCTGACCGGGCCGCTACCGGCAGCCTCAGCACGCGCCCCCGTAACTCATGGGGGCGCGTGCTAGCATCCGCGCATGGAGCGTCCAGGACGGCATCTAACGGTCGGTTTGGTCCTATCTGGCGGCGGCGCGCGCGGCTTCGCGCACATAGGCGTGCTGCGCGTACTCGAGCGCGAAGGGGCCCGCTACGACGTGATCGCGGGCACCTCCATGGGCGCCATCATCGGCGCGCTTTACGCCGCCGGTCACCGGGCGGCGGACATCCAGGAGATAACCGCCACCACCTCGTGGCGCGACGTCGTCGACCTGTCACTTCGCACCGGCCTCATGAAGGGCGAGCGGCTGCACGAGCTGCTTGAGACGCACCTGCCCGCCACCTTCGAGGAGCTGGAGGTGCCGCTCGCCGTGATCTCCACCGACATCGAATCAGGTGAGGAGGTGGTGCACACGGAAGGCGACCTCATCTCCGCGGTGCGCGCCTCCGCCGGTTTCCCCGGCGCCTTCGAGCCGGTCTACATGGACGGCCGCACTCTGGGCGACGGCGGCATCGTCAACAACCTGCCGGTCAGCGCGGCGCTGCTGCTGGGCGCCAACCGCACCATCGCCTCCGACGTGTCACCGCCGCGGCAGGCTATCTACCGCAGCGACGAGGGCAAGGGCAACTGGTGGGAGCGCTGGGTCGCCACCGTTAAGCTCGAGCGCCGCACGCCCTTGGTGCAGATGCTGTTCCGCGCCACCGACATCCAGCAGTCCATGCTGGTAGACATCCGGGCCGCCATCCACCCTGCCGACCTACGTATCCGCATGGACCTGCCGCAGTACCGCATCGAGTCGTTCGCGGACTTCGAGGCCATCATCGAGGAGGGCGAGAACGCGGCAGAGCGCACGCTGGCCGCTGTTGGGGGCTGGCGCAAGGTGCTGGCGCTCGAGGAGGACCGCGAGCCGGAGGACGCCGACAAGTCTGCGAAGAAGCCCGCGAAGGCTGACTCTGCCCCCGAGCACGAGGAGCCGCTGTCGCCGTTAGCCAAGGTCGCCAGGTTGGCTAGCAGCATCAAACGTCAGAACCAGTGAACGCCCTGAGGGCCGGCAGGGCCGTGGTGCTCGGCCTGCTCATCGGCGTGCTCGTCACGCAGTCCGGTCTGTCGCTCATGCGCGTCACGGGCCACAGCATGGCGCCCTCGCTGTTCGAAGGCGAGCTGGTGGTGGTGCTGCGGCCGCCGCTCTTGGCGCTGGCGTCAGCCCTCGGTGCGCGCGGCTTAGCGCAGGCCGTCAGGGGCGCCGTAATCGTGGCTCCTGAACCCAGGAGCGACGGCCTGCTGCTAGGCGTCGGCAGGCCGCTGATCGTGAAGCGCGTGGTGGGGCTGGAGTTCGAGCAGGTGGAGTTCCAGAGCGGGCAGTTGCTGGTTGATGGCGCCGCCACCACCGAGCCGTGGGTGCAGCCAGAGCGCCGCGGCAACTTCAGCATGGCGCCCGTTGCGGTGCCGGGTGGTCACGTGTTCGTGGCGGGCGACAACCGCCTGCCGCTGGCGAGCAGCGATTCCCGCCAGTTCGGGCCGCTACCTGAAGCCTCGCTCAGGGGCCGCGTGGTGGCGCAGTTGCGGCTCCCGTGGGGCGACGGCGTGCTGCGGTCGCCGCTGGCGCCGCTACTCTGAGCCGTTGAGGCCGAGCGCCTGAGCGCTGCCCTGCATGGCCGCCAGCACGAAGGCTATATGGTCGTCGAGCTCCACGCCCAGTTCGGCGGCTCCCTGCCTCACGTCGTCGCGGTTAACGCCCCGGGCGAAGGCCTTGTCTTTGAGCTTCTTCTTCACGCTCTTGAGGGTGAGACCAGCGATGTCGCGGTCGGGCCTAACGAGGACGGCGGCCGTGATGAGCCCCGTCAGCTCGTCGCAGGCGAAGAGCACCTTGGCGAGCAGGCTCTCGCGCGCAACGCCCGTGTAATCCGCGTGCCCCATGATGGCGTTCGTGACCTCGGCCGGGTAGCCTAGCCGCTCAAGTTCGGCCACGCCCACGTACGGGTGACCGCTCTCGTCCCTCTCCGGGTTGGGGTAGCGCTCGTAATCGAAGTCGTGCAGCAGCGCCGCCACCGCCCACGACTCCTCGTCCTCGCCGTACTGGCGCGCGTAAGCCACCACCGCTGCTTCTACCGCCAGCATGTGCTTGCGCAGGCTCTCGGAGCCTGTCCACTCCTGCATGAGGTCCAGCGCGCCTTGCCTGGTCACGGTCTTTTCCATCCGCCGAGTCTACCTGCGTCGGCCGGCCGGGTGCCGCATCCCGGCGCCTGCGGCGCCTGTGGCTATACTCCAACCATGAGGTTCGAGCAGTTCGTGACTGATGAGCCGGCCACGGCGGCGCTGGCGCTGGTGAGAGCCGCTATCACCTCCGCGGTCCTCGAGCGCGGCAGGGCGCTGCTGGCCCTCGGCGGCGGCTCCAGCCCTCTGCCCCTGTTCCGCCTCCTGGCTGCCACCGACCTGCCATGGGAGCGCGTGTGGGTCACCTTCGGCGACGAGCGCTTCGTGGCGCTGGATCATGAGCACAGCAACGCCGGGTCGGCCATGAAGCACCTGCTGAACCACGTAGCGGTTCCCCCCTCTCAGGTGCTGACCTGGCCCATACTCACAGACCCGGCCGAGTCGGCACAGGAGTACCGCCGCCAGCTGGAGCGCGCCTTCGGCGGCTTCCCCACCTTCGACCTGAACCTGCTGGGGTTGGGCGCCGACGGACACACGGCCTCGCTCTTCCCGGGTACGGGCGCAGCGCTGCTAGCAGGGCCCACGCTGGCGGTCAGGGCGCCTGAGTACGCCTCCCCTGGCGGCTGGCGCCTCAGCATGAGCGCCAGCGCCTTGAGCGACAGCCGCGAGGTGCTGTTCCTCGTCACGGGCGCTAGCAAAGGCGAGGCGTTGCGCCAGACGTTCGGCGCCGAGGCGCGCAGCGCGGAGCGCAGCGACGCCGCCCTGGACGCCCACCCGGCTCGCGCCATTGCGGCGCGAGACAGGCTCACGCTGGTTACCGACGTCCAGTTCTGACAGCTCGGCGCGGGCGGCTCAGGCCCAGCGAATAGCGCGGGCCTCGAAGGGCGAGGTCAGAAGCTCGTTCACCGGGTAGACCCTCACCCCGTAAGCCAGTCGACCGCTGATCGACGGCTGGAAGCGCACGCGGTACAGGTGACCGCCGTCGGGGTACTCCTCGACCTGCTGCAGCTCGACGCGCTGAAGGTTCTCCTCCAGTCCGTCTGCGGCGGGGCCGTACACCAGCTCCACGCGCACAGCGCTCTGCAGTTCGCCCAGGTTGAGGACCGCCGAGACCTCAACCTCATCGCCTATGCGCCGGACCCGCTCCTCCGCCGGTTGGGCAGTGAAGTAGACCGAGGGCCACGCCTCGGCCACGTGCTTGCTCCAGGCGGCCAGGCGCCGCGCCTTGGCGTGACCGTCAGCGTTCATCTCGGTTCCACGCCGGCTGGCGGGAGCGTAGTAGCGCGTGACGTACTCCTTGACCATGCGCGAGGCGTTGAACTGAGGCGCAACCGTGGCCACGGCGTTGGCGGCGCGCCTGGTCCACTCCACCGGCACACCTTCGTCGTTGCGACGGTAGTACAGCGGAACGACCTCGCCCTCGAGCAGCGCGTACAGGGCGTCGGCGTCGGCAGCGTCGGCGCGCGCCTCGTCGGCGTGAGAGTGGTTGGTGCCGATAGCCCAGCCGTTGGTCCCGTCGTAGCCCTCGGGCCACCATCCGTCGAGGATCGAGAGGTTGAGGATGCCGTTCATGGCGGCCTTCATTCCGCTGGTGCCGGACGCCTCCAGCGGCCTGCGCGGGTTGTTGAGCCACACGTCGACGCCGCGCGTGAGAGCGCGACCGACGGCCATGTCGTAATCCTCCACGAACAGCACGCGCCCCGCGAAGCGCGGGTCGGTCGACAGCTTCTGGATGGTGGCCACCAGCTTCTGCCCTTCGGCGTCGGCGGGGTGCGCCTTGCCTGCGAACACGAGCTGAACCGGCTGCTCCGGGTCGTTCATGAGCGCGGCCAGCCTGTCCAGGTCGCTGAATATGAGGGTGGCGCGCTTGTAGGTGGCGAAGCGCCGCGCGAAGCCGATGGTCAGCGCCTCAGGATCGAAGAGCGACTCGGAGTCGTGCAG
>JBAYRM010000037.1:0-15087 GCA_041676665.1 Trueperaceae bacterium
AGCGGCACTATGGCCACGCGCAGCGCGCCGTTCAGTAACGCGGCCAGGCTGCCCAGCAGCGCGGAGCGGCCGCGGGGTAATAGCACGCCGCTCACGGCTCTGTCGCTGCCGCCGTGCTGGCGCCGGGCGCCGCTAGCGGCTCCTCGGACAGTGCGCGCGCGCCCGCGAGCCCGGCTTGCTCTAACACCAGCCGCACCAGCTGCTGCGCGGCGCCCGGGGCGGGCATGGTCGCGCGCAGCCTCTCGCGCCTGCGTTGCAGGTCAGCGGGGTCTCGAAGCATGGCCAGTGCGCGTTCGGCCACCAGCTGCGGGTTCACGCGGCCCCTCAGTTCGACCATCAACTCCTCACCGCTGATGCGGTTGGGTAACGAGACGGGCACCTTGAGGCCCTCAACGAACAGCTTCACGGCGTAGCGCTTGAGGTAGCGGCCCACCAGCGGCACGAGGCCCAGCCAGTGGCCGGCGCCCTCGAGGGGGATGAGCTCGGGTTGGTTCATGGGCAGCAGCACCAGGGCGGGCACGCCGGCCACGCCGAGCTCGAGGGTGTTGGTGCCGGGGATGGTGATGGCCAGGTCGGCGGCGCGCATGTGAGCGTAGCGCTCCTCCTCGTCGACCAGCTCCAGCCGCGCCCCGCTGGGTGTGACCACGGCGTCGGCCTGGCGCGTGCCGGCCACGCCTCCCAGGGTCGCGGCGTGCACGCCCGCGACTCCGTGCTGAAGAGTCTGCTCCTTCAGCAGGCGGCTCACGGGCCACACGAAGCGCGCTCCGGGCAGGGCGGCTGCCAGGCGCTCGGTGACCGCGATCATGAGGGGTATCAGGTGCACGGCGAAGCCGTCACGGCTGCCGCCGAACAGCAGCACGTGTGGGCGGCCGGCGTCGGCTGCGGGCGCGCTGGCCTTCACGGCGTCAGCCACCAGGTTGCCCACTATGGTGGTTCTATCGGCTGGTGCGCCGCTTCGCAGCGCGCGCCGGCGCACGCTGTTGTCGGGCACCAGCAGGCCGCTCAGGCCGGCGTGCCAGTAAGGCTCGAACGAGTAGCGGTAGGCGGGGTAGCCGAGCCGCTTGCCGAGCGCCACCGCCATGGCGCCGTTGCCGCCAAGGCCGATGACCACGCCCGCGTCCCCGCTGGTCTCGTTGTTGCGGGCCAGTTGCACCAACGGCTCCGGCGCCGCGCCGACCGCGGCGGCCCGCAGGTACTGGGAGGGGGTGCTCAGCGCGTCTGGCCTGAACGTAGCGGCGATAGCGGCTTCGTTGCCGCCAGCGAACTGGCACGGTATGAGGCTAATGGAGACGTCCAGTTCGGGGTAACCGGCGCGCAGCTCCTCGAGCACCGGCTGCACCCACGTGTACAGCTCGCCAGGGCCGTTGCTCACCAGAACCACCTGGGCCACGTCAGCCGCCCGTTACGAAGCGCAGGACGCCGCGGCGGCTCTCGCGCACGAAGGTGAGCAGCTCGGCCGCGTCGGCGCTGTCGGCCGCCAGCAGCTCGAGCGCCGCCGTGTCGCGCTGGCGCAGGTAGCGCAGCGCGCGCTCGATCTGCGCGTAACGCTGGCCGCTGATTCCGTGCCTCTGCAGACCGACCCGGTTCAGGCGGAAGTGCACGGCGGGGTTGCCGCGCGCCATGGAGAACGGCAGCACGTCGCGGTTGGCGCCGCTCATGGCCCCGAACATGGCGTAGCGCCCCACGCGCCCGAACTGGTGCAGCATGGAGCCGGCGCCCACGAAAGCGTGGTCACCGACCTGCGTGTGGCCTCCGAGCTGCACGCTGGTGGTCAGGGTGCAGCCCGCACCGACGTCGCCGTTATGCGAGACGTGTACGTAGCTCATCACGAGCGTGCCAGCGCCTATGCGCGTGACCAGGCCCTCGCCCGTGGCGCGGTGCACGGTGGCGAACTCGCGCAGCTGCACGTCGTCTTCGATGACGGCGCTGCTCGGCTCGCCCTTGAAACCGGAGTCCATCGGTTCGCCGCCCACCACCGCGTACGGCCCGAGCCGGCACCGGGCCCCGACCACGCTGCCAGACAGCAGGACAGTGCCGGGCAGCAGCACTGTGTTGGAGCCAACTTCTACGTCGTCCTCGATCACGACCCCGGGCCCTACGACCACCCCCGGATGAAGTCGGGCGCTCCTGGCGACGGTGGCGCCTGGAGCGACCCTGATCTGATCTGTCGAGTTCAAGGCTCGGCGCCTCAGCGCGCGTAGATGAACGAGAGGGTGGCCTCGGCCGCGACGTCTTCGCCTACCAGAGCGCGCGCCTCGACGCGGCAGATGCCGCGCCGGAAGAGCGTGATGGTGCCGGTGAGCCGCAGCTGATCACCTGGTACCACGCGCCGGCGGAACTTGGCGCCGTCGACGGTGGTGAGGTAGCCGACCGCGCCGTTGCCGCTGGCCTGACCCTCGCGCACCGCGAGGCCCACAGCGGAAGCCTGCGCCAGCGCCTCTACGATGAGCACGCCGGGCATGACGGGTTCGTCGGGGAAGTGACCGACGAAGAACGGCTCGTTATGGGTGACGTTCTTGATGCACTCGAACGAGTCGCCCGTTTGCGACACGAAGCGGTCGACCAGCAGGAACGGGTAACGGTGAGGAAGGATGGCTCGGATATCGACGGCCATGCGCCAAGTGTAACGCAAGCAGCGGCAGTGTTACCGCGTGGGTGACGCTAGCGGGCCAGGGCGGGGGTGGCGCCGTGGATCTTGTTCAGGAGCCTAGTTGCGAGCGCCAGCGAGCGCACGTCGTCGTCGAGCGTACCGATGGGCGCCGCGTCGCGCCTGATGCGCGCCACGAAGTGCTCCAACTCGCGCCTCAGAGGGTTCTCCTCGTGCACCACGTGCCGGTCCAGCTTCACGTGACCGATGTTGGCGCCGGCCTTGGGGGCGCGGTAGATGAACACCTCGGTGTATGGCTCCTTGGCGAAGTCGACCCTGATGGTCTGGTTGATTTCTGCCACCAGCAGGCTGCGCTCGGGGTCGGGCGACACGCGGCTGGCGAGGAAGCGCGCGATGCAGCCGTTGTCGAACACGATCTGGGCTGCGGCCACGTCCTCGTGGGGGCTGCCGTTAAGGGCGTGCCCGGCCGCCGTTATGTCGACGGGTTTGCCGCCCACCAGGCCGAGCACGATGTCGATGTCGTGGATCATGAGGTCGAGCACGACGCCTACGTCGCGCACGCGCTCGGAGGGCACCAGGCGGCGCGCCTCGATGAGGTACGGCTCGTCGACGTGGCGCGAGAGCATCTGCACGGCCTCGTAGAAGCGCGTGATGTGCCCTACCTGGAGCACGCGGTCCCGCTCGCGCGAGAGCTCGGTAAGGGTGCGCGCCTGGTTCACGTCGGTGGCAACGGGCTTCTCTACCAGCACGTGCACGTCGGCTGTCAGCAGGGTGCGCGCCACCGAGTAGTGCAGGTAGGTGGGCACCGCCACGCTGGCGGCATCGATCTGCTCGTTGGCCAGCAGCTCCTCGACCGTTTCGTAGGTGTGACAGCCGTACGAGGAGCGCATCTCCTCGCGCCTCACTGGGTCGGTGTCGACCACCGCCACCAGGTCTACGCGCGGCATGGTGGCGTAGTTCACGGCGTGATAGCGCCCCATGACGCCAGCTCCCACAACTGCGACCCTGAGCGGGGCGAGCGTCATGCCTGGCCGGCTTCCTGCGGGAAAAACTGCATCAGTCGGCGCGCCGTTTCGTGATGAAGCGCGTGGGAGCCACGCGTGATGGTGACCTGAGCCTCGAGCGGCCGTGCGAGGAGGTGCAGGTCGCCCAGGGCGTCCAGTGCCTTGTGTCGCACGGGCTCGTCGGGATGACGTAGTGGACGCAATGGCCCAACATCACCGAAGACGATAGCATGCTCTTCGCTCGCCCCTAACGCTAATCCGCGGCTCTTGAGGCTCACCCATTCAGACAGCATCCCGAACGTCCTGGCGTCCAGGAGCTCGTGCCACCTGGCGCGCTCCAGCACAACCTGCTGGTGCCCGATCGCCGGATGGTCGAACTGGATGCTGCAGTCCAGGCGAGTGGGCCCCGGCGTCAGGGAGGCGAACCCAGCGCCGAGGCGCACCTGGACCGGGTCGGTCACGCGCAGCGGCGGCGGCGGGGCGGGCGGCGGGCCCAGCCCGTCGATGGCGGGCAGCCATGGCGCCGCAGAACCGTCGAGGATAGGAAGCTCGTCGTTGTCGAGTTCTACTAGCACGCCGCTGTAGAAGCCGCGCACGGCCAGCGCTGCCAGCAGGTGCTCCACCATGTGAACCTGCACGCCGTTCGCTCCGAGGCTGGTGGCGCGCGCGGCGGCGGTGACGTTGCTCACGTGAGCGGTCACACTGCCTGCGCCGCGCCGGAAGCGGATGGGGCCGTCTTCGCGGTGCAGCGTGACCGTGCTGGTCAGACCGGAGTGGATGGCGGTGCCGCTGACCTTCACCCCTTACCCTCGCCGCCGCGGCTGGGCTTCACCGTTTGCCACATCTGCTCGAGCTTGCCGAGCAGGTAGAGCTCGCGCACGAAAGCGCGGTGCGGCCGGGCGGGGAAGCCCGCCCAGGTAGCGCCGGGCGGCACGTCTTTAGTGACTCCCGAACGGCCCGCCAGGCGCGCGCCGTCGCCGATGGTTACGTGGTCGCTTATCCCGACGTTGCCGCCGATGATTACGCCGCGCCCTATGACCACGCTGCCCGCGATGGCGGCCATGCCGGCTATGAGGGTGTCTGGCCCGATGACCACGTTGTGGCCCACCTGGCAGTGGTTGTCGATCTTGGTGCGGGCGCCCACGCGGGTGGGGAGCAGGGTGCCGCGGTCTATGGCGGTGTTGGCGCCTACCTCCACGTCGTCGTCCAGCTCCACGCCGCCGGTGTGGACGATCTTCTCTGGCCCGCGTGGGCCAGCGGCGTAACCGAAGCCATCGGCTCCGATAACGGCTCCGGCATGCACGGTTACGCGCTCGCCCAGCCTGGTGCCGGGGTAGAGGGTCACGTTGGGGTGCAGCACGCAGTCTCGGCCCAGGCGCACGCCTGCACCCACCACGCTGTTGGCGCCCACCACGCAGCCTGACTCCAGCACCGCGTCGGCGCCGATGACGACGCCGGGCGCCAGCACGGCGTCCGGGCCCACGCTCGCGCTGGGGTGAACGGTGGCGGGCGCGCCCTCGTGAGCTTCGGGGCCGGGCTGGTGCCCGAGCAACCGCGAGAGGCGCGCCAGGGCAAGGCGCGTGTCGCTCACGCGCAGCGTGGCCACACCGGCCGGCAGCGCGGGCTCGTGGTTCTCGGCCACGACGAGGAGGGCGGGCAGCGGCTCGGGCGGCGCAGCGCCCGCTGCCAGCACCACGGCAGAGGTGGCAGCCAGGTCAGCGTAGCGAGGGTGCTTAGGATCCACGAGCCGGACGGGGTTGGCTTCAGGACCCGAGTACTCCCCACCGGTGGCGGCAACGAGCCGCTCGACGGACTGGCTCACGGCTGCGCTCCCTCGGCATCGCCTTCCGGTGTGGCGGGCGCCGTTAGCTGCAAGGTCACGCTCTCGTGGCCCAGCACTACGAACGGCGTGGGTGCGCGCAGCAGCTGCAGCAGCTCGCCGTCCTCTGTGAGCGCCTCGACCACGATCTCGCTGGACTGCACGCGCTGCCTGAGGGCGTCGAGCAGCTCGCCGAACGTGCGGGGCGGATCGATGACCTCCTCGTCGAGCACGGCGTCGCCCGTGTCGCGCGGCACGCTGCCGCCGCGAACGAGCAGCGTCACCGAGCCGCTGAGATGCTCGGGAATCGGCACCGTTAGGGTGCGCACCTCGGCCTGTTGCCGGAACGGCTGCAGCCTGAGGTGCACGTGCGCGGCGTCGCCGGGCGCGACCTCTTCGGCCTCGAGGATGGCTTCAGCCAGGGTGGCGGCCTGCTGGTCGGCACGCAGCCGAACGCTGATGCTCACGCGCTGCACGGCGGCCGCGCGGAACTCGTTCGTGGCGAGGAGCGCCAGCGGGCCGCCGGACATGAGCGCAGCTCCGAAGGCGATGTCGGCGGCGTCGTTCACCTGTTCGATGACGTTCACGCGCTCGCCGGACTCCAGCGTGATCTCCCACGCCAGGTCCGCGAAGCCGGGCGTGGTCGCGCCGAGGGCGCGGTCGAGCAGCTGAAGGGTGGCCGTGGCCACCAGCACGGGGTAGAGCCGCTCGTCGGCAGCCACCTCGAACTCGTGAACCGGGTCACCGGCGGCTCCGATGATGCTGAGTGACACCGCCACCGTGCTGGGCTGCGCTCCAACGCCGCCGGCCACGGCCGCGGGGCGGTCCTGATCGATGACGCCGAGCACCCTGGTGCCCACGTTGGCCAGCTTGAAGGGCACCTGCTGGCTGGCCACGATGCTGGTGACGTAGGCGGGCACGAACGGCAGGTCGGCCTCCCCGAGGCCTAGCAGCGGGTGGCCGAACGCCAACACGCGGCCGTCCTCTACGGTGGTCACGGTGCCCACGGCGGAGAGCTGCACGTCGCCGGTCACCAGGGCCACCGCGATGGGGCTGCCGGGGTGCAGCTCGAACAGCTCGTCGTCTATAGGAGCGGCGCTGGCGCCCGCCTGCAGCGGTAGCGGCGTTACGCGCGGGTCGAGGAACAGCGGCGCCAGCAGTTCTGCGGCGCGCCTGGTGGTACCTGTGAGGAGGACGGGTGTGGCGACCGGCACCGCCTCGCCGTAGCCCGGCACGTGCAGGGCGAACGTGGCGGCCCCGTCGGCGCTGCGCATGGCGTCAATTGGTGTTACGAGCGCCACGGTGTGATCCGAGTTGGGGAACACGTAACCGATGGCGCCTATCAGGGCGTCGCCGTGTTCGGTGCTTATGTAGACGGGGCTGCCGCTCATGCCGGCCGCCACGCCGCCTGCGGCCTCGATGAGCGCTCCGCTGGTGCGCACCAGCACGAGCGGGAAGCCGTTACCGGCGCCGTGCTGAACGCCCAGCACCTCCACCCCGAAGCGGCCCATGGCGTTGCCTGCCGTGGCGGTGACGCCGTAGCCGCGGTCGCCGACGCTGAGCTGGTCCACGGGTAGCTGTACCGTGGACCCGGCCTGCCCTGGTGCGCCCTGCGCCGCCGCGGGGGCGGGGGCCATCAGTGCCAGTGCAGCCGCGAGTGTGAGGGTGAGGACGACCCGGACGGTCGTCATGCTCAGCGCCTTAGGAAGTTGTCGGAGATCAGTGCGTCCTGCAGCACGTGAATCATGTCGAGCGCCTGACCCGTACCGAGCGCAACGGCTTCAGTGGCCGCTTCTGCCACCATGACGGGGATGCCCGTGGTCTGACGCAGCAGCTCGTCGAAGTTGCGGAGCAGGGAACCCGAGCCGGTCATGATTATGCCGCGGTCGATGACGTCGGACACCAGTTCGGGCGGGGCCTGTTCGAGCACCCGCCTGACGCCGTCGGCGATCTTCTGGATGGGCTCCTTGAGCGCGTCGACCACGTCTTGCGTGGAGACCGTGATGGTCTTGGGCAGGCCGTTGATGAGGTCACGGCCGCGGACCTCCATGGTCAGGTTGTCTTCTGGTCCGCGCAGCATGGCGGCGCCAACCTTGACCTTGATGTCCTCCGCGGTGCGGTCGCCGATCAGGAGGTTCTCCTTGTGGCGAATGTGCCGGATGATGGACTCGTCGAACTCGTTGCCGGCGATGCGCATACTCTCGGACACGACGATGCCGCCGAGCGAGATGATGGCCACGTCGGTGGTGCCGCCGCCCACGTCCACGATCATCGAGCCGGTGGGCTCGGCGATGTTGACCCCCGAGCCGATGGCGGCCGCCAGTGGCTCCTCGATGAGGAACGCCTTGCGGGCACCGACCTCGCGGGTGGCTTGCAGCACGGCGCGCCGCTCGACCTCGGTCACGCCTGATGGCACGCACACCATTATCTGCGGCTTGAACAGGCGCGAGGGGCCCGTGAGCACCTTCTTCACGAACGCCTGCAGCATCTTCTCGGTCAGGTCGTAGTCGGCGATGACGCCGTCGCGCATGGGCCTCACGGCCACGATGTTGCCGGGCGTGCGGCCCAGCATGCGGTACGCTTCTTCGCCCACCGCCTTGACTTCGCCGGTGTCGCGCACCATGGCGATCACCGAGGGTTCTCTTAGCAGTATGCCTTTGCCTTTAACGTAGATGAGTACGGTCGCCGTGCCGAGGTCGACGCCCATCTCTTGTCCGAGTCTGAAGAACATGCTCAACTCCCGCCCGTTGGGGCTCAACGCTCCCAGAGCGTCCGTCTAGCCGCGCCGCCGGTCGGTGTGTACAGCCTGTAACCGAGCCGGACCGAGCGACCTGGCCCCCTTGTTACGGCTCTGGAGCGCTCTGGCGGACCGCGAGGACGCGTCCATGAAACTCTCGCGGTGAGGCAGTATAACCGGACTTCGGCAACTCTTTACGAGGGGCGGCGACCAGCGAAGCGGGCCGCTGCGCCCGGGCCTGCGCCGCGGTCTGGTTCACAGGTACCAGGGCTCCAGTGGCCCGCCTGCCAGCGCGCGCCTGGCGAGGATAGATGCGTCGGGTGGCCCCTCGAAGGCGGGCAGGCCGGGGAACCGGGAGGGCACCTCGGTGCGCGGCAGCTTCACGGGTAGTCCCACGGGTTCGAACGCGAGGTGCTGGCCCGGTAGCCGCTGGCCCGCGAGCGCGTACACGTTGCCCTTGCGGGCGTCCAGCAGGGCCACCCCCTGCTGGCCGGGTTGCAGCTCGGCGCCCAGCAGCGCCAGCAGGCTGCTCGAACCGCCGACCGCTACGCTCCAGGCGCGGCCCAGGGCGACCGCCGTAGCCACGCCGATGCGGACGCCGGTGTAGGAGCCGGGGCCAACCCCCACGCCTATGGCTGCCACGTCGGTGCGCTGCGCGCCGGCTAGCTGCAGCAGTTCTTCGAGCTGGGCCATGATGCGGGCGGCGTGGTCCCTTTCGAGGTGGGTCACCAAACGTGCCACCTCTTCGCCGCCATGGACTTGGCTGTTAGAGCCGCTGGCGGGTGCCCTCACGAGCGACAGGGCCAGGTACTCGGTGGCGCTGTCTATCCCGAGCAGCAGCTTCGTGGCGTCAGTGGTCACTGGTCGCCGCCGTCCAGCCAGCGCGCGCTGCGGCGCACCTCGTTCTCGCCCACGGCTTCAAGTTCGAACTCCAGTACCAGCGCCTGGGGGTAGAGCTCTTTGAGGGGCAGGCCCCACTCCACCACCACCAGGCGCGCTCGGTCCAGGTAGTCGTCTAGTCCGAGACCGGTGAGGGCGGCCGCGTGCGGTAGTCGGTAAGCGTCGATGTGGATGAGGGCCCCTTCGGGTGTGGGGTACTCGTGAACCAGGGTGTAGGTGGGGCTGGTGATGGCGGCGCTGCTGCCCAGCTCGTGGCCCAGTAGGCGCGTGAAGGTGGTCTTGCCGGCGCCCAGTGGACCGCTCAGCAGCAGCAGTGAGCCGGAAGGCGCGCGGGCCAGCGCCTCGCGCGCCAGCGCTGCGCTCTCCTCCATGGTGGAGAGGAGCCGTGCCTGCCCGGCGCTCATGCCTGGTTGTCTAGGTCCTGCAGCCGGCGCCTCAGCCTGTTGGTGAGGATCGCCAACTCGGAGGTGTCCTTGATCTCTAGAACGATGCAGTCGCCGTTACTCAGCCAGCCGATCATGACCACACCGTACTTGAGTTCCACGGTCACCAGACGCGTGGAGTCGTAGACGGTGCCGACCAGCGCGGCCGCCGCGGCACGCAGCGCGGGAACGCCGTCCTGCACGTTGGCTAACCGTCCGGCTACGAGTTCACCTTGGGCGTCGAGCAGCGCGGCCGCCGTAACGCCCTCCTCGGCCAGGAACTGGTCCAGTTGCGCCTCGGGAGAGCCGGTCACGGCGCCGGCTGGCTCGACCACGGCTGCGCCGGCCGCTTCGTCGGCGCCGGTGCGGAACAGGCCCAGAACGCCGTCCAGCAGTCCGCCGCTCACGAGTTCGTCGGCCACCAGGCGGGTGGCTTCGAACTCGCCCTGCAGCTTCTCGAGGAGCTGCTCGGCGCTGGTCAGCGAGGCCTCCAGCTGCAGCTGCAGGCCGGGGGAGAGGCGCGGCAGCGCGTCGCGCTGCGAGTCGAGGTGCGAGAGGATGCGGCGGGCGGTGCCCACGTCGTCGCTGTTGAGGGCGGCGACCTTGTCGAGCGCGAGCAGCGCCGCGTCGAGCCTCTTGGGCACGCTCTGCAGGCGCTCGTCGGCTTCGGTCTTGAGAGCGTCGAGCAGTTCCGACGCGCGCGCCAGGTGCGAGGCCAGGGCGCCGCGCTCGAGCTGTTCGTGCGCTTCGGCCAGCAGCTGGCGGAGCTGGCTGGCGCGCTGCGATTCCTGACTGCCGAACTGCGCGGCCGCCAGCGAGAGGCGGTGCAGTTCGTCGACCTGCTCCAGGCGCTGCGCCTCGTGCTCCTGCCTGATGGACGCCTGGAGCTGCTTGATGTCGGGGTACTCGTCGCGTTCGAGGCCTAGAACGGCGCGCTGCAGCCGCTCGATGAGCTGACCGTTGCCTAGCTCCGCGGCGCGCTCGGCCATGTTCATGAGCCTGTTGCGCAGCGAGCCGGTGAGTTGCGTGCGGATGCCGTCGACCACGTCGGCTAGCGCGTCGATGTCGCCGTCGTCGCTGCCGGCAGCCACCACGGGTCCCTCGTCGATGAGGAGCGCGGCTACGGCGTCGGTGTTCTCCTGAGCCTGCAGCAGGCCCTCG
This sequence comes from Trueperaceae bacterium, assembly GCA_041676665.1. Classification (GTDB taxonomy): domain Bacteria; phylum Deinococcota; class Deinococci; order Deinococcales; family Trueperaceae; genus JAAYYF01. Next base: position 10,652 of record JBAYRM010000037.1, read on the forward strand.
ATCTCGAGACGCACCGCTTCCATCCGGTCGTGCAGCGTCTGCGTGACGGGCAGGCCCTCTATGCGGGCGCGCAGCGCCGTGAGGCGCGCGCGGCGCCGGTCGGAGCGTTCGGTGGCCCTGTCAGCCAGGCTGCGCGCCAGTTGCTCTTCGGCCTGACGCACGGCGGCCACGACTTCTGGCACCACAGACTGCTGCTCCTGCGCCAGGCGCAGTTGATCGAAACCGGCCCGCAGCCGCTCGACCTCGCTGCGGATGCCTTCGTCTTCGGCACCGCTCTGCAGCAGGGTCGCCTCGAGCCGGTTGATGAGGTGGTCCTGCTCCTCAAGCTGTTGAGCGTTGGCCAGTTCGCCCTCGCGGATCTCTTCGTCCTGCTCTCTGGCCACCTGCGCCAGGCGCCTGCCGTGCTCCACGTCCGCCAGGCTCGGCAGCGCGGTGGAGAGGATCCCCAGCGTCACGCGCACGGCCTGCGCCAGTTCGGTGGTGTCTACGTCGTCGCGCAGGTTCGGCAGCGACGCCATGACCTCTTCCAGTTCCTCCGTGAGGTCCTCGCGCAGCGCCAGCTTGGTGGCTTCCATGTCGGCGCCCAGCGTGGACAGCACGGCGGCTACCGAGCGCCCGTCGTCCAGCTCAGAGCGCAGCTCTGCGAAGCGCTCCGCCAGCGCGGGCAGGTACACCAGCACCTCGGAGAAGTCGGTCTCTAGCTGCCTGAGCTCGCGCTTCTCGGCGGTCAGGTCGATCTTGCGGATGCGTTCGGTGGTGGCCTCGTCGAGCGGCGCCGGCTCGGAGGCCAGCAGGTCGGCCTCTTCGGAGTCCACGTCGAGCGCCTCTTCGAGGATCATCTCCGCTACCGCGGGCTCCTGGGGCTCAGCGGGTGTTGGCACGCTCGGCGCCGCTTCGACAACGGGGGGCGCACTGGCAGCGGCGGGGCTCTCTGCCTCGCTGTTCTCGGCCTCCAGCGCCACGCGCAGGTCGCGCGCCAGGCGCTGGGCCCGGTCGCTCTCGGCGGACGCCAGCTGGCGGTTCTCCTGAGCGGCCTTGACCTGGTTGACCAAGGTCTCCAGGCGCCGCACCTTGGGACCGCCAACGCTCCTTACCTCGTCGAGCGCTTCCTGCAGCTCGCCCAGGTCGCGCGCTTGCAGGACTAGCTGGTCCTCGCGCTTCTGCATGACGATCTGCAGCTGCTCCGTGGCGCCCCTCAGCAGGGCGGGCGACTCGCGGTGCGCGCCGTGATCGGCCTCCAACAGTTGGATCTGCGCCCGCAGCTTCTGAACCTCGGGCCACTCGAAGTAGAGGTTGAACGGCTTCAGCGCCTCCTGCAGCCGCTCCAGTTCCTGCCCCTGGGCCTCCAGACCGCCTTCCGGGGTGTAGCTGGCGCCGCCCTCGCCGCTCGACACGTGGCGGATGCGTTCGATCATCTCGGCCACGGCTTCCTTGGCGCGAGTGACCGGCATGGTCAGTTGCAGCTGGCGGTAGACCTGCGACTTGAGGATCTTCTCTATGTCGTCGATGTCGGCGGTGTCGGGAGTGCGCCCGACCTGGTTGAGGCCCTCCTTCACCGAGCGCGACACGACGCGCGGCGAGAGCACGGCCTCGAGCTCCTTGATGGTGGCCTGGTAGACGGGGTTGGTCATCACCGTCATGAGGTCAGTCCGCGCCATCGCAGGCGCACGTGCGAAAGCGCGGGGTCACGGCTAGAACTCCTCGTCCCAGTCGATGGTGGTGTTACCGGTGGGGCGTCGTTCAGGTGAGGGTGAGGACGCTGCAACGGCGCGCTGTTTGCTCGAGCCGAGGAGGCCGAACTGCACGCAAATGCCGTAAAGGCCCACGATCGCCAGGATAAGCGCGAGTGCCACCAGGGCGGCCCACACCACGAACGCCACCGTGCTCGACGAGCTGGACCAGCTGGACACGGCGGCCAGCCAGGGCAGCGCCACGAAGCCCGCCACGAGGCCGGCCAGCGCGGCGAGGCCTTCGAAGAACACGGGCAACAGGAGCAGGAAGAGCGCCCAGCCCACCAGACGCCAGTTGCGGTTGCTACCGCCGAACGCCAGGTTGAGCAGCACCAGCGGCACGATAGCCAACAGGGCGAGGATCACGAGCACGACGGGGCGCGTGAGGGTGGACCAGAACGAGTCGACGGTCATCTCGAGCTCCTGGCCGGCGGGCGCGGGTCCACCGAGCAGGGTGCTGCGAAGGGCGCTGGTCTGTGCTGCCAGCAGCGTTACGTCGTGGCTGGTGAGGTTAGTCCTGGTGGTCAAGGACGCCAGAAGCTCTTCGGTGGCGGCGCCGGTGCTGGCGTCCGCGGCGCGCACCAGCGGCGCCAGTGCGGAGTTGTAGACGCGGCGGATGTCGGCGATCTCGGCCCGTGCGCCCGCCACGTCACCGCTGCGCTGTGCGGCGACCACGCGGGTGGTGGCGGCTTCTACCTCCGCCAGCGCGGCGTTGAGGGAGTCGTAACCGGAGGCCAGCAACTGCTCGGCTTCGGTGTTCGCCAGCGCCGCGGGCACGCCTGCCAGCGTGAGCTCACGGCTCAGCACGGCCAGGGTGGCGGCTTCGCGTTCGGCCTCTAGTTCTTCCAGGCGCTGCTGCACGGCGGTCTCAAGGTCCGGTCCGGCCAATAGCGGCAGGATGGCGGTCTCTTCGGTGGGTTCGGTCTGGGTGTCGGGCGTTGGCGCCGTGGCGGCCTCTCCGCTGGCGTCGGCCGGGTCGGCCGGTACGCCTTCTTGCTGCGGCGCGGGTACGGTCGGCTGGTCAGCTGACGGTGCTGTGTCCGGCAGCTGCTCAAGCGTGGGCGTTGCCGTGGTGTCGATCGGCGTGGCGGTAACCTGACCGCGCGCTGCGGCGCCCAGGTTGACGAGGTGAGCGTCGGCGCCCTGTAGGGCGGCCGTAGCGCCAGCCGCGTCGCCAGACACGAGGGCGTTGGCGGCGTCGACCAGGGCGCGGTTCATGTCGGGCCCTACCCGCGGGGAGTCCTGTACGAGCAGCGAGCGGCCGTACGCGGCGGCCAGTTGCTCGTAAGCGGCAGACTGATCGGTGGCGGCCAGCGCCTCCGCTGCACGGACTTGCGCGGCGATGGTGTCGGCGGCGCCAGCTTCGAACGCGAAGCGCATGGCGCTGGCGTCGGTAGCTTCCTGCAGCGCTTGCGTGGCTTCTGCGCCGAAGTCCAGGTGCTGCGCCAGGTGCAGCAGGCGCGCGCGGGCCAGGTCGGTGTCGCCGTTGGCGGCCGCGGTGTAGGCGGAGTCCATGATCAGCCGCGCGAAACCGCCAGCCAGCACGGAGGTCTGCACCGCCATATCGGTCTGGCTCTGGTTCTCTATCGCTACGCGCGTGCGGTCGAACGTGCGCTCCATGGCCTGCACCAGCGTGGGGCTGGTGGCGTTGGTCGAGAGGGTCAGCAGCGCGTTGAGCGCGCGTTCCAGCTCATCGCGTGCCTGGACGCCGTCGTTGGGAACGCTGGCCACCGCGATATCGAGGTTCTCGATGGCGAGATCGAAGCGTTGGAGGAGGTTGTCCTCCTGCGCCAGAGCGCTCCCGAGGAACAGGGCTGCCAGGGTGATGGCGATGACGAGTAGACGCCGGTTCATGCTGCCTCCTCCAGTGCGGCGCGCGCCGCCAGGACGGCACCGATGTTCACGTTCGGTTTGGTGAGGACGACGATGGCGCCGTCGCCCACGGGGAAGACGAATAACATTCCTTCTTCGCGCTCCAGCGCGTACAGCTTCAACCTGCCGCCCCTTGCCAGCAGGTGTTGAGTAGACCTGACGAGGTTCGGCAGGCTTTCGGTGGCGGCGCCGGAGCCGCGTTCAAGCAGCACGTCCTTGCCGCGCACAACCACCACCTGCTCGACGGGTTCGAGTTCACCGAAGAGCCGAATGGCTTCCATCATAACCGTCTCGTTTAGCGTGAGCGGCGTGTGTAGACTGGCGGGTGCGCTGGAGGCGGCTGGTTTGGGGGCCGCGGTTTGCACGAACGCGTTCGGGCTGCTTATCGGCAGGGGCTTGGTGCGAGCGTTCGTGCTCGGTCCGGCCACCGCCGTGCCGCCTGGTGGGCGGGTCGAACCGGCGCGGCCGTGCACGGGCGCTGGCACGGAGGCGGCCAGGGCCAGTAGGCGCTCCGTTTCGGCCTGTTCCTCGGGCGGGATCATCTCGACCCGCGTGGTGTGACTGGGTTGCAACCGGTAGAGGTCATCGGCGATCTGCTTGAGGCTGCGGGTCAGGCCCGTGCTAGGCAGGGTTCCGCTCAGTTCGCGGCGTACCCGGCCTGCCAGCAAGCGACGCATGGTTCTTACGGTCACGGTATCGGCGTCGGTGCCGCCGGCGTCCAGTGCAACGTCTAGAACGCGCGTGGCGGCTCGGTGAGAGACGAGGGCGGAGAGCGCCGTGTGCGTCATCTCGTAAACCTCGTTTGGCATCTCCATCCCTCCCCCGGATGCCCTC
>JBAYRM010000038.1:0-14860 GCA_041676665.1 Trueperaceae bacterium
GACGCCCTTGCGCTGCAGTTCGCGCCTGAGAACCAGGCGGCCCCTGGCGCGCTTGCGGGAGCTCACGTACTGCTCGGCGAAGGTGGAGTCGTCGACTAGCCTCAGCTCGTGCAGGCGTTGCAGTAGCGGTTCGGCCTCAGCGGCGGGCAGGCCGCGCCGCAGTAGCTTCTCCCTAAGCTCAGCGACGGTGTAGGAGCGGCGCGCGAGGATGTACAGCAGGTAGTTCCAGGCGCGCTCCTTGGTGAGCGGCTTGGGTTGACCGCCTGCTAGGCGACGCTGGCTCATCAGCGCAGCACGGCCACCGGGTCGAGTCGGGCGGCCCTGCGCGCCGGGATGAGGCCCGCGATGACGCTGGTGGCCAGCGAGACGCCGCACACCCACAGCACGTCGAACGCCTGCACTTCGACCGGTAGTTGGGTGATGAAGTAGAGGTCGCCGGGCAGCGGGAACGGTTGCAGCCTGAAGTAGGCGCTCACCAGTAGCCCCAGCAGCGCTCCGAGCAGGGTGCCGCTGCCGCCCAGGATGAAGCCCTCGAGTGTGAATGTGGCCAGCACCTGCTTCTCGCTGGCGCCCAGCGCTCTGAGGATGGCTATCTCCTCGGTCTTCTCCGCCACGGTGAGCACGAGGATGTTGGTGATGCCCAGCGCGGCCACCAGCACTATCAGGAACACTACGACGCTGATCACGGCCTTCTGGAGCCGCAGCTGGCTCACGAGACTGCCGAACATGCCCTCCCACGTTACCGGCCTCAGGCCGTAGCGGTCGGCGAGGTCGAGACCCACCGCGTGGGCGCGACTGGGTTCGTCTAGGCGCACGTGGAAGGCGCTGATGGCGCCGTCATGCCCGAGGTAGGCCTGCAGGTTGGCGAGCGACATGTAGGAGGTCACGGCGTCGATGAGTTCGTTGCCGACCCTGAACGTGCCTACCACCTGGAACTCGGCGGTGGCGCCGCTTATGTCGCGCAGCATGATGGTGTCGCCGCGCAGCACGCCGAGCTGCTGCGCTAGTGAGGCACCGAGCACGATGCCGCCCGCTTGCGCCAGGGCGTCGGCCTGTTCCTCCAGCACCTCCAGGTCCAGGACGGCGGTCTGGAGCTGGGGCTCGATGCCGAGGATCTGGGTGAACCCTTGCCGGCCGCTGACGCCGAGGGCGGCGCTGGCTCTGCGGGCGATGAGCGCCTGGCCCGTGAGCACCGGCGCGGCGGCGGTTACGGAGGGCTGGCTGGCGATGTCGGCCAGCAGCTCGCGGTCGTCGGGCAGCGTGTCGCCTGAGACGTAGCTCTGCAGCGTCACCATGGGGGTGGCGCGCAGGGTGCTGCTGATCAGTTCGTCGATGAAGCCGTTGGTGAGGGACAGCGCCACGATGAGCACCATGACGCCGACCGCTACGCCCAGCACGGTGATGCCGGACTGCAGACCGCGGCGCCTGACGTGACGCCAGGCCATGTAGGGCACGAGCGAACGCACCCGGCTAGGTTATCGCGTTAGCGGGAGGCGACGAGCACGGGGGTGGCGTCGAAGTTGGACGCCAGCGTGGGCAGCAGCTCCGGGCCGCTATGGCCGTAGCGCACCAGTTCGACCTCGACCTTGCGCACGCCCCAGTTGACGGCCGTGCTGTAACTCTCGAACCACACGTCGATCTGCTGGCTCTTGCGGGCGTGCATGGTGTCTTCGACCACGAAGAGTTGCTGGTCGTCGAGCATGCCCTGGAACGCGCCTACGCCGGTGCCGGTGTGGTACGCGCCCATGTCGCGGATGCGGACCAGCGAGCCGTACGGCAGGTCGGTGCCTAGCAGGTCGCGGCTCACGGCTACTACACCGAAGCGGGTGCGGGTGCCAGTGGCCGTGATGAACGGCGTGGAGTCGGTCTGGCTCTCGAGGGAGTTGTACCCGGTAGCGCGGAGCACGTAGCGCGGGTTGGCGATGGGGCCCTGAACGGCCGCGTGGAAGTCAGGCAGAACGCGCGTGCTGCTGGTGATGACGGCGGTCGGGTTTAGCTCTAGGGCGACTTCTTCCACCGGTTCGCTCCTGGGAGCGCTGAAAGCTGTGATGAGCGCGGCTAGCACTAGCCCGAGGGTGGCTACCTTGCCGCCGATGTGCAGGAACATCTGCACCTCCGAACCGACGTACTCTAGCAAAGAAACTGTGCGGTATGACACACAGAGGTCACAGCGTAAGTAGCCAAATCGTTAATCGATCTCTCACATGCTGAACATGTTGGCCCTAGCTAAGGCGCGGAACCTGGGCGCTTTTGGGAGCGGCTCGAAGCTCCGGGTTAGAAAGGTAGGGGCCTTGTTCTGGACGCGTCATTCAACCTGCGCGACAACGATGTAGACTCGAATGGGGAGCAGCCGCGTTTGCCCCACTTGACCAGCGACGCGGCCAGAACGGTAGCGCCTTGCCTATGATTCCTGGCCTTCTGGCCATGCCGACCGTACTAGCTAACGCTCTCCTGAGCTTCGTACCGGACGCGAGTGTCGCGGTGCGCGCGAGCGACAGGGTGGGTGTGGTGTCGCCCTTGTTCAACGAGGAGGCGGGCGCCGCAGCGGCGCTCGAGTCGTTGTTGGGGCAGAGCGAGCCCATCGACCAGTTGGCAGTCAGCGTGAACGGCGGCACTGACGCCACCCTTAGCGTGGTCGCTTCCACGTTAACGGCTCACGGCTACTCCCGGGTCTACGAGGCGCCCGCCCCGGACTTCGCCGGCCGCTTCGAGCGCTGGCACCGCGGTGACGGCCCGTCCGTGGTGGTGCTTGATCACGCTGAGCCGATCTCGAAAGCCGACAGCATCAACGCCGTCATAGGCTGCGGCTACATCACTACGGAGCGCGTGCTGGTGGTCGACGGCGACACCATCTTCGCGCCCACGTTCGTGGAGCGCCTGAAGGACCAGTTCTACCGCCTGAGGGTGGAGAAGAGGGACGGTCGCCGGCGTTACGTTATTGAGGACAGCGCCCTGCAGTCCGGCTCGGTCATGTCACTCAGGCCGCCGCAGGGTCACGCCGCTTTTCACATCTCGCGAGCGCGGGAGGGGGAGTACGCCGTTGCCGCGCTGTTGCGTTCCGGTCAGACCGCTCGCATCGGCAAGAGCCAACTGCTGGGGCAGTCGCGGCTATACACCGTGGTCGGTTGCGGCTTCGCGGCGCGCAGAGACAGCTTCCCGATGCCGGCCGACACGCTGACTGAGGATCACGACTTCACGCTGCAGGTTCAGAACGAGGAGACCACCGAGGAGCGCCTGAGCGTGGCGGAGTTGCAGGCGCGCGGTTTCAAGGTGCGCACCAAGACCGGGCTGATAGACGCAGCCGAGCGCTTCGACAAGCACGACGAGGTCATACTGCGGCGCAGCGCCAACGCGCGGTTCGTGCCGGGCGCCCTCATGTTCACTGAGGATCCGCTGACCCTGCCTGGTTACATGCGGCAGGTCGAGCGCTGGAACGGCGGCGGCGTCGAGAACGCCATCAAGCGCGCCCGCCCGCACGCCCGTAAGAGGCTCAGGCCCAACGTGGCGTTCGCCGCCTGGAGCGCTCAGTTCGAGAACCTGTTCGGCATCGGGCTGCTGCTGTTCCTGCTGCCCGCCGCGCTCGGCGTTAACAGCGCGCTCCCGGGGTACGGCACCGCTCTGACCGGCCTGGGCGCCTGGTTGGCTATCGACCTGCTGGTCACCTTGCTGCTCGTGGGCCTCGGCTTCAGGCGCCTGAGGCGCGCGCAGGGCGAACGCGGCTGGCAGCTCGTGAGGCACACCACGGGCGCCACGCTCAGAGCGTCGGTGCCGCTTCTAAGCATGCGACTCTTCAACGCCGTGGCCTACGTGGTTGCGTTCACGCGGGCGCTACCCAAGGCGTTCGCCCCTCCGGAGGTCGACCCGCGCGTCACCATCACGTGGGAGAGACCCCGCGCGGTGGTGCGCAGCCGGTTGGGCGCGCGCGTGGCCACGGTCGCTTTCGGGTTGCTACTCGGCGCCACCAGCGTGTTCTTCGGCGCCTCGTACCTGGCCAACAACGCGCGGCCCGGTTACAAGGCGACGTGGCTGCTCATCAACACTGGCGCGCCCATGGTGGCCGAAGAGCACGTTGACCTGCCGCTCCTCAACGTCGTGCGGCTGGTAGAACCCGCGGCCTCCCTGCCAGCGCAGCTGCCTGCGCCCGCAGCGCCGGACGCGGAGCCCACTGGGGAACCGTTGCCGGACGCGGCGGCTCTGCTAGAGCCAGACGTCCAGGGCGACGACCTTGGGACTCCGCACCTGTCGGCCTACTGTAGCGTGGGGTTCACGGCCTCGCCCGCCGCCAGCCGGCGCCTGCTCAGTGGCGACCCCGACGCTTACGTGCCGCTCACCTACTGGCAGCGGCTCATACTCGCGCGCCTCACGCCGCTGGCGGCGCACCTGGAGGAAGCCGCGACCTCGTACGACGTCCCGCCGCGCCTCCTCTTGCAGATCCTGATAAACGAGTCGTTCCTCGATCCTCTGGCCGTGGGGCCGACCGAAGACCTGGGGCTCTCGCAGGTCACCGGCGACGCCCTGTCGCTTCTGCGCAGCATCTCCAGTCAGCCCGACTCGCGCTTCGCCAACCCGGTCATGTTCGCCGGCGACTTCAACGTGTTCGATCCGGACTTCTCCATCTGTGCAGGCGCCGCCAAGCTGGCGTGGTCGCGCTCGCAGCCGAACGGGCACGACGACCGCTTCGCCTACGCCCGTTACATCAACCCCTTGGAAGGTGTGCGGCGCAGTGGTCTGAACCCGGTGCACGCAGAGCTGGTGGTTGCCCTGGACGGGCTGGTCGAGACGGTGGACGCTCTGCGTAACACCTTCGCGGCGTACCGGCAAGACCCGGACCTTGTGACCGCGGAAGAGCGCGCGCTGCTCGACGTGTACGAGATGGTGGCGCAGGGCGAGCTGGCGCTCAGCTCCGCCTACCTGGCCACGCATTCGCTGATCAAGAGCTTCGGGATCGATGACGGCGACTTCTACCAGCAGATCGGCGAGAGGCTGTACGGAGCCGGTAGCAACACCGTGTTGCTGCCCGAAGCGGACTAGCGCGTTACGGGCGCCCCAGCCAGCTGAGGCGCAGCAGCAGCGCCGCCCGGCGCCTCCTGCCATTCCCGCCACTCGAACCATTGGCGGAACGCCTCTGCGGACGCGTGCGAGCTCTCGATGCGCCAGTCAGTCTCTTTGTCCTCGTTGAACCACACGATGGCCTCCAGCCGGTCGAAGGTCGTGGAGCTCAGCATGTCGGTTATCCAGGCGGCCTTGTCGCCGCCGTGCTCGGTGGAAGCCACTTCGGGGATCCATACGGGTTGCGGGCCGAGCGCGGTGATCCGCTCGTAGCCGCCAGCGAAGACCTGATCGAACGACTGCCAGCCGATGTACGGCCGCGTCGAGCCCCAGTTGTAACCGTCGAGTGCGAGCACGTCGACGTACTCGGTGCCGGGATAGTAGTTCTCCATGCGGTTAACTTCGGTGCGCGGCTCGTCGGTCACGTTGGGGCTGAAGACCCACTTGACGTTGCTTGCGCCCTCCTCCCGAAACAGCGTGACCAGGCGGCGCCACGCCAGCTTGAGGTTCTCCGGGTCGCCGTACCAGGGCGCCCAGTCACCGTTCATCTCGGGGAACGGCCGCACGTACAGCACGCCGGGCGCCTGCGCCGCCTGCCGCGCCCACTGGCGCACGTAGTCGTCGTGCAGCCCGGCGGCTATGTCGGCCACGCTCGGCACTTGGGACTGCCAACTGACCAAAGGGATCCTGCCGTGCTGCAGCAGGTCGTTCACGGGAATCGGGTCGTAGTCGTGGCTCCATGAGGTGTACCAGTGGCCGATGTCGAACTCGCCTCCGACCGTGCCTTCGAGTTCCTTGAAGGCCGCCAGGTCGCTCCAGAAGCCCGTGGGCACGAAAGCGCCCATGAGCGGCTGAGTGAAGGTGGTGGGTGCTTCGAGCTCAGCGGTCATGGTGGAGGAGCAGGCTGCCAGCGTCAGGAGGGTCAGGAGTAGCGCAAGAAGCCGAACGCCGGTCCTACTGGGCGTGCCGCTAGCACGGCGCACCCGAAGACCGCGCCCTCCCAAGGCGCTGCGGTAAGTTCGGCGTAACAGGTTGGCCTCCCACGACGGCCCCGTGGCTCCGAATAACCACCGGCCATCGGCTCAACTGTGAGAAATGATACCTAGGGAGTATGAGAAGCGGCAACCCGTTCGGGCTGAAATCGGGCTCAGTCGGCGGTTGTGTTAAGACCGCTGCTGGCCACGACCGTGCCGGCGGCTAGCGCCTGCTGGAACGCCTGCAGCACGCTGGCGTCGGACGCGATGCGCCAGTCGGCTTCCTTGTCCTCGTCGAACCAGACCAGCGCCTCTATGCGGTCGAAGCCGCTGGTCGCGAACATCTCGCTCACCCAGGCGGCCTTGTCGCCGCCCTCGTCGGACGAGGCGAACTCGGCGATCCACACGGGCTGCTGGCCAACTCTGGTGATGCGGTCGTAGCCTTCCTCGAAGACCTCGGTGAAGCTGCGCCAGGCCGGCCAGTGGACGCTTGAGTCGCCCCAGTTGTAGCCATCGAGCGCCAGCACGTCCACGTACTCGTGACCAGGGTAGTAGTTCTCGAGCCGGTTGGCTTCTGTGCGGGGCTCGTCCATGACGTTGGGGCTGAACACCCAGCGCACGTTGGTTGCACCCGCCTGCTCGAACACGTCGACCACCCGGCGCCAGGCCGCCCGGAAGGTGGCGGTGTCGCCGTTCCAGGGGGTCCAGTTGCCGTTCATCTCGGGGAACGGGCGCACGTAGACGAGGCCAGGTGCAGTGGCCGCGCCGCGCGCCCACTCCCACAGGTAGCCGTCGTAGCGGCCGTCAGCTATGTCGGACACGCTCTGGTTGACAGGTTGCCAGGAGATCAGTGGCCACCTGCCCCCTTCGGAGGCGTCCTTCACGAGCTCGGGGAAGTAGGGGGTGTCCCAGCTGGCGAACCAGTGGACGATGTCGAGGCGCCTGCCGAGCTGCGTCTCGAGTTCTAGGACCGGACCCATGCCCTGCCACACGCCGCCGTACGTGAAGGCGCCGAACTTAGCGCTGTTGCCGAGGGTTTGCAGAGCGGGGCCGGCGGGCGACTTGGGGGCGGGGTCGTACATGGCGACTTGCTCAGCGTCGTTGGCGGAGCAGGCGCCGAGCAGCGCCGTGGTGAGTACTATCAGCAAAGCCTGAAACGTGCGCCCGGCGCGCGCGCGGCTGTTTCGGTTGTAGTTCCGCCTGCTACGCATTTCACCCTCGGACCGGTTGGTGGTCCTGGGGGCGCTCGTCCGACGTGGCCATGGCGCGCGTTACTGGTGCGACAAGTGTCCCGCTGGCCGGTTGCGCTACTCGCTCCACCTGTTCCAAGCGCCCAAATGCAGAACAGGTTTCATAGCTTCCAACGCCCGGGCGAACCCGGGTGCCCGAACCGTTCGGGCGGCGGCTCCTACGTGGGAGGGCCATGCCTGGAACGTTGCGGCTTGTTAGGAAGAGGGGACAACTCGTCCTTGGCCGGTTGCGCTACTCGCTCCGCCTGTCTCAAGCGCCCACGTACGAGACAGGGTTCTCAGCGTTCCAAGCAGGGAACCGAGGCTCCCTAAGGCGAGATAGTAGCACAGGAGCCGGCCGCCCATGTGAACGAACCAACTTGAACGAGCGTTAATGCGCGGTCGATGTAGCATGCGGCTGCCCCCAGGGGCCACCGCTATGACCCAGTCTGATCACCACCAGAACCGGCCTCACGCCGCGGCGCCACTGGCGTCTACGCACGAACTGACGAGCGAAAGGCCCCTGGCGTTCGAGGTCACGGCGCGCTCCGGGGGAGCCCGCGCGGGCGTGCTGCGCACGCCGCACGGGGCGGTGCAGACGCCAGCGTTCGTGGCGGTAGGTACGCAGGCCAGCGTGAAGAGCGCTTCGCCCGACGTGGTCAAGGACACGGGCACGCAGCTGCTGTTCGCCAACACGTACCACCTGTACCTCAGGCCCGGAGCCGATCTGGTGGCGCGGCACGGCGGGTTGCACCGCTTCATGCGCTGGCAGGGTCCCATCTTCACCGACTCCGGCGGCTTCCAGGTCTTCTCGCTGGGCGCCTCCATAGACCACGGCGTGGGGAAGGTGGCGTCCATCTTCCCGGGCGAGGAGCCACAGTCCAACCTGCGCCGGCAGAGCGGCAGCGGAATGGTCAAGGTGCGCGAGGAGGGGGTGGAGTTCAAGAGCCACATCGACGGCTCGAAACACTGGTTCACCCCAGAGAAGTCCATCCAGATCCAGCGCCAACTTGGGGCCGACATAGTGCTGGCTTTCGACGAGTGCACCAGTCCGCTGCACGACGAGGCTTACACGCGCGCCTCGCTGGAGCGCACGCACCGGTGGGCCAAGCGCAGTTACGAAGAGTTCATGCGCACCGGCGCCCTGCACGGCTACCCTCAGGCGCTTTACGGCATCGTGCAGGGCGGCGCCTTCCGCGACCAGCGCCTGGAGAGCGCGGCGGTAATAGGCGGCATGCCGTTCCACGGCGTCGCTATCGGCGGCAACCTGGGCTCAACGCATCAGGAGATGTACGACATCCTCGACTGGACCGTTCCGCAGCTGCCGGAGCCGCTGCCGCGGCACCTGCTGGGCATAGGCGACGTGCCGGGCATCTTCGAGGCGGTGGCCCGCGGCGTCGATACGTTCGATTGCGTGGCACCAACCCGCAACGCGCGCACCGCCACCATCATGATCAGGCAGAGCGATGACGGCCGGCCGGCGCCGCGCTTCCGGCTCAACTTGCGCGGCAAGGCGTTCGAAACCGATATGCGCCCGCTTGAGGTGGGGTGCGACTGTTACACGTGCACCAACTTCACGCGCAGTTACGTGAGGCACCTGTTCCGGGCGGGGGAGAACCTGGGGCCGCAGCTGGCCACCATCCACAACCTGCGCTTCATGGCGCGCCTGATGGACGACATACGTAGCGCCATCCAGCGCGGCACGTTCGACGAGCTGCGGCGCGTGACCCTGGCAGGTTAGCGGCGCTACTGGCCCGGGGTCAGAGGCTGTACTCGATCAGGTCGATGATGGTGCCGTCTTGCGTCACGAAGCGCACGACCCCGACGCCGGGCACGAAGTAGAGCTCCAGGGTGGTCTGCCCGCCGGTGCTGGTGAGGCTGGTCTGGCGGATGAGCAGCGCGTTGAAGCGGCCCGCTGGCGTGGCCACCCCGCGCAGACCCAGGACCTCCGAGTCGAGCGTCAGGCTGAAGCCCGGCAGGTTGGTGGTGCTCGTCCACTTCTGGCCCGGCACCAGCGGCTCGGGCGGGTACACCTGCAGCGGCGGCTGGTACGGGAAGAGCTGCCCACCCGCGGCGGTGCCGTGGCTTATGACGCCCGCTTCCGAGTACTCGAGGTAATCCTCCGATATGGGCACGCCCTCGAAGTAGTGGACCAGGATCCAGACGCTGACGCCGTTCATGTCGCGCGGTCCGGAGAGGGTCTGGGTCTCGCCGGACGAGTAGGTCCAGCTGAAGCCCGGGCCGGCCGGGAAGTAAGCCTGGGCCGCCGCCACCGGCGCGGTTAGCGCCAGCACGAGCGCGGCCCTCAATACGGTCATGTTCACTGGTCCTCCCGACTCAGCTCGGTGGCGCGCCGGGCCGCTTCCTCCACGGCGTCGATGAGAGCGAAGCGCAGGCGGTGCCGCTCTAGCGTGCGCACGCCCGCGATGGCTGTGCCACCCGCGCTAGATACCTCGTCTTTCAGTTCGCTCGGGTGCTTGGTCTCGAGCAGCCGTGCGCTGGCCAGCAGCACCTGGCGCGCCAGGTCGCGTGCCAGCCGCCGGTCGAGGCCGACTCGCACGCCGCCGTCCGCCAGCCCCTCCGCCACGAGGGCTGTGAAGGCGGGTCCGGAGCCTGCCATGCCCGTGAAGGCGTCGAACTGCTCCTCGCGTACGTCGTAAACGCTGCCAACGGCGCTGAACAGGCTGCGCGCCATGTTCACGTCGTCCTGCCCCACTTCGGGCAGCCAGGCGAGGGCGGTGGCGCTCACGCCCAGCGCCGCGCCTAGGTTGGGCATGGCGCGGATGACGCGGCTGGAGCCCACGCGGTTGGCGATGCTCTTGGCCGAAACGCCCGCCATGAGCGAGATGAACAGCGAGTTGCGGCCAGCCACCAACGGGGCCACGCTCGGGAACGTTTGCGGTTTGACAGCTAGCAGCACCCTTTCGGCCATGTGCAGTTCGGCGTCGTCCACCCCACGAACGCCGTAGCGTTCGGACAGTTCGGCCAGGCGCCGCGGGTTGGGGTGAAAGATCCCCACCTCGGCAGCGGCCAGCACCCCGGCGCCCAGGGCGCCCTGCAGCACGGCGCCGCCCATGCGGCCGGCGCCGACGATAACCAGGCGCAGCGGCGAAGATGGTGAGGTCACGCTCGCCATTCTACGTGCGCCTGCCCGCCTGGCGCGATAGGAAAGCCACGACCAGCGCGCCGATCAGGGCGCCAACGGCGTCTGCCGCCACATCGAGCACGTCGGCGTGGCGGCCCGGCACGAAGTACTGGTGGATCTCGTCTGAGATGCCGAAGAGGGTGGCCAGCAGCACGGCCAGCCATGGTCGACCGGTCGCCAGCGTCAACAGGCCGCCCAGGACCGCGTAGGCGCTCGCGTGCCCGATCTTGTCGGCGCCAGCGGGGAAGCGCGCCAGTATGCGTGCGAGGAAGCCGCCCACCGAGGGGGAGCCCGACTGCAGCACCAGGAACGCGCCCCAAAGGGCCGCGCTGAGCCAGCCAGCCACGTTGAGCCAGCGTGGGTAACGGCGCCGGCTCACTTGAGCTGCTCGTTATGTGTAGCTGAAGAGCTCATGCCGGCCCGGCCGCGTCCGGCGTGAGCTCCCCGCGCAGGTCGCGTTGCATGAGCTCACGCGCAGCTGCGGCGTCGTGACCGCTGCCCAGCAGGTAGATCAGCTTGGTAAGTGCCGCCTCCGGAGTCATGTCGGCGCCGCCCACCACGCCGAGGTCCTGCAGCGCCCTACCGGTGGCGTAGCCCGCCATGTCGACCCGGCCGCGCAGGCACTGCGTGATGTTCACGATCACCACCCCGCGTTCGGTGGCCTCCGCCAGGGCGGCTAGCAGCTCGCGGTCGCGGCTGGGTGCGTTGCCGGTGCCGAAAGTCTCTAGCACGAGACCCTGGAGGGGCTCCTGCAGAACGTGGCGCACGAAGCGCGCGTCGATGCCGGGGAAGAGCCTCAGCGACGCCACCGTGACGTCCGCCAGGGGCGGCACGCGCAGCGGCCCCGCCTGCGGCGGCCGGGGACCGCTCGCCCTGAGGGCTATATCTACGCCGACCTGCCCGAGCGGCGGCTCGTTGGGCGACTCGAAGGCGTCGAAGCCGCTGGCAGAGACCTTGGTGGCGCGGCAGCCGCGCAGCACCTGCCCTGAGAAGTAGACGCACACCTCGTGCAGGTCCGTGCGCGCCGCCAGTTGGAGGGACGCCACCAGGTTCTCGCGGGCGTCCGAACGCACCTCGGCTAGCGGTACCTGCGAGCCGGTGACGATGACGGGTTTGCCGAGCCCCTCGAGCAGGAACGACAGGGCCGAGGAGGTGTAGGCCATGGTGTCGGTGCCGTGCAGCAGCACCACGCCGTCGATCTGGTCGTAGCGGGCGGCTATCTCGTGCGCCATGCGGCGCCAGTCGGCGGGGCGGTTGTCGGCCGAGTCCAGCAGCGGGCCCCACTCCACCAGGGTCACCTCCGGCATGCTCGGGTCTTTCAGTTCGGGCATCCGGGCTAGCAGGTCGGCGAGGTGGCCCTGACGCGGTTCGAAGCCGCGTGGCCCTCGGTGCATTCCGATGGTGCCGCCCGTGTGGGCGAGCAGGACTCTACGTGACACGCCGGATTGTACCCGTGCCCGACCGCGCGACTGACTCTCAGCGGATGCCGGGTGGCACTTGCGCCGGCGGCGGCTCAGGCAGGTTGGCGGGCATGGGTACGCCGTCCATGCGCTTGACCATGCCGTTCTCGTTGCACCCCACGTAGAACGGGCAGCGCAGGCACTCGGACCATACGCGGGGGTGCAGGTCGCGCGTCTTGTCTATCAGCGTGAAGCCGCAGCGCTCGAAGAACGCCACCTCGTAGGTCCAGGCGAACAGGGTGGGAACGCCGACGCGGCGCGCCTCCTGCTCGCAGGCGCCCACCAGCGCCTTGCCGACGCCGCGCGCCGTTACCCCCTGCGCCACAGCCAGGCCGCGCACCTCGGCGATGTCGCCCCAGAGGATGTGCAGGGCGCCGTTGCCAGCGAACTCCGGGCCGTTGCCCTGGTCTATCTCGGCCACGAAGAAGTCGCGCAGGTTCTCGAAGATGTTCTGCATGGGCCGCACCAGCATGCGGCCCTGGCTGGCCCAGTAGCCGATGTTCTCGAAGATGAGCGGCACGTCTTCTGCGCGTGCGGCGCGCACGCTGACGCTGGCGCTCGTGGCGAGCGGCGGGCCCGGGTCGGCGCGCCCCTGCTGGCGCGGCGAGCTCACTGGACGCCTTCGGCCCGCAGCGCTGCCGCCTCCGCCGCCAGGTCCTTCCGCACGGCGGTTATCTGTTCCAGCACGCGCGTTCTGGCCGGGCCACCGTAGCTGGCGCGTGCGTTAACCACCTGCTCGAGCTCGAGCGCCTGGTACACGTCTTCGGCTATGTGCGGCTCGGCCGCCTGCAGCTGCTGCAAGGGGAGCTCCTCCAGCGGCACGCCCAGTGCCAGCGCCTCGCCTACCAGCCGGCCGACCACGTGGTGCGCCTCGCGGAACGGCACGCCTTTCCTGGCGAGGTAGTCGGCCAGGTCCGTGGCGTTCGAGTAGGCGGCGCCGGCGGCGCGGCGCATGGTCTGCGCGTTGACCCGCATTGAGGGCAGCATGCCGCAGTAGAGCCTCAGCGAGTCCTCGGCGGTATCGAGGGCGTCGAACAGGCCCTCCTTGTCCTCTTGCATGTCCTTGTTGTAGCTCAGGGGCAGGCCCTTCATGACCGTCAGCAGGCCCATCAGCGCGCCGTACACCCGGCCGGTCTTGCCGCGCACCAGCTCCGCAGCGTCGGGGTTCTTCTTCTGAGGCATGATCGAGCTGCCCGTGGAGTAGGCGTCGGAGAGCGTGATGAACCCGAACTCCTGCGAGGACCACAGGATGAGCTCCTCGCTGAGGCGCGACAGGTGCATCATCAGGATCGATAGTGCGGCCAGCGCCTCTATGGCGAAGTCGCGGTCGCTTACCGCGTCGAGTGAGTTGGCGGCCACCTGGCTGAAGCCGAGCAGCTGGGCGGAGCGGTGCCGGTCCACCGGGAAGGTCGTGCCGGCCAGAGCGCCGGCGCCGAGCGGGAGTACGTCGGCGCGTTTCAAGGCGTCGTTCAGGCGCCCCTGGTCGCGGCGCAGCATCTCCTGGTACGCCAGCAGGTGGTGCCCCAGCCGCACCGGTTGCGCCACTTGCAGGTGGGTGTAGCCCGGCAGCAGCACGTCGATGTGCTCCTCGGCCAGGTCGGTGAGCACGGTCCGGAACTCGAGCAGTAGCCCGCGCAGCACCGCGCCGCGCCGCCTCAAGTAGAGGCGCATGTCGGTGGCTACCTGGTCGTTGCGGCTGCGGGCCGTATGCAGCTTGCCCCCCACCGGCCCGATGCGGTCGGTGAGGAGCTTCTCGAGGTTCATGTGGATGTCTTCCAGCTCTACCGTGTACTCGAGCCTGCCGGCGCGTGCGTCCTCCAGCAGGTCGTTCAGGCCCGCCACGATGGCGGCGCCCTCGGCGGCGCTGAGGATGCCTTGCTCGGTGAGCATGGTGGCGTGCGCTATGGAACCGACCAGGTCGTCGGTGGCCATGGCCTGGTCGACCCCGATAGAGGCGTTCATGCGCTGCACGAGGGCGTCGGTGGGCTCGGCGAAGCGGCCGCCCCACATGCGCTCTTCAGGTTGGTCGCTGCTGGTTGACTGCTTGTTGGTGTCGTCCTCTTTAGCGCTCACGTTAATCCAGCTCCTGCTGCTGCCACATGCCGCCCACGCGCTTGCGCAGCTCAAGCTCGTTGTCGCCGACCGGCCTGTAACCCAGGCGGCGGTAGTAGGAAAGGGTAGAGGGCGCCTCGACGGAGAGCGCGAGGAACGCCACGTTCTCGCGGATGGCGCCAGCCTCGAGGGTGGTCATGAGCCAGCGCCCGAAGCCCTGGCCGCGCTGGTCGGGGTCGGTCACTATGGGCTCCACGCGCCAGCCGCCGTCCTCCTCGCGGTAGCGCAGTGCGGCCAGGGCGGCTCCACTGGCGTCTTCCAGCAGCAGCGCGCGTCCGGACGCCAGCCACTCGCGTAGGTCGGCTGTACCGACGCCGGCGCCGGGCCGTGCGCGGGCCCACAGTGCGGCCAGCCTGCTGGCGTCGGCGCTGGTGGCGCCCCGCATGCGGGGCGAAGTGAAACCGTTGCCGGGTCGGCTGGGGAGGACAGCGCTCTGCGCCACAGTTGGCCCGCCGCCTAGTGGGTGGGCGCCTTGGAGGCGCTGAGCTGGTTGCGGATGCGGAGGCGCAGGGCGTTGAGCTTGATGAAGCCGTCGGCGTCTGCCTGGTCGTACACGTGGTCTTCCTCGAAGGTAACGACGTCCTCGCGGTAGAGCGAGTTGGGCGAGCGGCGGCCGAGTACCGACACGCTGCCCTTGAACAGCTTGACGCGCGCTTCGCCGGTTACGGGCTGCTGGATGTCGTCGAGGAGCCGCTGCATGGCCTCGCGCTCGGGGGCGTACCAGAAGCCGTTGTAGACGGCCGCGGCGTAGCGGGGTGCCAGCTCGTCGCGCAGTTGCAGCACTTGGCGGTCGAGCGTGAGCGACTCGACGGCCTTGTGGGCGTGGAAGAGCAGCGTGCCGCCCGGCGTCTCGTAGCAGCCGCGCGACTTCATGCCAACGAAGCGGTTCTC